>CAOJFR010000055.1 GCA_948434855.1 uncultured Clostridia bacterium | reverse complement strand
ACATGTTTGTAATATGTTTCTTCAAGGTGGGTTACACTTGTGTCAGCATAGAAAGAATAATTCAAAGCCCACAAAAATATATTTATTTTTTTGTCAGTTCCTTCTTTCCATTGGCTTATTGTACATTTTTCGCCTTTCGGGTGAAGTGTTATTCCAATGAATTCTGCATGATCCCATCCTGAATTCAAAAATTTTGAATATCCTTCAAATACCCACACGCAATACAAGAAAAATAACCAAATCAATAAAAGTGTTGAAAAATTAAATATTATCATTATTGTTCTCCTTTCTTGTAGTTTTTGCAATAGAACTTTGTTTCATCATCATTGAAAACATTTGAATAATTGATGCAACTGTAACAAGTGCCTTCATCATCAGCAATGCTTTGATTTTCACACTCGTTGCAATGAAAATAATATCTTCCCATGTTGCAAGGTTTTCCTACTGTTTCAATATTCAAAACAACTTCTTTGCCAAATTCTTTAATGCTCAATTTATTTTGAAAAATAAGCTTGAAACCTTCCTTATACATCACACCCCCCTTGCTTTTTCCACTCCACAATGTTCAGCTGTTCACCCAAATGTATTGCATAGACTGGTTTGTCAATATGCAAATCTGTTTCAAGCCCTGAAGTCAAAACTTCAATTTTATCTATTGCAAAAAGCATTTGTTCTTTTCTGTCATAACCTTTTGAAAGAAGTGCTTTGTTTACAACTGGCTTGCCGTTTTCATAAATTCTTGAAGCCCAGCTTTTTTTGATTTCTCGATATTCAATAGTTTTTTCACCGTTCTTGATTTTATTGAACCATTCGGACTTCATCACAAGGTCAAGAACTCCATTTTCTTTGCTCATTTTTGCCCCCTTTTTATTACTGCAATTTCGCCTTCAAGTTCCAAATTCTTGTTGTACAAGCTTTGGTTTTCTTCATCTAATTTTTCGCATTTCTGCTGCAATTCTTCAATTTTGTGCAAATTTTCACAATGTTCTGTGGTAAGCCTTATTGATTTTTTTGCCAATTCTGCAATTTGTGCATAAGTCAAACCGCTGAAATATTTATCAGAAAATGGGTTTGGTTTATTGTTCTGATAATCATTCAAAGCTTCACCAATTCTTTGCAAGTTTACAATTGTTTCATCATCAATCTTAAAAATAGCTGTTTTGTTGGCTTTCCAAAAAAGAAAAAATGAAAGCACAAATGTGCAAGCATCTTCAACAATTAGTGGATCACAAGCATTTTGCATTGAAGCAATTTTTGCATCTTTGCCAATAAGTTCATTGTTTACTTTAATTAGTTTTTGTTGTAACTCATTAGCTTTATTTTTTTCTCGTTGCATTTGCTTAAAATAACAATCAGGAGCTTCTCTGCAATCATCTCCATCATATAGATAACATTTGTAACCGTTCTTTTCTCCAAATTCACAACCAGTTACATCAACATTATTTGCAATCAATTTATGTGACATTTTATTTTCTCCTTTTATTTTCTTGTAAAACTCCAAGCTATAACAGCCATAACAATCAAGGCTGTACAAGCAACAAGGTCAGTGCCTTCAATATGTATTTGCAACATCACAACACCGCCTTAAAATGGAATTTCATCTTCAGGTATTATTGAATAATCTTCAATCTTTTCTGAAATCTGAACACCTGAAACTATCTTCAACACAAGAATTTTTTGCCCATTTGTAAGTTTTGAAACAGCTTTTGCATCAGTCAATGCAGCTGCATAGCTTTCATATACTTTGCGTGGTTTGTCTTTTAGTGGGTTGAACACATAAAACTTGCCTTCATAGTCAGTTGCATGTGCAAGTTGTGTTCTTAATTTTTGAATTTCTGAATATTGTTGGTCAATTGTGCCTTCAAGTGAATTTTCAACTTTTCTTATTTCTTCATTTTTTGCAGCAATTTGTTCTTTGAATTCATCAATTATTTTATTTTTGCCATTGCATTCCCTTTGTAAATTAGCAACATAGCAATTGTTTTGAAATAACTCTGTGTAATAAGCATCTTGTTTTTCAATAATTTTTTGTTGATGCTCAATAACTGATTTTAAGCTTTCAATGCCAGTAATTCTTTCAAAAATTTTCTTAAACTTCATTTCCGTTTCTCCTTTTATTCAATGCCTTCTGCAACAAGAACACCTTTTTTGAGAGCTTCAAGTTCCTGTTTGTCTTTGTTGTACTTTTCTTTTAAGGTAATCATTTCATTTGTTACCCTTTGCCCTATTTGCCGCCAGCAATAAGAATCAGGTGGGTTTGGTTGCAAGTTCCTTGCCCCTTTTACCAGTCTTATTTTGCTTGTTTTTGTTAGTTCTTCATCAAAAACAAGCAAGCCATATTTCTTGTTTTTGGTTTGCATATATTCTGAAGCCCAAACTTCCAATTCTTTTGGCACACAAAAATAAAACTTGTTAGGTATTACATAAGATGAATAAGCTTCTTCAGGGTTTGCATAGAATTTGTGTTTCTTTTCCTTCCAATATGTGCCATTTTTCAAAGTAGCTGTTTCAAATTCCCTTCTGAAGTCGCTTTTTGAAATTTTCACTTCTACTTCAACAAGACATTTGTCATTTATTGCACTAATATCTGAATTGTGAATACACTCTGAACACACAAAAACCATGCCTTTTTCAAACCTAAAATATTTCATCAGTTCAAGTTTTATGATGTCGGACTTCTTCATTTGCTAACCCTCAAAGCTTCTTCTGCTGTTTTTCGCATAAAATCACAAACTTTATGCCAGTTTCTAAAGTCAGAATTCTTTGCACGTGCAATTTTGTTCAAGGCTTCTTCAAGTTCGGTGTATTTTGGTTTTTTCTCAAATAAACAAGCTCTGCCTATTTCAAATAAATCTTCTGTGTTTCCAAGTTCATCAAAATCTTTTGGATTATAATTCACAGGTGCTTCAAGGCTGCCACCTGTTGTATAAATTCTGCCATTTGTTTCTTCTACAAATCTGTCATCAAAATAATAACTATCAAGCATCAAGTTTTCTTCAATCTGCCCTGCATCATTTTTACTTTTGTAAATTGCCGCTTCAATAATTTCTTGATATGGCTTT
>CAOJFR010000054.1 GCA_948434855.1 uncultured Clostridia bacterium | reverse complement strand
AATAGCGAGTGCGTCTTTTATTTTTGCATTTCCCTTTTGTTTAACTCACGAGCGTTACGTGTTCGGTGGTTCCCTTCACCTGCTGATTTTGTTTGTGGAACTTGATTCCGCAAACGATTTGGAGCTGGTGAAGGAATTTGTAAGGAACGTAGCCGCAAGCGGAGTGACGGAATAGCGAGTGCGTCTTTTATTTTTGCATTTCCCTTTTGTTTAACTCACGAGCGTCACGTGTTCGGTGGTTCCCTTCACCTGCTGATTTTGTTTGTGGAACTTGTTTCCGCAAACGATTTGGAGCTGGTGAAGGGATTTGAACCCCCGACCCCCTGATTACGAATCAGATGCACTACCACTGTGCTACACCAGCATTTTATAATAAGAGCATTTCTTTGACCGGTTTGCACCCTCGGTCAAAGAATGTTCTCGGATTTCCCAAAAAAAGGAAACTTTAAACTACACGCTTTAAGATGTTTAAAATTCCCTCCTTGGATAGATTATATTAAATTGTTGCTAGCTAAATTCAATATAGCTTAAAGACAGGTTTGATCAGGACTCATCTTCAAACAATATTATTATAGTTATTTTTTAATTTTTGACAAGCATTTTTATTTCTTCTTGCTATATTTTTTATCTACTTTTTCATCTAATTTTTCTCTGAGCGAAATTAGGATTTTTTCATAGCGTTCTAAATTGCTGGCTAATTCTTCTTTGGTAAGTTTTTTTGTATCTGCTGCCTCTATTTTAAATGGGTTTCCAACTATTATATAATTTTTCCTAAACATTTTTGGTGGCCTATACATGAGCATTGGAATTATGTCTGCTCCACTTTTTGATGCAAACACAATTACGCCTGACTTGGCACTTGCCATCTCTTCTGTGCCCTCTTTATTTCTTGTGCCTTCAGGAAAAATAAAAACTTTTTTTTTCTTATTTATTAACTCTAATGTCTTTTTAAAAACTGATGGTGTGACATTTTGTCTATCAACCGGATAGGCTCCAATGGCTTTTAATATGAAACCTAAAAACTTGTTTTTGAAAAGCTCTATTTTTGCCATGAATCTAAACTTGGTTGCAAATTTTGCATTATAAATAAATGGGTCTAAATTTGAATAATGATTGCTTGTTACAATCATCTTTCCCTCTTTTGGCATCTTTTCTTTATATATTACTTTTGTTGGATAAAGCAATATAAGTGGTAAATATAAAATTCCAAATAGTATTCCGAATATCATCTTTTTACTCCTTTATATCCTTGAAATCATTTGCACAAGTTACTGCGGTTGAAAATGCTAATTGCAAATTGAACCCACCTGTTAGTGCATCTATATCTAAAACTTCTCCCACAAAATATAGATTTGAAACTAGTTTGCTTTTCATATATTTTGGATTGACTTCTTTTAGATTTATTCCACCAGCTGTTACCACCGCTGAATTAAAATTTTCTAATGAAAGCGGCAAATATTCATAGTTTTTAAGTAAATTTGCTATGCTTTTGCGTTTTTCTTTGTTTAATTGATTTGCCTTTTCAGTAAGTTTTATGCCTAATCTTTTTGCAAAATGTGGTATTAATGATTTTGGCAAAAGTCCTTCTAAAAGACTTGATGTTTGTTTTGCCTTTAAATTTATTATGTCTCTATCTATTCTTGCAATTAATCCGTCATGCGATATTGCTGGTTTGAAATCTATGTATAACACAATTTTATTCATTTCGAATCTATTTATGAAACTTGACATACTTAACACTATTGGACCAGATATTCCGCTAGACGTGAAAAGCATTTCTCCAACTTCTGACTCGTATATTATTTTATTTTCTTGCTTTGCAAAAAGCTTTACATTTTTTAAGCTTAAACCCTCTAGCTGTTTACATTCACTTGATTTTAATTTTATTGCACAAAGCGCTGGCACTGGTGAAATTATGCTATGCCCAACACTTTTTGCAAACTCATATCCATCACCAGTTGAGCCTGTTGCTGGATAACTTATGCCTCCTGTTGCAACAACTACTGCATCAAAATTTAATTCTTTTTCTCCAACAACTATGCCACTTATTTTATCTTCTTTTAAGATTATTTTTTTTACCTCTGAATTGAGCCTTATATTTACTCCAGCCCAACGCATTGCTTTTTCTAGACCAAAAATTATATCGCTTGATTTATCACTTTCTGGAAAAACTCTGTTGCCTCTTTCAATTTTTAGGGGCACTCCTACTTCACTAAAAAACTCACAAGTATCTGTGGAATTAAAGCGTGTGATTGCACCCATGACAAACTTTTTTCCATTCACTACATTCTTTAAAAATTCATCACCCACTGTGGCATTTGTTACATTGCATCTGCCTTTTCCTGTGATATAAATTTTTTTGCCCAGCTTTTCATTTTTTTCAAACAGCGTTACTTCATGTCCTTTTCTTGCAATCATTGTTGCACTCATCATTCCAGAAGCTCCGCCGCCAATTACTGCAACTTTCATCTTTCCCTCTATAATGATTTTAAATATTCTATTTCTGAAGTGTGGAGCAACCTGCAAGTTCCTCTTGTGAGCCCACCAAGCTTGATTGTTCCTATTGCAACTCTCTTTAAAAATATTACATTATAACCAAAGTTTGCAAGAATTTTTCTAATCTCTCTATTTTTGCCTTCAGTTATCTTTATTTCTAGTTTTGTTTTTCTATCCTTAATTTCTAGCACACTGACCTTGCACTCTTTAAATTTTGTTCCATCAATGAGCGTTACGCCCTTTTCCATTGAAACTCTATTTACCTCAGTTACCTCGCCTTCAACTTTTGCTTGATAAACTTTTACAACTTCTTTGCATGGTCTCATTATATTTTGAGCAGTGTTGCCATCATTTGTGAACAAAAGTAAACCTTCTGAATTGTAATCTAACCTTCCAACTGGCATTAAAAATTTAAATTCATTTGGCAAGAGTTCCATGACTGTTTTTCTGTTTCTATCATCAGTTACTGAAGTTAAATAGCCCTTTGGCTTATGCATCATTAAATATGTGAACTTTAATGGCGGCTTTGCCATTTTTCCATCAACACACACTTTGTCTTTTTCAGCAACATCAAAAGCAAGGTTGGTTTCAACCTTGCCATTTATTGTAACTTTTCCTGCAGTTACCAGTTCTTCACACTTTCTTCTTGAACCAAAACCAGATGCTGCTAAATACTTGTTTATTCTCATAATTTTAAAATGCTTCTACTAATTTTTTAAAGTAGTTTTCTTCCTTAATTTTATCTACCTTTATAGTATAGAGTTTTTGAGAAAAAAGCAAGTCATTTTCCATCCTAATTTTAAGCTCTCCAACAACATCAGTATTTTTTATTGGTGCTGAAAGCTTTTCTTTCATCTCTACCTTAGCAGTGACGCTTAGCATTTCTTTATCT
>CAOJFR010000053.1 GCA_948434855.1 uncultured Clostridia bacterium | reverse complement strand
AAAGAATTTGAAAAGTGGGGAGGTTGTTGCAATTTCTACATTTACTGTAACTATGTCTTTGTAGGTGAAAGTGTTATCTAGTATAAGAATTTTTGGGTCAACTGAAGTTATGGTTTCATCTTCAGTTTCTTCTGAAAATTTTGGTGTTAACATTAAAAAGTATTCTTCAGTTGAAGTGTCACTAAATTTGTAGGTTGAAATGCCAGCATAGTCTGTTAAATTTATGCTTGCTGAAGAAATATCTATGTTTTTGCAAGCTGTTTTTTCCGAAATGGCATTTGTGTTTAATTGAATCATAAATAGTCCATTTTCAGCCAAAACAATGAAATAGCCATCTATAAACTCTGCATCAATAATGTTTGTTATGTCATTTAAAACCATATAAACTTGCTCAAATGCAGCTGTTTGTATGTTATATGTTTTTAAAGTGTAGGTGACTGTTTCATCATCATTTATTTCTTTGTCAATTATATAGGCATTATCATTATAGATTGTTGAAAATGTTGCATTTCTGATAAAGATTGTATAATCAATATAATTTTCGTCTGGATTTGTTTCAGAACCCTCATTTTCATTATCCTGATTATTATCTGGTTCAGTTTGTTCCTCATTGATTCTGCTATCTGGCAATGCATTTGCAAGAAAATACGATTCAGTTTTTATTAGACAAGGGACAAAGGTTAATATTAAAAACATTAACGAAAATAAGAATGATGTAAATTTATAAAATTTTGATTTTGTCTTTATTAATCTTTCCATAGTTTTATTATAGCATTTTTTTTAACTTTTACAAATAAAACAATGAAAAAATAAAAAACCAATTTATAAAAATTGGTTTTTTATTGCTTTTTGTTGCTACCATTGTGATGAGTTGACTAAGCCTCCGATGAACAAGCTTGCTCTTGTGTCAATTGCATAGATTATTCCGTCAACTAGGGAAAGTACTCCGCCAGTTGCAGTATTTAATAATCCTGTTACTAAATCGCCTAAGAGTGCATCAATGTTTCCTGTTACTAAGTCATATACAAAGTTATATACTAGTCCAAAAACAGGGATTCCAGATGCAATAGCCTTAAATGCGTCCCAGAAAGGAACTGGATCGTAAGTGAACTGAATTGTTAAAAGTCTGTCATGTGCGTAGTTTTTGTTTCCTTCATATTCATTATTATTATCATAATCGTGAATATATATTGTTGATGTTATTGAATTGATTTTTCCTGAGCCATTGTTTCCACCATGATAGTTTGAGAAATCTTCACGACTTAAACACATTGATGAACCAACCATTTTTTGATAAGTTCCTGTGTATGCACCATCAAATCTGTAGTATTGAGCCATTTTGTTGAACAATGATTGGTCTCTTAGTTTTGTTGATGCTTCTTGTCCTGATGAAAGTGTATCTGTTACATATGATGGGGAAATGCTTGTTTTGAATGAATTGTTTGAGGTTGAAACTGAAAATTCACTAACAGCATAGTCAATGTATACATAAGCATGGTTAGCATGCATAACTGAAGGGATGAACCAGAAAATATTTCCTTCTAAGTTGTTTTGTTTTTGATATTTTTCATTCATCTCTATTGATGTTGAAACCATATCAGTTTGAGAGAAGTCTAGTTTAAGGAAGTTTACGTCATTTCCATTTAAAGCTGCTGAGAAGACGTCTATTTTTCTGATCTTTAGGAATTGTTTTCCTTCTTCTGTTTCTGGATTTGGCAATGAATTAATGTCATATCCATTTGATGCAAGCAGTGAATTGTTTTGTTTTAAGAAATCATATACCTGTTTATAGGTGTAGGCACTTTCTATTGGAGCCTTTTCTCCCAAAACATATTCTGGAATTACTCCATTTACTGTGAAGTTTGCTGGGTCATAGTTTAGGATATAGAATTCCATTGCTGCAGCAGCTTCAGTTATTGTTTTATTTGAGCCTTCATGTGCAATTAGGTTGAGCATTGCAACTATGTCATAAGCGTTGCTAACTATATAAACATAATAATGTGCAATTAATGAATTAAATTTTGTTGGGTCATCTTTATCCTTTACTTCAGTGTCTAATCCATATTTGCCATTGAACAACTCTGATGGCTTTCTTCTTGAAAGTTCACTAAAATCATAATCATCTCTTGAGAAACTGATTACATTTTGGCTAAACATCTTTTTCCAATTTTGGTCAGTTTTTTCAAGAATTGCATCATTTCCGGTTGAAGTTAGATTTAGTCTAAATTCATTATTGCCTTTATTATATTCATCTTTATTTTGACCATCGTATATTGCAACTTCTGCATTGGCTTGCTTTGTTGCACGCTTGTATAGCAGAGTAACTTTTACATTGAGGTTTGGAATATCAAAATATTTTACGCTTGGATCAGTGGTTGATTTTACATAAATATTTCCAAAGAAACCTTCAATTTGTTTGTTTGGTGCAATATAGTATGAATCATTAATTCCTGTTAACACTTTGTCTGCCTTCGTTCCAGCTTTTTCATTGCTTCCTGTTGGCTTGTAGGTTGTGTCGCCCTTTGTCATGTAATCATAGTTAACTATCTTTCCGGCATCCATGATATTGCTATCCTGTTTTTGTTTTCCTCTTTGTTGATTGATTATTATTGGAGGAAGGGAAGCAGTTGAATCATAGAAGATTTCAAGAGTTAATATTATGCTTGTTATGCAACGAACTCCGTTTACTGTTTCAATTTTGAGTTTGAATGTTGCGTAATAGGTTTCGGTTGCAATTCCGTCGTTTGACGGAGTGATTACTATGGTTGTTGGCTTATCATCGTTGGTGTTTTCCACTCTTTCATAGAATGCTGAACTGTTTATGACAGTGTCATTTCCAATTTGAATGGTAAACAAGTTTTCTTTTAGACGATAAATATAACCATCTCCAGCTGGATTTTTTACAAGCTCAATATAATCATTGATATTTTCAAAAGCATAATTAAGGTTGGTTGAAGTTATATTATGATTGATATTGTTTGCTATGTTTTGATCTACTGAACCAGATTTTACTAGAATTTTTGACATTGCAGCATAGTCGCTTGGATATTGATCTTTATTTGCAATGAGATTATCAATGTATTCTTCTGTGTAGAACATCCACCAGTTTGGATCAGCT
Source organism: uncultured Clostridia bacterium (assembly GCA_948434855.1). Lineage (GTDB taxonomy): Bacteria > Bacillota > Clostridia > Christensenellales > UBA1242 > RGIG1681. Next base: position 827 of record CAOJFR010000053.1, on the reverse strand, counting down.
GTGTTTGGAGTTATATCTCTATATAAGCCTGTTACAACAGCAAATCTGTATTGCTTGCCATTGATTGTTACAGGATTTTTATATACGAGATAATTTCTGTTATTTGAACCGATTTCAACTGATTTTGCATCAACATGATATGCGATTGGAATTAAGGAATCATCAATTAAGTTTGCAAAGTTGATTGAAACGCTATTTTCAGTTAGTCTTAAAATTGAATATATATATTTGTTGTTTGTTGCAATGACATTGCTGCTTAATCTATCGGTAATTTCCTGTGATGAATTGCCAAATAGATGCTTGATTGAAGAAATGTTTACGTCTAATGCTTCGCCGCCAAGTGATAAGTTTGAATTTGAAACATACAAGCCTTCTGATGCATTATTGTTTTCTTCAATATACTCATTTGTATACTCTAGATATGTGTCTGTTGAATAGTATGGGATTACTTTATAGAAATAAGTTTTTGTTTCTGCAAGTGGGGTATTTGATTCAAAACCTTCTTCTAATGATCCTAAATCTGTTCTAAACTCTGTTATGCTTAATTCTATATATTTTTCACCTTTTATGTCAGTTAAAACTCTATAAGTTTCATTATTTCCATAGCTAAATGTTGAATCTGACACGATATGTGGGAGATTTTCTTCTTTATGGAAACGATTGAGTGCTGGAACTCTTAAGCCAGCTTGTGTTTTCTTATAAACTAAGAATCCAACTCTTCTTGAAGTTTCAAAATCTATAAGTTGTGAGAGAATTGGGCTGAGAACTGCTGATGTCTTTTCATTTTGTTTATCATCAAAAGTTATGATTCTGCCATAATTATCAAA
>CAOJFR010000052.1 GCA_948434855.1 uncultured Clostridia bacterium | reverse complement strand
CAATCATAAAAGATTAATTACTTTATAAATTTGACAAATGTAGTTAAAAGATTTTATATTTAATATGCATTAATTTTAACAAATGTCATGGAGAACATAATGAATATCTCGCTTGAAAAGTTTAAAAGATTAAAGGATTTATATTTATCACATCATCTTGTGTGTGTGCTGACAATTTCAACATTTTTATTATTTTTGTCATCATTGTGGCACCCTTTTATTTTTATTATGCTTGCCTATTTGCTTGTTAGCATGACATTCTTTAACATTAGAGACATTTTCTGTTGTTTATTTTATAATTTAGTTTTTTCGGGATATTTAATTTTATTTATAGGTGTAGCAGCATACACATTTATTTTATTAATGGTAAAGTATATTATTGATGTTGTAAAAAAGCGTGAAAAAATTTATGTTTTGCCACTGTCTCTTACCGGTGCAATAATTTTAATATTTTCTTTAATTTTTTATGAAGTAAATAATTATGGTGCTATGCAAGGTGTTTTAATAATTGCTATCTTTTTGTTTGCATACTTGCTTTTTTGCTATAGAAAGCAAATTGATGCAGAAGCCTGCTTTAAATATCTTGCTATTGGTTTGATTGTCTCATTGATTGTTGGTTTTATTTTGTATGCTATTCCAATTGCTAAAATGTTTTCATTTAAAGACTGGGGATATGGAATGGTTGGTGTTAAACAAAGGCTTTTTCATGATGATGGAACATATAAAAGATTACTGTTACTAAATTTTCATGAAAATCATTTATGTGCTATTTGTGTTGCCGTTTTAAGTTTTATTGTTTATTATTTTTTAAGTAAAAATAATAATAAAAGCTTAAAACAAATTATATTTTATTCATTTGCATTTATAATTGCAGCAGCCATTGGAATTTTAACCCTTTCTAAGGCATTTATAATTTTATTTGTGTTAATTTTAATTTTTGCTCTTATTATGGCAGTTGTGGTTTATAAAAAGAAATCTCTAAAAATTGTCATCCCAACACTTGTTGTGGCAATAGTTTTATGCATCATTTTTAGAAACAAAATTTCAACAATAATTGAAAGATTTTTATTTAAGGATTCTTCTGGTAATTTGTTTGATAAAATAACAACGGGCAGAATGAATATTTGGAAACAATTTTTAGCTGAGACATTTTCAACCCCATTAAAGGCTTTGTTTGGTGTTGGAATGTTTACTAAAGATATTGTAGACATTGGTCCACATAATTTGTATATTGCAGTTCTTTATAGGTTTGGAATTTTTGGAATTATTGCAATAGGATTTTTAGTTTGGTCTTATTTAAGGGAAATTAACTATAAACTTAAATGTAGCATTATTTCAATTTTCCCATTATTAATTTTGCTTTTATTAGCCATGCAAGAAGCTTGCATAGATGAAAGATTATTTTTTATATTTTTAAGTATGCTAATTTCATTTCAGAGTAATAATGACCAGTTGCAAAAAATAGAAATTAATGATATAATAGAAAATGAGAAGAGTAAAGAACTAGTTAGCGAAAATAATACAAATAAAATTAAAACAAAAAATTCTAAGAAAAAAATAGGAGGATAATTATGCCATCACACAGCAGTTCAAGAGGTAATTTTTCAAGCGGTGGAAGCCATGGTGGAGGTTTTAGTTTTGGTGGAGGAAGAAGTCATGGGGGCTTTCATGGACCAAGAAGACCTTGGCATTTTCATTTTTTTGGTAGCCCAGTAGTTATTTCAACTGGTGCTCAGTCAGGTTTTATATTTGGATTGTTTTTCTTTATAATCTGCATTTTTATGAGTATAACTTTTTGGGGAGTAACTTCAAATAATAATAACAATATTAGTAAATATAACAGAATTTATGAAGAAATAAAAATTGATAGTGAAATACATTTAAGTATAATTGAGAACGCAAACAAGGGAACAGAGGGTTATGGAACTGTTAAGGCTGAATTTAATCCAAAACCAGTTGATTATGATGATGCTAGATATGAGTTTTTAATAGACAATAAAGAAATTGGTGCATATGAATATATAACCGACTTAATGGGATTGCCTAAATATTATATTATTTATTCTTTTGAGATTGATGGAGTAGAATATAAAGGTGAAACATTTGCTCAGTTTATGTCTTCTGAAATTCATGCTATGGGTGGACAAATTATGATTGCTTATAGTATAGATGACGGAATAGTAGATTCAATTAACCTCAATTATTCTGAAGAAAAAAACTTTGAAATTTTTGAAGCTAAACAAATTATTGCAGATTCAGAAAGTAGTTTGAAAGTTACTAAAGTTATTGCTATTGTGGTTACTGGAATGGCAGTTGCTATAATTTTGATTATTGTTTTATGTTTTGTAAGAACGGTTAAAAAATCTAAGCAAGAGAAGCTTGAAGAAGCAGAAGATAAGAAGTTTGAAAGAGAACAGATTCTTGATAGCAAGAAGAAAAAATATTGCGTTCATTGTGGATCGCAAGTTGAGGATGGATCAAAAAAATGTCCAAGTTGTGGTTCTTCTAGATTTGAAAGAAAATAGGCTTTTAGCCTATTTTTTCTTTAGCAAAAAAAACTTAATAAAAAAGTGGTTATGGAAAATTTTTTGTAATTTATTGACAATAAAAATCATAAGATTTATAATATAAAGTAGAAGGAGAAAAGAAATGATTTGGGTGTGGGCAGTATTATTTATTTTAACACTAGTTGTTGAAATTGTCACCATAGAACTTGTTTCTGTATGGTTTTCTGTTGGCAGTTTAGTGGCGTTTATTCTTGCACTTTGTAAAGTTGGTGTCACTGTGCAAATTATTGTATTCTTAGCCATTTCAATAGTTCTTCTTGCAAGTCTTAGATGGGTTTGTGTGAAGTTCCTAAAAAATAGCAAAGAAAAAACCAACTTAGATTCACTTGTTGGAAAAACCTTTAAGCTGACAAAGGCTATTGAAGAAGAAAATCCGGGTGAGATTAAGGTTAATGATGTTATTTGGAGAGTTATTGAAAAAAATAATGAGTTAGCAGAACTTGGACACAAAGTTAAAATTGTAGAAGTTCAAGGAAATAAATTTTTAGTTGTAAAGGAGAAAAATTAGTATGAGTACAATTGGAATTATTGCAATCGTTGTTGTTGTGGTATTGCTTTTAATAGCACTCACTTCTGTTAAGGTGGTGCAACAATCAACTGCCAGAGTTGTTGAAAGGCTTGGTAAATTTAATAGAATTATTAATAGTGGTGTTCACTTTATTATTCCTATTTTTGAAAGAACTAGAGAGGTTATTTCTTTAAAAGAAAAAGTTGCAGATTTTGATCCTCAATCAGTTATTACAAAAGATAACGTTACAATGCAAATTGATACAGTTGTTTATTATCAAGTTACAGATCCAAAGCTTTATGCTTATGGAGTTGAAAGACCTATTAATGCCATTGAAAACTTAACAGCAACAACCCTTAGAAACATTGTTGGTGAACTTGAGCTTGATGAAACCTTAACTTCTCGTGACACTGTTAATGCGAAAATGAGAACAATTCTTGACGAAGCTACAGACCCATGGGGAATTAAGATTAATCGTGTTGAGCTTAAAAATATTCTTCCACCAAAAGATATTCGTGATGCCATGGAAAAACAAATGAGAGCAGAACGTGAAAGAAGAGAAGCAATTCTTATTGCAGAAGGTGAAAAGCAAAGTAGAATTTTGGTTGCTGAAGGTGAAAAACAAAGTAAAATTCTTAAAGCGGAAGCAGATAAAGCTGCTCAAATTTTAGAGGCTGAAGCAAATAAGGCATCATTAGAAAAAGAAGCTGAAGGTATGGCAGCTGCAATTAAACTTGTTAATGAAGCAAGACCAAGTGCTGGATATTTAACAATTAAGGGCTATGAAGCATTAGAAGCACTTGCAGATGGAAACAGCACAAAAATTATTGTTCCATCAAACATTCAAGATGTTACGGGAATTATTGCTTCACTTGCTGAAACAATTAAAAATGAGCCTGCAAAAAAAGATAATACAAAATCTTCAAAGTCTAAATCGCTTACAGCTAAGATTGAAGATGTTAAAGCTAAAGTAAAAAAATAAGTTTTTAAAGAGATGACAAAATCATCTCTTTTATTTTATTAAAAGCAAATTTATTAAACCACCCTTAAAATGGGTGGTTTTTTATTAGTAAACCACAGGCGAAAACGCAGGATAAGCCAAAAGAAAGTGCAAAAATGTTATAA
>CAOJFR010000051.1 GCA_948434855.1 uncultured Clostridia bacterium | reverse complement strand
TTCTCACTTAGAAAATGGAGATATTGTTGAAATTTTAACATCAGCAAATTCTAAGGGACCATCAAGAGATTGGCTTAAAAAAGTTAAAATGCAATCAACCAAAGACAAAATAAATGCATTCTTTAGAAAGCAGATGAAAGAAGATAATATTAAGCTTGGCAAAGTTATGGTTGAGCAATATGCAAAGTCAAATGACATTATTCTTTCTTCTGTTATGAAGGATGAATATATTTCGTCAATACTAAAAAAGAGTGCATATGTTAGTGTAGATGAAATTTACGCTTCAATAGGTTATGGTTCTTTAACTGCAGAAAAATTTGTCAGTCGTTTAATTAGCCAAAAGCAAGCTGAAGAAAATAAAAACAGAATAATTCTTAGTGCTCCAAAAACCCCAATTAAGTTTGATAGCAAAATTATGGTCACAGGAACTGAAGGTACTCTAACAAAATATTGCAAGTGCTGCAACCCAATTCCAGGTGACGAAATTGTTGGCTATGTTTCAAGAGGTAGAGGAATAATTATTCATAAAAATTCTTGTGAAAATGTTCAAAAGCTTCCAGAAGACAGGTTTATTAATGTTGAGTGGAATCTTTCAGGAGAAAACGATTTCATGTTTGTTTCTTTTGTGGATGTAATTGCAAAAAACACTAACAATGTTTATCTTGAAATTACAAATGCACTGAGCGAACTAGGAATAAAAGTTGCGTCACTCAACACAAGTGAAAATAGGCTTGGTGAGCTAATTTTAAAGGTTGGCGTATATGTAAAGGACAAAAATCAACTCACACTTGTCAAAAATAAATTAAATTCGCTTGGCTGTGTTTACGAGGTAAAATAATGGATTATAAGTTTAATTCAATCTCAGACTATGAAAATTTTTTAAATGTGCTTGAACAATCCTCAAAACAAGAGAGCGTAGAGTGCAAAGCAAAACATAAAGCGGTGCTAAACACCAATAGAAAATTATATTGCATTGCAATGTCACAAATTAGAAAAATTGCAAAACAAATTTCAAAGACAGATCCATATGGATTTTTAAAATTCGTTAAAAATGACTCTTATGAAGAAGTACTAATTTGGGGTCTTGTCGCAGTGAGTTTAACAGATTTAGACAATCAAATTAAAGAGTTAGATAAATATAAAGAGGTTGCAGACAGTTGGGGGCTAATAGATTCCGTTTGTTGTAGCATGAAAGTTCTAAATAAAAGTCCTGAAAAGGGAAAATATTTTGAATATTTCTATAATCTTTGCTTCAGCGAAAAAGAATATGTTTCAAGGCTTGGAGTAATAACATTAATGACAACTTATTTAGAGTCAGAGTATATTGACAAAATATACAAAATGTGTGAAGAAGCAAACAATAACACATATTATTTTCAAATGGGAATAGCGTGGCTAATTAGTTTTGGAATGGTAAAGTTTAAAGACAAAACATATAAGCTCTTAGAAAAGCGAACTCTTCCAAAATTTACGCAAAACAAAGCAATTTCAAAATGTCGTGATAGTTTCAGGATCTCTTTAGAAGATAAAGAAAAACTAACAAAATATAGAATAAAATAAAAAAGCATAAAGCTAAAATTTTTAAGCTTTATGCTTTATTTTTTTGTCTTGCTTTTTTTGTTTTTTTAGAAGTTTTTTTTGTTGTCTTTTTGTTAAAGGTTTTGGTGGAAGTTCATAATTTTCCTTAAGTGCATCAACATCAATTAAATAGTTTTTAATTCTTTTAATGCTTCTTGCATAATAAAGCCCGTCGCAAATTCTTTCATCAATAGTTATGCCCGATTGAAAAATTTTTGCGTTATGAAATCCGTCTCCATCTTTGTTGGCAACAGGTCTAAAAATTTCCTTTCCAAGACTAACAAACATTCCAACAGTGCCAAGGTCATAAATATGATGAAATACATATTCGGTTGAAATGCTTTTCATGTTAGTAATAAAACAGCTAGAGTGAAATGGACTAAGCTCAATTAGTTTTTTAGGGACCATTCCGTGCCTGTCCAAAAACATAATAAATTTAACAGCAAATTTCAAAAGAAAAGGTGGAAGGCACATTAAAAGTTTTGCTGTTTTGTCGGTGCTGTTAACCTTGTCAATGCCCTTGTTTGCATTAATAGCTTTGTCAATTTTTTCCTTAACCTGATAAATATTTTCAGAGCCATCAAAACCAATTTTAACAGTAGTTTCGTCAGCACCTTCTCTAAGAGATTTTTTCACGGTAAGGCAAATATAAATACCATTGCGGTCATAAATTCTTGTGTTCATAGTAAATCTGTTAAGCTCAGGTCTTTCAGCATACATTCTAACAATAGCGGCCATGGCAATGTCCATATAGCTAAAGTGAAATCCATTTTCTCTTTCTCTAACAATAAAGTTGTCCAAAGACTCACAATCAATTTCAATTAAATAGTTAACCATGGCGTCATAGCGGTGCTTCATAATAGCACTAGTAATTCTAAGCATAGGGTCGCCACCCTTAACAAGTTTGCCGTCACTTCTTCTACCAAACATAAAAGCTCCTAAAATAATATTTGCAAAATAAATTTAACATAAAGTGAAAATAATGTCAAATTTTAAGATTTGTTATTTGTTTAAAAAGTGTGTTTATAAAATTGACTAAAAAAAATAATTTTGCAATAATAAATGCATGGAAGAAAAAATTGAAACAGAAATAAAAGATATAGAAAACAAAAACTCAGAAAATGGCATACAAGATAGCAATAATCAAACTCAAAAACTCAGCAAAAAACAAGAGTTTTTTCAGTTTTTAAAATTTTTGGCATTCTCGCTTTCTGCCGGAGCAATTCAGCTTCTAAGTTTTGAGCTAATGTATAATATAATAAATTGGAAATCTTGGTGGGCGACCTATTTAATAAGCGTTGTGCTTTCAGTAATTTGGAACTTCACATTCAATCGCAAGTTCACATTTAAGTCCGCAAGCAATGTCACAGTATCAATGATATTGGCGCTGTTATTTTATGTTCCATTTATTCCATTATCAGTTTTTGGTGGAAACGCATTGGAACAAATTGGCTGGAATGGAACACTTGTAACGCTCATGATGATGGTCATAAACTTCATAGGTGAGTTTGCATGGGACAAACTTGTTGTGTTCAACGACAAAATTGTAGGCAAAATAGCAAAAATAATACCACAAAAAACCAAAACAAACAATAAATAATTTTAATTTAAAGTTTATAAAATCACTCAATATAAGAGTGATTTTTTTTGCTGTCAAAATTTTAAAATAAAGCATTACAATTAGCCAAAAAAGCGCAATTTTATAAAAATAATATCAAAAAAGCATAAAAAACCGAAAAAATATAACAAAATAGTGAATAACCACTTGAAATGATCGGGGGGGGGGGCAGTATAATAGCAGTAACAGTTGCGGGAACGGAACTTAGACAAAAGAATAATAAAACCAAATAAAACAAAAGATAAGTAAGGGGGAAAACTTATGGAAAATAAGACAAGAGGAACTGGAAAGAGTAAGAAGATAGTAATAGGAGTAGCAACCATTGTTGCAGTTGCAGCAATCGCAGTGCCAACAGCACTAACACTCACCGGTGGAAATAAAGACGATGCTGGTGCAAACCAAGGAAATAAATATAATATTGTAGTAAGCTGTGGAATAGATGGTGTTTCAGACTATAGCCTAAGTGTTAGTGAGGGAACAAAAATTAGCGAACTAAAATCTATTCTTAAGGGAGTAGACGGCTATAGAATAGAAGGCATATACAAAGACGATGCCATGAACCATCCATATTCAGATAATGAAACCATAAGTAGTTCTACAAAAATATATATCAAGTTTGTCGCAGTAACCTATACAGTAAACATATACGCAGAAGACGGAACAACACTATTAGACTCTCAAGAAGTTAACCATAAAGATAGCCTAAGTTTGGTTGCTCCAACCAAAGCAGAAGATAACTTTGCAACCTATGAGTTTAAGGGCTGGTATAATGAGAGAAACGAACTTGTAAACTTAAATGAAATAACAAGTAACCTAAACATCCATCCATACTACGAAACCCACATGAAAGACTACCGCATAGGCTTTATCTATGAAGCCTTTAAGAGCAGTGTTTCAGTAACCATAGGTGGAGAACCAGTAGACCTAAACAGCACATATCACTATGGAGCAAAGATAATAATAAGAGCCACACAAAAGCTAGGAAGAGATATAACAGAGTTTAAGGTTAAGGTCGGAAACGGAGAACAGCAAGACATCTTAACAGAAGCCTATCGCCATGAAGAGAACGGAGTTGTATACTATGAGTATGAGCTAGATGGCAACGGAGACCTAAGCATAACATACAATGAAGCCGCAAGTGAATATAGCATAGGACAAATCCCATCTCAAGTAACGGTAACTAGAAATGGACATACACTAAGTAGCAATGAAGCCATATATTATGGCGACCAACTAACAATCTCATACACAGAGAGTGAAGGACACCACAAAGACACCTTTAGTGTAGATGGAGCAGAGTTTGCTGGTGGAGTATGGATTGTTAAGGGAG
>CAOJFR010000050.1 GCA_948434855.1 uncultured Clostridia bacterium | reverse complement strand
TTCTGAAAGCATTTCTCCGGCAGTTAGGTTTCTGGCGAGCCCATCAATGCCCGTTGCACAAAAACTGCAGCCCATTCGGCAACCAACCTGTGTTGATATGCAAATGGTGTTGCCATATTTATAGCTCATAAGCACGCCTTCAACAATGTTGCCATCTGGAAGCGAAAACAAATATTTTCTTGTGCCATCTTTGCTTATTAGCTCGCTCTCAATTTTAACCGGTTGACATATATAGTCCTTAGCTAATCTTTCACGCAAATCTGCAGGTATGTTGGTCATTTCTGAGTAATTAGCGTAGCTAGTTAGCCAGTCATAAATTTGCATTGCTCTAAATCTTGGCATTTTGCCTTCTATTATTTCAAGCTCTGCTTTTAGTTCTGGCAAACTATAGTCGTGTAATAATTTCATTTTTCCCTCGTTAATTTATTTGCAATGTGTTTTTGAAACAGTCATAAACATTGATTTTTCTGCCGTTCATTAAAACTTTTGCTGGCAATATCTTTCCGCCTGGCATTTGCATTTCGCATAACTCTATTGCCCCATCACTGGTTTTTACAAAAACACCAGTTTTGCTTGAGCTTATTGGCAAAATTGTTCCGCCGGCAAGCTTTTTGCAGTCATCTGAAAGGCTTTCGGTATAAATTTTTGCCTTATAAATTTTTACAATATCGTTTCCTAGAAGCGTTCTTGCAACTGGGTTTGGATTTGCTCCATGAATTAGGCATTTGATTTCTCTTGAAGATTTTTCCCAGTTTATAATGCACTCTTCTTTTGTTATCTTTTTTGTTATTGTTGCACTAAAATGGTCTTGCTTTTGATATGTGACTGTTCCATTTTCATAATAAGTTAAAACTTCTATAAGAGCCATTGCTCCAAGCACTGCAAGCCTATCTGAAAGCTCGCCTGCAGTTTCATTTTCTGAAATAGGAGTTTTTATTACTTTAATTATATCTCCAGTGTCTAGCCCTGCTTCGGTTTTCATGATGGTTACGCCAGTTTCTGTTTCGCCATCCATTATTGCAGCTTGAATTGGTGATGCTCCCCTATATTTTGGAAGAAGTGAACCATGAATGTTTATAACACCAAACTTTGCAATATCAAGCACCTCTTGGCTGAGAATTTGACCATAGGCAGCAGTAACCATAATGTCCGGATTTAGGGCTTTTAGGTCAACCACACCATCTCTTGAAATTTTTGGAAATTGGAATAGTGGCAAATTGTGAGATATGGCATAGTTTTTTACTGCAGAAAAAACAACTTTATTGCCTCTTTCAGATGGTTTGTCTGGCTGAGTTACCACGCCAACCACTTGATGTTTTGATTTTAATAGTGCATCTAGGCAAGGAATGGCAAACTCTGGAGTTCCTAAAAATATAACTCTCATTATTTGTCCCCCTTTTTTAAGTTTTCTTTTCCATATTTTGGAAGGTCTCCAGATTGTTTTTGTCTGTTATATTCATCTCTGTCATTGAACATTTTTGTGGCTTTATCCGTATATAAAATTCCGTCTAAGTGGTCTGATTCATGACAAAAACACTTTGCCTCAAACCCTGTGAATTTTTTGGAAATTTTTGCACCTGTTCTATCTTGATATTCAACCCAAACCTTTTCTGGACGCTCAACATATCCACATTTGCCTGGAACAGACAAGCATCCTTCAATTTTTATTTTGTTTTCACCTTCGGTTTTTATAATTTTTGGATTGATGCACTCTCTATACTCTTTTCCTGCGTGCATGACAAAAACACGCTTAAGCACCCCTACCTGAATGGCTGCAAGACCTGCCCCTTCATATTTATACATGGTTTCTCTCATGTCATCTAACAAAAGACCAAGCCTATCATCAAATTCATTAACAGGTTTAGAGATTTTTCTTAAAAGTTCATCGCTATACTTTACAATATTTCTAATTGCCATAATTCTCCTTTAGCTTAAATTTTGAGGATCGTTTTCAACAAAAACCGAAACATCATTTCGCTTAACTGCATCTGCAAGTGCATATAACTTGGTGGTGAGCTCTTCTTCATGCTCATTTGTTATGCGCATAAGAATTTGGATTCTATATTTATTTTGAATTCTTCCTATTGGGCTTTTCATAACGCCAAGATAAACAAAGTCCTCTTTATTTTTACTCTGAAGTTTTTTTACCTCTTCATAATACACCTTTGCTGTGTCTTTTGCAAGGTTCTCAGCCTCAGAGGTGAAAAGAATTCGTATAATTTTAGTGAAAGGTGGATAATTTGTGGTTTTTCTTAAATTAATTTCCTTTTTATAGAACGCTGGATAGTCATAATATGATGCTAGGCGATAAGTGTAGTGTCTTGGAACATAGGTTTGAAGATAAATCTCTCCTGCCTTATCTGCCCTGCCTGCACGTCCAGCAACTTGAGTTATTAACTGAAAGGTTTGTTCGCTGGCTGAATATGATGATTGATATAAGCTTATATCTGCATCAATAATTCCAACAAGAGTTACCGATGGAAAATCATGACCCTTGGCAATCATTTGTGTGCCGACCAATACTTGAGTTTTTCCACTTCTAAAGTCTGACAATATTTTAAGATGTGCATCTTTTGTTTTGGTGGTATCGTTATCCATTCGTGAAACTGAAACATTTGGCAACATTTCTTTAAGTTCACTCACAACTCTTTCTGTTCCAACTGCACCAGTTGAAAGATGTGTGTTTCCACACTCAGGACATTCTGTGAACACCTTATAGCGATTTCCGCAATAGTGGCACTTTAGGGCATTTTCAAACTTATGATAAACTAGTGAAACATCACAGGCTTCACATTTTGCCACAAATCCACACTTTTTACACATTAAAAATGAACTAAATCCTCGCCTATTTATAAATAACATTGCCTGATTATTTTCAGAAATTGTTCTAATTAAAGCGTCTTTTAGGGCAACTGAAAAAATTCCAGTGTTGCCATTTCTCACTTCATTTCCCATATCTATGATTTTTAAAGGTGGAAGTTCTTTTTTATTGATTCGCTCCTTCATCTCTAAAAGTTTATATTCGTCTATCATTGCCTTGTGATAACTTGCAAGGCTTGGAGTTGCACTTCCAAGCACAAGTGAAGCACCTGAAATTTTGGCTCTAAATTTTGCAACCTCTATTGTGTTATATCTTGGGTTTGAATCGCTGGTGTATGAGCCGTCATGCTCTTCGTCTATGACAATTAGTCCGATATTTTTAAGTGGTGCAAAAATTGCAGACCTTGCACCGATAACAATTTGAGCCTCGCCCATAAGGATTCTTCTCCACTCGTCAAAGCGTTCTCCACTGTTTAGCCCAGAGTGAAGCAGAGCCACATTTTCACCAAATTTTTGTCTGAAATTCATTAAAACTTGGGGTGTGAGCGAAATTTCTGGCACAAGCATAATTCCAGTTTTTCCGCTATCAAGCACCTTTTTCATTGCGTGCATATAAACCTCAGTTTTTCCACTGCCCGTTACACCATGTAGTAAATATATATTTTGTTCGCTGGTGATTTTATTCACAACTATTTGCTGAGTTTCTGTTAAATTAATTTTGTTTTGTTCTTGTGATATGGCCTGTGCATAAGGCTTTCTTCTGACTGCTACTTCTTTTGTTTGAACAATTTTTTCATCAATCAGTTTTTTAAGTGATGCTGAATTAAATTTTTTTGCAAGGCTTGCATGAGAAACTTCGCCCTTTTCAAAAAGCTCATTAATTATTCCAAAAATTGCTGTGGCATTCTTTCTTGCATTTGAAAGATATTCTTTTGCCTTATTTTCATCTTCAATAAAACAGTTTATTTTAACAAGTTCTTTTACTTTTCCAGATCGCATTTCTGAAGGCAAAAATAATCTTAAAGCGTCGCACATTCCAGTATTAAATTTTTTCTTCATAAAAAAAGCAAGCTTTAGTTGATCTGCATTTATAACAGGAAATGGCTCTAGAGCTGATATTACTGTTTTTAGTTTGGACATTTCAAGTTCTGAGTGGTCTGTGATTTCAATTATATATCCCTCTTTTTGCATCTTTCCAAAAGGAACAAGCACTCTTTGACCAATGGCAAAATCTTCGCATGGCAAAAGATAGTCAAAAACTTTGTCAACCAAACTGCTTGCAATATCAACTATCACCTTTGCTATTTTCATTGATTTCTCCATAAAAAAAGTTAGTATAAACAAATTATATACTAACTTTTGCTTGTTGTCTAACAAAAAAATTAATCATTTTTGTCGTCAGAGGTTTGTTTTGAAATTGTGTATAAACCTTCATGAAATTCTTTGCTGGCATATTCAATAGGCTTTACCTTTTGATGCTCTTTAAAAAATTCTGGTTTATCCAAAAGAAGTTCTTTTGCTCTTTTAGAAACAAGTGTGCAAAGGATATATTTGTTCCCTGCTCTGTCAATAACTTTTTCAATAGGTGGATTTAACCAAGACATAATAAAATCTCCTTTTCACGAATTGTGAACTTATTATAACACAACTATATGGTGAAATTGCAATAGTTTTTGCAAAAAAATTTAACTATTTTTGCGTAATTTGCTTAAATTCTGCCTCATACATGAGTTTTATGCCCAAACTTTGGGCTTTTGCGAGTTTGCTTCCTGCATTTTCGCCAACCAAAACAATGTTGGTTTTTGGGCTGACACTGGTTGAAACCTCTCCGCCAAGCTC
>CAOJFR010000049.1 GCA_948434855.1 uncultured Clostridia bacterium | reverse complement strand
CAGCTTTTGAAATCATCCTTTGCATTAGCCTTTTAAGTGATATTCCAGACAAATCACTTGCAACTGTTTTATTTGGATCAAACATTACAGGGGATATTTCACCAACCATATAAAAGAAGAACATTAACTGTGAGATGTATTCTTTCACTGCTTCAAATTGCACTGTCCAAGTAACAACACCCGGTGGATCTTGCTTATTAGCACCACCAAGCATAACAATGTATGAACCTCTTTCAACATGTCCATTTTCATCCACTGCTGTACCCGGACCATATTTCAAGTTGCCTTGTTCTTCCAAATCTTTGCCCAGCTTTGAAAGGTGAAGTTCAATTTGGCTGATTATAGGGTTTATGTCAGTATAATCATCTTCACCAAATGGATCTTCAGAATCAGCTGAATTTGAAACTGGAATAATTAAAAAGTCATCAACCTTTGTTTCTTCCACTGGTTCAAGTGTTGCATATCTTGCAAGTGCTTTTAATTCAATTTCTTCTTTGATTTTTCCAGCATCTTTGTCAACAATAAACAATTTGTGTGTAATTTTGCCAATTTCGTGAATTTCAGCTTTCAAATAATGAACTTTATTTTCTACAAAAGTGTAAGCAATAACATGCATCAATATTTCATTGATATTGTCAGGGTTTACAACTGGAAACCACAAACGAGGTGTAACAGCTTCAATGACAACTTTGCCATTTCTGTTTCTAATTTTAAAAAGTCCATTGCCATATCTTGAAACATCAATTGCAACTTTTCTTGCAGTTTTCCACAATTTTGTTGCTTTAATTAAGGCATTCAAATAATCTTCTGTTGTTTTATCAGTTACATTTGAAATTGTAGGACTTTCAGAAAAAAGCAAGTCAGCCCATAATTTTGAAACACTCCTGTAAAGATTGATGAAAACCCTTTTTACAGTTTCATTCACTTCTTGTTCAGGATAAACAACCTTAAGCAGCATATCAAGCACTTCAAGGTGTTCATTCTCATACAAGGAATGGTTCAATTCATATAAGGCAAGCCTGTCTTTTTCTGTGTCAGGAATCCAGTTTTGCCCGGCTTCTAAAAATGATAAATCATTAAGCATTTGTTAATTGTTCCCTTTGTTTGTTAATTTCTTCTTTTAAGTCTGTGATGAATTCTTTTCTTAATCTTTCTCTACGCAAGCCAGCATATTCATCAATTTTGGCTTCAAACTTGTTAAGTAATTCAATATAAAATTGATTACTGCCACTAACAGTGCCAGCTGCTTGAAGTTGTGTTTCAAGTTCTTTCACTTTTGCTTCAAGGTCAAGAATTTGTTTGCCAGCAATTTCAGTTTCTTTGTTTGTATGTTCAACAAGGTTTTTAAGTTCAGTGCTTTTTGCATCCAATTCTTGCTTGATTGCAGTGTTTTCTTCCCTTAATCTGTTTACTTCATTTGCAGCAGCTTCAAGTGCTTCTTCCTGTGTAATTTCTTCAGCATCTTCAGGCACTTCTGCATTGTCAAGTTCTTCTTGTGTAAGGGTTTCAATAGAAGCATCAGCGGCTTCTGTGTTCACATTTTCTGCACCAGTTTTTTCTGCTTCAACAGCAGTTTGTTTTTCTTTTGCCATGTCAATTTCTCCTTTTTTGTTAGAATTTAAGCCCTAAAATTTCTTTTCTGTATGTGTGTATTGGATAACGCAAAACACCATCACATGCGTGGTCTTTTCCAATGAATGTTGTTTCACTGCCATAACCCGGTTCATCTTTTTGTGGGTATCTCAAAGTAAGAAGTTCATTTTGTGTGTTCACACATATTGTGCCAATTTTCACATTGTCTTTTTTGAAACAAGTTCTTACTGTGTTACAACCAGCAGCAATTTCTTTTTCAGAAGCATAAGCATTCAAGCCAGCAAGTGCCATTTCTGCAATCCTGTCAGGTTCAGCTGAATCACAAAAAATATAATTCAGTTTGCTGCCCAGTATTTTTTCTTGTGCCTTAAACCATTCAATAACATCAGCAGTAAGTTTGCCTTTTTTGTAAAATTCAGTTGCAAGATGAAAGTCATTGCTTCTTGTTACACCCCAAACACCAGCAGCCATTTCTGCTGAATAACCCCAGTCAACACCGCCAATATATTCTTTATAAAGTCCATCAGCAACATTCTTGCTGAATTCTTCAGGTGTTATGATGTGTTTGTCTTTGTCAAATTCAGGATAAACAAGCCCTTCTGCAATAACCCACAAGCCCTGAATCATTCTTTGAAAATAAACACCTTGATAGGAATTTTTAACATTTTCAATATATTCAGGTGGCAAATTCAAATTGTCAGTAAGTTCAAAGAAAAGATATTCAAATATTTTTTCTTTTTCTTTGTTGTTTATCCAATCAGTGTATATGAAATGAAGAATGTCTGCCGGGTTAGTTGTTGCAAATATTTTGCTGTTTGGCACTGAAAGCCTGTTAATTGCAAGGTTCACAAATGCTTCAGTGTGAAGTGTAAGTTCATCAGCAAGCCACAATGCAAAAGTATCACCCCAAATTGCACCTTCATTGCCTTTTTTATTAGCACCAGCAATTCTTATATAAGCATCTTGCTTTGTTCCAAGCACTTGTGAATTGATTAAAAGCCGCCCATCTGTGCTGTTATAATCACAATTCTTTTTGCCATACAAAGCCATTAGTTCAAGCAAGATGTTGTTGTAAATTGTTTCTTTTGATTTACCTGAAATCAGAATCTTGCCTTTGTCAGCCCTTTGTGGTATCAGTTCAGCTGAAGCTTTTGCAATTTGTGTTACGGTTTTACCTGAACGCACTGAACCTGAAAGAAGTGTGAAAAATTTAAAATCATCATAAGGTCTTGCCATCAATTCAAGATGTTTTCTTGACCATTTTGCAGTTGTCCAGTCTATCATTTTAATTGTTCCTTCATAGACCTTTGCAAACTTTCAAACATTTGTTTGATTGGTGCTTCTTCTTTTTCTTCAGGTTCTTTTTGAATCGGTGCAATTGTTATTGCTTCCTTTTCTTCTTTTGTTGCAATCATTCTGTATAAAGCAATTTGCAGTGCCGGGCTTTTACTATTTGCCCATTTTGCCCTTAAAGCCTGTTTTGTTTTTATTCGATTGTTTTCAATTTCTTCTTTTAATGTGTCTAATTTGTCTAAACCATAATTATAAAAAGTTGCCCTTGAAATAGGCAAGAAAGCAACCAAATCTGTAATAAATAAAATGTTAATATTAGGGTTTTTAATAATATCAAGGCACATTTGAACAAGCTTTTCATATTCCGCTGGATCAATCGGCAATTTTTTCTGTTTTGTTTCTTTTTTAGTCATTTAAACATCCCGCCTTGCATCTCGCATTGACTAACAACAGAACATAATTGCTTATTCAACATATTCTAAATAATCGCCAATATGTTCCCTCGTAAAATCATCAAATTTTCTGTATAAAATGTAATCATTCAAACAATCCCTGTAATACTCAACATCTGAAATATTTGTTATGTTGAACCTTGCATGAACAGTTTTTGTTTCGCCTTTTTCATTTTTCTTGTTCCAAATTAAAATTGCATCTTCAATTTGTTCATTTTGTTTGAAATTTACTTCAATTACTTCATTTAACCATTCAAGAAATTGCTGTTGCCTTGTTTTATAGTCAACAACATTGGTTTGTTCTTTCTTCACTTCTTTAAGCATTTTCAACTTTCCTACACTCTGATTGAAAAATATCTGCAACCCATCTGCCATTCTCGAACTTATCCCGCCAGCTGTCTTTCTGTGGCAATGGTGCATTGTATTTTGCTCTTTGTTTATCAGGTGCAATTGCAAAGCCATAAACATAAGGCAAACTTGTTGCTGAAGCTATCAATGGAACCGGGCATTTTTGTTCTTGCAGCTGCAAATATTTTTGTTTCTCGAGCAAAAACAAATCAGCTGCTGCACCAGTCATTTTTTCTGTTTCAACAAGTTTCTTTTTTCCGTTTGCTGCTCTGCCAAATCTTTTAATTATCAAATGTTGACAGCCGCACTTTTTGCAAATACAAGTTTCAACTTGTTCTGAAAAAATACGGTCATCACCTACATATTTTTTTTGAACTGGTTTCATTTTATAAGTTTCAATACACCAGTATGTTTCAATATCTGTTTTTTTGTATAGCTGCCCACAACATAAAAAAGCCACTTTGAACCCCCTTCCGCAGTGTATAAGCACAGTTAGCCCTTATTTTAGCAAGGTGGTCTTTTTGGCTTCAAAGGCTCTCACTACATACCATTATAACGCATGTTTCACTGTCCAGCTGGACAGTCTTTCAAATTTTGCTTGACATTTTATAAAAAAGAAGCCTATTTTCAAGGCTTCTTGCTTCTTCAATATTCTTCACATATATTTTGCCAGTTCTTGCTTTGTAACTTCTTTAATTAACAAAGCCCTTCTGTTTTGTGGGTTTTTGGCTGGTATTCTGTAATATGTATAAATTCTTTCAAGGTGGTATTTTATATTTCTTTTTGAATAATTCATTTTTTCTGCAATTTCTGAATTCGTTTTTCCTTCCACCACCATTGCCAAAATTGTTTGTTGTGTATCGTTAAGAATTGCCAATTCCTTCACCCCCTCTGTTAATTAAACAAAGAGTATAACCGATAATTGCCCCACTCATCATATAGGCTGCTGGTTCGCATTCTTTGTTTTGTGCTTTTACATCATTTGTGAATTTTTGAATTGCACCATTTAAAAATGCGGCATTGCCTTTGTCGTTTACAAGTTCATTCAATGCCTGTGCTTCAAATGCCTTCATTTCCTCAATTTGTTTTTGTGTCAATTCTTCTTTCAGTTTTTCTGTTTGTGCCATGTTTGTTTCTCCCTCTTTTTTAGTAATAACCGTAATTGCTGCTTTTTGGTGTGAATTCTTTTGTGTCAAACAATTGTTGCTGCACTTCAGGTGCTTTGCCTTGAAGAATTTTATTGA
>CAOJFR010000048.1 GCA_948434855.1 uncultured Clostridia bacterium | reverse complement strand
CGATTGCTCTTGGTGGTTTTACAAACGGAATAACTCTAAACTCTCTATGTGATGCATATACCTGTTTTGCAAATAATGGTGAGTTCAAAAAATCTCAATTCATTTCTAAAATTGTAAAAAACAAAACTGAAATTTATAGAGACTCTAAACCACGAAAAAGTGTTATGAAGGATAGCACGGCATATCTTATTACGGACATTTTAAAGGACGCCAGCAAAACCGGAACTGCCAAAAGACTTAAGGATTTAAACTTTGAAATTGCAAGCAAAACTGGAACAGTTGGTGCAAGCTCTGGCTCAAAGAATACTGACGCTTATAATGTATCTTACACATCTGCTCACACCGTTTTATCTTATTTTGGTGGAAGAGAAATGTCTGAAAAAATTAATGGTGCAACTTATCCTAGCATGCTTTCAAAGGATGTTTATAACATGATTTATGCAGATGAAAAACCAGCTAATTTTACTAAGCCACACTCTGTTGAAAAAGCTATGATAAGCAAATCTGACTACGAAAAAAATATTGTGTCAATCACAACAGATTCTAAAGATGGACTTTCTGAAGTGTTTGCAAAAGCAAATATGCCTTCACAAAAAAAGCTTACTTTAAATGCAAAAATTGAAGTTTTTAACTTTGAAAATAAAAAACCAATTATTAGCTTTTTTATCTCAGATGGCTATTCTTATAAGATTTTTAGAAAAAATGAAAAAGCAGAAGAAATTATTTCTTCTGCCAGTGAGCAAAATGATAAAATTATCAAATTTGAGGATAAAATGGCAAAATCGCATGAAATTTACGAGTATTTTGTTGAATTTTGCGAAAAATCAACTGGAAAAACTTTTAAGTCAAATTATGTAAAACTGCGAACTTTTTAATCTGCCTTAATTTCTACAACTTCAATTGTTTGCATTGCTCTTTCAATTATTCCATCAAAATCAAGCTTATCTTGTTCCCTTTTAACCTTGTATAGTTCTGGTCTTACAACTGGACTTTCAGGCAAAAACACGGTGCAACAATCTTCATATGGCTCTATTGATTTTTCAAAGGTGCCTATCTTTTTTGCAATGTCTATTGTTTCACATTTATCAAACGCAACAAGCGGTCTTATGATTGGAGTGCTTTTTACAACTTCTGAAACAACCGTCATAGATTCTATTGTTTGGCTTGCAACTTGACCCAAACTCTCGCCTGTTATTATCATTCGCTTGCCATATTTTTTGCATAATTTTTCTGCTACTGTGAACATCCCTCGCCTTAAAAGAGTGATTGTGTATGAGTCATCACAGCAGGCATTGATTTGTTCTTGAAGCTCTGTCATTGAAACCATATAAACTGTTAAAGTTCCTGCAAAGTCTGTTAATATTTTTGCCAAACTTTCAACCTTTTCTCTTGCCATGTTTGAAGTGTATGGATGACTATGAAAATGCACGCATGAAAGTTTAACGCCACGCTTTGCCATCATATAACCAGCCACTGGGCTGTCTATGCCACCAGAGAGAAGCAACAGTCCACTGCCTGAAGTTCCAACGGGCATTCCTCCAACACCAAAAATTGTTTCTGCATAAAGATATGTTTCTTTATTCTCTCTGATATCAATATGTAAAATGTGTTCTGGGTTTTTTATTTCTACCTTAAGCCTTGAATTTGCTGCAAGTATTCTTCCACCAAGCTCTGCAGAAATTTGCATTGAATTTAATGAAAGCGTATGCTTATCTGCACGATTGGTATCTACCTTAAATGTTCCACTTAAGTCACTCATCATGGAAACTGCTATTTCAGAAATTTTTTGAAAATCAGTTTCTATTTTTATTGCAGGAGAAAACGAAAAGACCCCTGGAATTTTCTTTAGCCTTTCAATTATATTGGCTTCATCTTCTTCCCTATAATTTTTAACTTCATATCTTCCTGGGATTTTGCAAACTTCAAGTTCAAAACTACTTAGTGCTAACTTTATGTTTTGAAATAAAAATCTTTCAAAATATCCACGATTTTTTCCTTTTAAAAATATTTCACTAAATCTAATTAATATTGATTTTTCCATTTTTTTCTTACCTTTTTACATTTGCATAAAGCCTAAGTATATTTTTTTCTAAACAGCTTACTATGTAATCTATATCATAATCACAATATGGCGAAAAGCTGATGCGAATGCTTCCAACAACTTCTGTTTGATTAAGATCCATTGCTTCAAGCACTCTGTTTCCCGCTTTTTTTGAAGAGCAAGCAGAACCTGTTGAAATTAAAATTCCATCTGTCTCTAAGGCATACATTAAAACCTCTCCTTTTATGCCTGCAAAAGACAGTGACAATATATATGGACTACACTCACCCTGTGAATTAATTTTTAATTTTTCATTAATCTTGCTTTTCATGAGTTTTTCTATAAGCTCATCTTTAAGGCTTTTTACCGCTTCATAATTTCTGTCAAAATCATCTAAGGCAATTTTTGACGCACCATTAAACGCCAGTGCCCCAGCAACATTTTCAGTTGAAGATCTAAACCCAGACTCTTGACCACCACCAACAAGAAGTGGATCAATCAAAACTCCACTCTTTACCCAGAGCCCAGCAATTCCCCTAGGAGCATAAAGCTTGTGAGCTGAAACCGTATATAAGTCTACGCCCAGATCTTTTAACGAAAACTTGATTTTGCCAAACGCCTGAACCCCATCTGAATGAAAAATTATTTTTGGATTAATTTGTTTTGCAAGTTTAACCAAGCCTTTTATGTCATTAACTACACCTGTTTCATTTGAAACATGGATGACCGAAACCAGTGCAACATTTTCTTGCTGCAATAAACTCGCAAATTTTTCTCTATCAACTCTTCCATCTCTATCAAGAGGAATATCAACAACTCTAATACCATTCTTTTCTAATTTATGTGCAGCACTATAAACTGATGGATGCTCGCCTGCTGAAATTAAAACAACTTGACCTGCCCTTAAATGAACACCAGAAAAAACAGTGTTGTTTGATTCTGTTGCACTTGAAGTGAAATATAATTTTCCGCCACTTCCACCAAGAAACTGTGTTATGTTTGCCCTTGCTTCATCTAATTTCTTTTTAACCAAAATAGACTGCTTATATGAAGCACTTGGATTATAAAAGCCAACTTCGTTTTCACTTTTTATTATATCAAAAACAACGTCAAATACTTTTGTGGTTGAAGCATTATCTAAGTAATAAATTTTTTCCATAAAATAATTATGAAACAATAATAAAATTTTGTCAAGAACTAAACTTTGTTGGAACCAAATTTAACATCTCTGTTAATGTGTTTGAATTTAAGTATACTTCTGGAATTTTGCCAACAATTAATGTTTCACAAAGTAGCACTTCTGAAGCACTATCAACAGCAAGTTTTTTAAATGGAAAAACAATATTTATTTTTATTGAAATTACTAAATAAATTTTGTGATAGGTTTGGTTAATTCCAGCAGACTCAAAATTTGAAGTGAAATAGCAATATACTTCGCCATATGGGTTTACACTAAAAGCTAGCTTTGGCCCAACCCCTGTTAATATTGAAATTCCTGTAAATGAACCTAGCGAAACTTTTATTGGATTTTTTGCAAACTCTAAAAAGTTTGACATGACAACTTTGCTCATTGCTCTTGAGAGCAAGTTGATTCTAACAGAATTTGCCTCAATGTATGCAACATCATTATTATCATCTTTCACAACCGTGACAAGGTCGCCATAACTAACATTTTGATTCATCGTGTCTGCAATGGCATAGTTGATTGACCTTGTGGCATAGTTGCCTATTTGAGTTTCTGTGTTTGCAATTACTATTGGTGTTGCAAGATATCTTATATATAAAATTGTTAAAATAACAAGCAATAGAAAAAACGCAAAAAACTTGTTTTTAATGCGAAATTTGCTTAAATTAACGCATTTTACACCAAATTTTCTGCTTTTTCGTTTCATATTAAATTATATTAATGACTAAGTTAAAATATAACAATTTAGTTTTTTTTGCTTTTTGATGATACAAAAAATGACACCAAATAGCTAAGCCCAATGGACACTGCAACACCTGCTGATGTTGCCATTAAGCCGCCACCAATAGCTCCAAAAAATCCATTTGAGACTGCACCTTCAATCGCTCCTCTTGCAAGCGCATTTCCAAATCCTATTATAGGAACTGTTGCCCCAGCACCTGCCCACTCAACCACATAGTTATAAATTCCAAAGCCACCAAGCACTGCTCCTACCATTAAAAATATTACCAAAATTCTTGCAGGTGTAATTTTTGTTTTTATTTGAATGAGCTCAGCAATCATACAAATTAATCCCCCAACAAAAAATACTTTAACATACATAAGTATTGCTGCCGACATATTTGCCTCCTTATTCTGACACAAGCTCAATTAAATGAGCCACTGACGGAATTGAATCTCCTTGCTGGTTTGAAGTTGTGCTCATTAATGCACCTGTTGCAACAACCAAAACCTTTTTAAATTTTTTGCTTTCAAGCTTATCCATAATATAGGTTGCAAGCACTGATGCAGAACATCCTGCTCCACTTCCACCCTGATAAGATTCTTCTTCAAATGAATATATTGAATGCCCAATATCAATATAGTTTTGTTCCAAAACATAGCCCTTATCTTCAATTAGATCTCTTAATATATCAGAGCCTAGTTTGCCAAGGTCTCCAGTTGCAATTAAGTCATAATCATTAGGCTGTGTTTTTGTGTCCGCAAAATAATTGCACAGTGTATCGCAAGCTGCTGGCGCCATTGCTGCGCCCATATTTGCAATATCAACAACGCCAAAATCTTGGACTCTTCCAAAACATATTCTTGATACTTTTACTGCGGACTTTTTAGTTGAAAGCACAAAGCCTCCGCCTGCCGTAACCGTCCACTGAGAATAGCATTGTCTTTGATTTCCAAATTCTAGTGGATAACGATATTGTCTTTCTGCTGCACTGAAGTGACTGATTGTTGAGCACAATATATTTTTAAATCCGCCGGCATCAAGCAGACAACTACCTATTCCTATGCTGGCAGTGATGGTTGAACAAGCTGAGTATATTCCAACAAACGGAACCTGCATGGACTCTGCAACATAGTTGCTTGAAACAATTTGATTCATAAGATCGCCACCAAGATATAGGTCTATATCTTTTCTTTTTAGCCCAGCATCTTCTATTGCATTTTTGTTTATAAGTGAAAGCATTTCTCTTTCACCCTTTTCAAAAG
>CAOJFR010000047.1 GCA_948434855.1 uncultured Clostridia bacterium | reverse complement strand
TCACCTTTCCCTCACGGTACTATACTCTATCGGTCACTAGGTCGTATTTAGCCTTTGGAGATGGGTCTCCTATCTTCAAACCGGATTTCACGTGTCCGATCCTACTCTGGAACACCACAGTCGCCATTTAACTTTCGTCTACAAGACTATTACTTTATTTTGTCGTGCTTTCCAACACTGTTCAACTAGTTAAATGAGCTAACTATATGTGGGTCCTAAACCCCATTATGTAAACATATGGTTTGGGCTCTTTCCCGTTCGCTCGCCACTACTTAGGAAATCATTGATTTATTTTCTTTTCCTCCAGGTACTTAGATGGTTCAGTTCCCTGGGTTCCCTTCATACACACTATGTATTCATGTGCAGATGCTGGAGCATTACCTCACAGCGTGTTTCCACATTCAGAAATCTCCGGATCACAGTTCATTTGCAACTCCCCGAAGCTTATCGCAGCTTATCACGTCTTTCATCGGCGCCTAGTGCCAAGGCATCCACCGTACGCTCTTAGTAGCTTTATCAAAATGATTTCTACTTTGATACATACACGTATTTTTGTAATTAGTTCTTAAAAAACTAATTGCCTTTGCATTTTTACTTTGTTATTGTTAATTAACTCAGCGTAAATTATAATAAATAATTTATTTTCAAAACGGTTGTTTTGACTTAAATTGTATATTAGCGTATTACACTATTATATTTGATTAACTCTGATTCTCGTTATATACTATATAATATATAAACTTTAATAATATGCAGTTGTCAATGTGCGAAATTGAATTTTTGACCAAAAAAAATCTAGACATAAGATAATCACTCAGCCGAAGCTTTTTTAATTAAGTTACATCCAGAGGTATAATTGTATACATGGTCTATTAAATTCAATCATATTCCTGGGCATAAGCCGTGCGGAATGCTTATATATTATCACAAACAAAATATAATGTCAACAACTTTTTTAAAAAAAATTAAAAAATTTTTAGATTATATTTTTGCGATAATGTTGTTATGAGCAAAAAATTAAATTTTTGCAAAACAACTCCTATAAATTACTACTTTTAAGATTTTTTGTCAATAGATTTTTTCAAAAAAACATATTATTTTCATTTTTTTGCTTGAATTTACAATCACTTACCTTTATAATAAGGATAAGGAGAAAATTATGATAGCAAATGGGGTTTATAACATAGAGCTTCCATCAGACGAAACCTTTTTGTCTTTGCCAGAAAACATGACTATTGTTCAGGCAATCTTTCAGCAAGCTTTCAGAAAGTATGCTGAAATATATAAAAACAAAGAAGTTCCTCTCAGTTTCCTAGAGTTTTATCTTAAAGAAATAAAAAACTATAGCTATATGTTCAGAAAACAGACCAAACAGTTTTTTGACTCCTATGAAACCATTTCTCCAAATCTTGTTACAATTGCAGAAATTTACAATAAATCATATTTTGCTCAAACTGAAAAAGTTTTCTTTAAAGATGGCGTTCCATATATGCTTTTAAAAAATGAAGAAATAATAGACTATTTCAGTGAAATGTTAGACAACTCTGAAAAAGACACCATGTCTGCAGTTCAAAATATAAAAAAAATAACAGAGCATATTAATGGATCAGACGAAATCATTCCATTTGATAAAACTTATGAAAACTATATGATTTCAGAAATGGTTAAAAAGACTGAGTTCAAAAAATATGCCGGCAAATCAAAGCTTGTTATAAATGTGTTTGATAGCAGCACAAAACCACAAATCATTTCCGCAACAAAGCGTGCCGAAAAACTTGTAAGTGAAAGAATAAACATTTCAAAGCAACACGGAAAAGTCACAAAACTTATCATTCCAAAACTCAAGCTTCCAACCGCCTATCCAAAAACAACAACTTTCAACCGATTCAATTCAAAATATACTGCTAAAAACTTTATAAGTGCATCCAGACAAATATTAATATTAAACGACCTAAAGATTAACGGTGTGGCATATACAACAAACTTTGTTGAAAAACGAAATGCTGCAAACGATTCAAACTAAAGGAGGAAATCATGAAAGCATTAAAAATTATAGGAATCATATTTTTAGTTATCTTCATATTGTTCACCACCCTATTCACAATCTATTTCTTGTTTGCAAATGAGGGCTATGGAATTGAAATGTTAACTCAAGACTTTGAAGATGGCTTCTTTGCAGGAATAAAAAACTTCTTCATAGACATTTGGAATGGTTTTAAATATGTATTTAAAGCATAAAGAGTGAGTTTTCACTCTTTTTTTATTTAAAAATTTAAGCAGGTCTTGAAATTTTTATTCTTTTATAATATAATAAAGTCAGTGAGGATAATATTATGAGTAACAAGTTGTCAATAAGACAAATATATACAGAAGTTTTGTCTATTTATGAAACTGAAAAAAAAACAATATTTATAAGGGATATTGATAAACTAAAATCAATTTTAAAAAAACTTAAAGCTCGCATAAAAAGATATCCAGCAACCTGCGAGGAAGCAAATAGAGAGCCACAGAGCCCAATTCCTACAACTGAGGTTTTAAGCCCAGAGCTTGCACAAAAACTAAACATTGCAGAGTCAAATCTTGATGAAGCAACATTAAAAACTTTGCATACAGTTTCTAAAGACTTGGTTAAAAAAATTGAAGAACGAATTGCTTGTCTTGAAAGTCTTTTTGGAAGTAGCGAACAAAGGGAGATGTAAAATGAGAAAAGACGAACAAATTTTAGCACTAAAAGCTGAAAAACATGAACTTGAACTTTTAATTGATGAGTGCAATGAAAGATACAAAATTTTAACAAGTGCCATAAAGGTAAATAATTCAATTTTAAGAAACACCCTTAAAAGAATAAATGAATCAAAATATTTTTCTGGTGATGCAGAAATGATTAAAGAAACCAGAGAAGATCTAAAAAGACAAATGAAGGCAATGGAAGCACTTGCAACTATATTAATTGAAAGCAAAGATAATCTAAATGAAATTGAAATAAAATTAAATAAATATCAACAACCAGAAAGCGAACCAGCAAAATAAAAATCCCAAAATACGGGATTTTTTATTTTATTTCAAAAAAGCATATTGACAGAATTATAGTTTCGCCATATAATTTATATATAAAGTTTATTTAGGGGTGTGAAATGAAAAAAAGCTATTTTGAGTTAGAGGCTGAACTAAAATTGCAAGAGGCAAAACTTAAATCTTATGAAAATGAAATGGAACAACTATTAAACTCTCAAAGCACATCTGTTTTAAGAAGCACAGAACTTTTCGTAAGTCCACTTTGCTGCAAAGATATTGAAGCATACTGCTCAGATAGAGAGTTATGCAGTCTTGCCATTTCAGGTATAAATAGAGATATAAGAAGAACAAAAAATGAAATTAAAAAAATCTCTAAACTTATGGCACTCAAAAGAAAAGAACACAGTGCTTATAACGGTGGAAAAGAAAATTCATAATAACACTTGAATTTTAATTATAATTATTATATAATGTTTTGGTTAAAATCAAAATAAGAGGAAGCATAATGACAAAATTAAACATAGAAGAAATAGAAGCAAAAATTACAAACTTATATAAACAGCTTGGAGAATATAGTCAAGCAATAATAAAACTCTTGTCTGAGCTAGAAATATTAAAAGCTGTTAAAGCTGGCAAGCCAGAAGCAAGAGAGCAAGCATATGCAATATATAAAAAGGATAACTCAGAAGAAAGCAAAAAACTATGGATGGAAGCCTTTGAATCAGAAACTGCAATTATGGCAGAAATCAACTTAAAGCAAAATCAGCTTGCAACTTTCAAATTCAAACAAAAAAACATCGCTTCAGAAATTGGCAAATATGAAACAATGCTAGATAATTATCAAAAAAGTTAAACAAAAACTCCCAGTTTTGGGAGTTTTTGTTTACTATTCACCTTTTTGGGCTGCCACTGCTTCAATAAGCGATTTTTCTTCAGACAGTTTTCTTGCATAACACAAACCACCAGTTCTATCAGCCAAAGTTCTCGCAAGACTTTCATCTGCAGTCACCATCAAAACAATATCTTTTTGCTGAAAATCATAAGGGTCTTTACAAGCATTTTCAATAACAAGCCAAAGGTTTTTAATATCTCTAGCAAAAATGATAGGAACATTTTCTGCCATCTTTTTTCTATTCTCTTGCAAAAAAGTTGTGGCAAGAGACTTTTCATATTCATCTTTAGTTCTAAGACTCTTTAATATAGAAGAAAGTTCTTTAAACTCACGAGCATCAGCAGAATTGTTGTTTAAAGAAATAAATTTTTCAAACTCTTCAGAAAAACGTTTAAGTCCATCCTCATAATCCTGAGAGTTATTAAGCTTCATGTCATCAATCTGCCCTGAAATGTTCAAGCCCATAAATTCATCAACTTCTTCCTCTGATTCAAAAATAAAAATTCTATCTTCAAAATCACGGTCTCCATGACTTACTGGAAGAAACTTAGTTAGTTTGCTAAGCTGAAAATTTCTTCCCAAAATTCTAAGCATTTCATTTTTAAAACTTTCAAAATTAAAACTTTTCATAAGAATTTCCCTTGTCGTTTTTTTGATTATAGCACCAATTTTTTTTAATTGCAATAGCGAAATAAAAATTTTAACACAAAAAAAGCAACCACAATAGTGGTTGCTTTTTATCTTTCACAAATTGTTAATATATTGATGCACTTTTTATAGGTCATTCTTGTATTACACTGTAATATTTTTATTTTTACTTTGATGTGTTTACTGGTCATCAAAGCCATAACTAAGTTAGTTATGGAAATTTTATTGAAGCTAGATATTTCTAACCTCTCAATCGACAAGATGTAGTGATAACACTACTCCTTTAAAGGAGGTGATCCAGCCGCACGTTCTCGTACGGCTACCTTGTTACGACTTCACCCCAGTCATTCGTATCGCCCTAGACGCCTCCCTCCCTTGCGGGTTAGGCCAACGGTTTCAAGCGCTCCGAACTCCCATGGTGTGACGGGCGGTGTGTACAAGACCCGGGAACGGATTCACCCCGGCATGCTGATCCGGGATTACTAGCAAATTCAGCTTCATGTGGGCGGGTTTCAGCCCACAATCTGAACTGGGACCACTTTTTTGGGATTAGCTCCACCTTACGGTATTGCAACTCTTTGTAGTGGCCATTGTATCACGCGTGTAGCCCAAGACATAAGGGGCATGATGATTTGACGTCATCCCCACCTTCCTCCGTGT
>CAOJFR010000046.1 GCA_948434855.1 uncultured Clostridia bacterium | reverse complement strand
GGCGTTATGCCCTGACCTCTATATTCTGGAAGTACCAAATTTCCACCAAGCTCACACACAAGATAGTTTTCAAGACCAAGCTCTTTTTTGAAGTCTTCCATCATGGTTTGCGAAACATAAAGCTGTGCCATTCCAACTAATTTTTCATCATCAAATGCACCATAAAGTGGAGCATAATTTTCTTCATCAAACATTGATTCATATTCCCATTTTTCATAAGGAATAAAATGCTCTGCTGGAATATCACTTAAAACTTTTTCAATTAATGCAAATAATTCTGCTTTGTGTTCACTTGTTATTTTCTTAAATTTTAACATAATTCTCCAAAATCCTACTTAAATTATAGCACCTGAAACTTAATTTAACAACCAAATCTTATAATGTTTGAATATAAGTGCATCTATCATAAAACCACATCTTGTGCTACTTTGTTAAAATGCTAGCTTTGGGGTTTGCCTTATATTCCTAATATGTGCCAAGCTAATATTAAACAATGGGTTGATAAATTGACAATTTTAGTAAAAATTTTTTAAAAATCACTAGACAAAACCATATTTTATGACTATACTAATAGGGTAATTTGAAAAAATTACAACTCCCTTTGTGCGAGGATGGCGGAATGGCAGACGCGATCGTTTAAGGGGCGGTTTCCGAGAGGAGTGAGGGTTCGACCCCCTTTCCTCGCACCAGATGACACCCAAAATTGGGTGTTTTTTTGTTAATTATAATTATTTAAAGGAAAACGGGTCGTTATATTTTCTATAAAATTAAAAACAAAATGTTAAAAAAAAGAAAGATTTCTCTCTCCTTTTTAATTTAATATAACATTTTTATAACAAAAATATAACATCTTTATAACATTTTTATAACAAGTTTATAACAACTTTATAACAACTTTATAACAAGTTTATAACAAGTTTATAACATCTTTATAACAAGTTTATGACAAATTCATTAAAAATTATTTTACTTTTTGCCTAAATAAGTTTAAATGAAATTGCTAGCAAACCATTCTTTTCAACCTTTTCATACTTTTCTGTTGAAAGAAATTTATCTTCTACTTTTTCAAAAGTTTGACTTTGTTTGAAACCACACTTTTCTTTGCCAAGCGTTTCTACTGCCTCTCTTATATCTGTGAAATAATATAAATTATCAATTTCAGCCTTAACCGTTGCTGGACTAATATTTAAATCTGAATCTGCTTCAGGCTTCTTTTCAAAGGTTATTTGATTTCCAGCAGCATAAGTTTTGCACTTTGGTGCATTAATAACAAGATGAATTGTTTTTTTGCCTGCAACAATTCTATCATAAGTTTCAGCATCAACATAAAATTTATAAATATCTTCCATATTAGCACCTCTTTTATTTACAATTTAATTTTATAAGACTTTAAATTAAATGTCAACATGAAACCACATATACTAAAAAATTTCATCGCTTTTATATAATTTATAATATTTCATTACCTTTTTATAATAATTTTTTGTTTCAGAAAAGCTTATTTTATCTTCATCTATCTCTCCATTTTCGTTTAACCATGGCCTAATTGCACCTTCGCCTGCATTATATGCACATATAACTGCACCCATATTTCCAAACTTTTTAAACAAATAATTTAGATAAAAGCATCCATACCTTATATTGGTTTTGGGATCATAGAGATTATTTTCTGAAAAATCTTCATTTAGCTCGCTAGCTATCCACTTTCCTGTTCCCTGCATTATTTGCATTAATCCCATCGCACCCACCTGCGACTTTGCCTTTGGATTGAATCCGCTTTCTGCCTTTATTATGGCATATACCAAAGCTGGCTCAATATTATATTTTTGCGAATATTCATTAACCATTTTATTATACCTTTTTGGAACAAAGACAAAGTGAAATATGAAAAATGCAATGACTGTTATTAAGCAAACACAAGAAAAAATTATTAATATCCACTTTTTCATAATAATTTATATGCTAAAAATTTTATTTTTAATCAAAAACACCAGCAATGCTGGTGTTTTTCTTTTTATATTTTAGTGACCTTCACTCCATCTATAACTTGACCTTACATCAACCTCTAGTGGAACGATGAGGTCTGCTGCCTTTTCCATTTGCTCTTTTAAAAGCTTTTTTACTTGCTCTTCTTCTGATTTTGGTGCATCAATTATAAGCTCATCATGCACCTGCATTATTAATTTTGCAGCAAAGCCACCACTTTTTAAGGCATTATATGTGTTTACCATTGCAATTTTTATTATGTCTGCAGCGCTGCCCTGAAGCGGCATATTTTGACTGGCTCTCTCTGCCCTTGTCCTAACATTGTAGTTTGAAGATTTTATATCAAACATTTTTCTTACTCGCCCAAAGAGCGATGTTGCTTTTCCTGTTTCTCTTGCACTTTCTATTGACTTGTCCATAAATGCCCTGACTGCAATATGACTTGCATAAAAACTATTTATATATTCTCTTGCTTGCTTTGACGAAATTTTTAAATCTTCTGCAAGTCCGTATTCACTGATTCCGTAAATAATTCCGAAGTTTACTATTTTGGCAGTTCTTCGCATCTCTGGAGTAACTTCGCTCTCTTTAACGCCAAAAACCTCACTCGCTGTTTTTGTGTGAATGTCTGCATCATGCAAAAATGCATCAACCAAACTTTTGTCTTCTGAACAATGTGCAAGAAGTCTGAGTTCTATTTGTGAATAGTCGGCATCAAACAAAACATTATCTTTTGATGATGCAACAAACATACTTCTAATTTCTCTGCTCTCTTCTGAACGGATTGGTATGTTTTGTAGGTTTGGTTCAGTTGAAGACAGCCTTCCTGTGGTGGTTAAGGTTTGCTTAAAATATGTGTGAATATGATTATTTTTATCAACATGAGGCAAAAGTCCATCAATGTATGTTGACAAAAATTTTGATACTTTTCTATACCTTAATATTACTTTTACAATCTCATGTTCTGATGAAATCATTTCCAAATTTTCTGCACTTGTGGATTGCTTTTTATCATGTGTAAGCCCAAACTTTTCATATAAAATTTTTGCTAACTGCTTTGGAGAATTTAAGTTAAATTCTTCACCAGCTAGCTTATAAATTTCTTTTTCAAGCAAGTCTTGCTCACTTTTATATTTTTCTTTTAAGCTTAACAAAACATCAATATCTAACTTAAAACCAGTATTTTCCATTGAAAAAAGCACTTTTGATAGCGGAATTTCAACTTTTTCATATAAAAATTGCAGTTTTTCATCATCTATCTTTTTTCTATATTCTTCTGCAAATACATAAAGTTTGGTTGCAATATAGTTTATCTTTTCTTCAAAAAAGATATCCTTAATTCCATCTACTGGAACACCATCAACTAAATATTTTGCTATTGATGCATCAAAAAAATTGTTTAGCTTTATGCCATAAGGCTTTAAGTGATACATATCTTTTTTTGCGTCATAACAAATTTTTAATATGCTTTCATCTTCAAAAATTTCTTTGAAACAAGCATAGAATTTTTGGTCTTCTATTCCACCATTAATTAAATCATATAAAAGTTTAACAACATATTCTTTTTCGCCAAGAGAAACATGAATTTCGCCGTCAGAAAAATATATTGCCACCTGATTTTTAGCTTTAATTTTTTGAACAAGCTCTTTGACTGCATCCTCTGAAATTATGTTTTGAACTTCATAAACAATGTCTGATTTTGCACCCTTGGTCATGTCAAAATTTGATGTGGTTCTGATTAATGACTTGAACTCATAATATTTAAAAAAGTCATAAACTTCTGAAGAAAACGGAAACTCATATTCACAATCACTTAGGCTAAAACCAAGATCACCTTCAGTTTTTATTGTTGCGAGAACCTTTGACATGAAAGCATTTTCTTTTCCCAAAACTAACTTTTCTTTGGTTTTTCCTGAAAGCTCGTCTATGTGATTATATAAGCCCTCAACACTTCCATATTTTTGAATTAGTTCTGTGGCAGTTTTTGGACCAATGCCTGAAACACCTGGGATGTTATCTGCCGTATCACCCTGAAGAGCCTTTAAATCTATAAACTCTTTTGGGCTAACTCCATATTCTTCCCTTAGCTCTTTTTCACCCATAATTTTTACATCGCTAGTTCCCTTTTTGGTGAAATAGACCTTGGTTGTTTTATCTACTAACTGAAAAGAATCTCTATCTCCTGTTACTATGATTGTTTCGGTTTCTGGAAACATTTTTGACACTATGCCAATTATATCATCACCCTCTAGTCCTTGCTGCTCTGCAATTTTTATGTCCATCTTTTTAAGCATTGCTTTGACTGGCTCTATTTGACTTTTAAGCTCGTCTGGCATTGGCTTTCTTGTTGCTTTATAACCATCATATATATCATTTCTGAATGTGTGCTTTGAAACATCAAACGCTACGACTATATATTTTGGTTTTATTGTTTGTATTACATTTAAAATTTGCATGGCAAAACCATATATGGCATTTGAATATTCTCCCCTTGTGTTATTTAGAAGCGGAAGTGCATAAAACGAACGATATAGTATGCTGTTTCCATCAATAATTACTAATTTTTCTGACATAAATTTACCACCTGATATTATAAGTATAACAATATTTTTCGTAAAATAAAAATAAAAAGAGAAAATTTCTCTTTTTATTTTATTTACTATTGCGTAACTTACTATTCTTCCGCTGTGGCAGTTGCCATGGTTGCAACAATTTTTAATTCTAACTTACTTTCAGTTCCATCGGTGTAGGTTGCTTTCATTTTATACTCTTCAGTTTTTGCTGATAACACTAAATAACAAAATGCATCTTCGCCATCTTCATTATCCAAAAGGTCTGTGAGTGAGCCTGCATAATTTTCTGCAGTGCTATCTGTTGAATATACCTTTGTTATATTTCCTTTAAGCTTAAACTCTTTTAATGTTCTCTCTTTATCAAAAGTGAGCTTTATGGCAACAACATGAGTTGCTGTTTCATCTCCAAATTTTAGCTTCTGAGATTTTGACATTGCATCTATTGTTCCAGAAATTTTAAACTCATTTCCGTCTTGTTTGATTTTGGTTTCTTCAGAATTTTCAAATTCAACATCATCTAACATCACTTTGCTAAGTGTGATTTTTTCTGAGGTTTCGCCTGAGTTGTGACCATCTGTTTTGCCACAGGCAACAAGGCATATACCCAAACAAAAAATTAGTGCAAAAACTGAAATTCTTGATAATAATTTTTTCATAAATCTTCCTCTATTTAACATAATTTGGCTAAAATTTTATGTTTTTATGCATAAGTTTGCGTTTTTACTTTAAATTTATGTCTTCTGCAAAGTATACTACATAAGTTTTTTCTTCGGCTTGCTCATTCCATTTTACTGTGATTGTTACTGTTCTATTTTTTACTGCTTCTAAAATAATGAATG
>CAOJFR010000045.1 GCA_948434855.1 uncultured Clostridia bacterium | reverse complement strand
TGTTGCGTTAGCATTAGTTTTTCCAGCAATATATGGCATTGTTCAATTTGGTCTTGGTGCGCTTTTAATTGTTGGCATAAGCTTGGTCAGCTCAGCGGCATCAGAATTTTTGTATAACATTTTAAATAGCCGAAAGGTATACATAGACAACCTTTCATTTATGGTAACAGGCTTAATTCTTGCGCTCACATTGCCAGTCGGAACCCCAGCATACGTTGTTTCGCTTGCAGCATTTATATCAGTGTTTGTTGTAAAGATGTGCTTTGGTGGGCTTGGAAGAAACTTGTTTAACCCTGCGTGCACCGGCAGATGTTTTGCCGGCATAATTTATCCAGCACTTTCGTCAGAGCTTTATAAACTCACAGTGTTTGGAGAAAACTACACTTCGCTCACAGCTGGTGGAACTAATAACATTTTAGACCTATTAATTGGCAAGGGAACAGGAGGCATAGGAACAACATTCATAATCATGCTTGTTGTTTGTTTCATTGTGCTTGCAATTTGCAGAGTTGTTGATGCAAAAATCACACTTCTTGCAATATTAGGATATTTCGTCACAAGCATTTGCTTAAATAACTTAGAAACAACCATGATAAATATGCTTTCTGGCTCATTTATCTTTGTTTCAATATTCGTAATTACTGATCCAAATTCTTCACCAAACAACTTAATTGGAAAATTAATATATTCGCTTGGGTTTGGTGCAATTTCTGCTGCTGTGTGGAAAACGGGCTTGCTCGGAGAAAACACAGTTTTTGCTGTAGCACTTTTTATGAATATCCTTGTTCCATTCATGGACAAATATTTTGTGCTAAGACCAATTTCACTTGGAGGATACAGATATGCACGTAAAAACTAATATTGAACATAACATAATCCAAGTTGCTGTGCTTGCAATCTGTCCACTTTTGTTGGTGGTTCAAACCACAACTCAGGCATTGTTTTACATGATAGCCACATCAATTTGTTTCTTAATCTCATCCATTGTGTGCTTTGTGTTTAGCAAGTTCATGAGCAGAAATGTCAAAATATTCATAACTGCAATTCTTTCAACATTCATAATCACAATTGTAAACCTTTTGCTCAGCAAAATAAAATTGTGGAACCTAGAGTCTTCAGATTATCACTTTTTTGCGGTATTAACCACAATATGCTTGTGTATTGACGTCTATTTCATAGAAACAAAGGCAGTTGTTCCACACTATCTTCCAAAAGTATTCATGGATTGTGTTTGGTTTTCACTAATTCTGTTTATATATTCATTTGTGCTAGAATTTTTATCACTTGGAACAGTTTTTGGAAAAGCAATCCCTCACTATTTTGGTAATGAGTTTTTTGGTTCATTAACATTCAGGTTAATTTGGCTTGGTGTGCTCTGCATAATTGTTGATGCACTATACAGAATTTATGTCAGAAAAAATGATAAGAAAAAAATGACCTATCAAAAATATATCAAGAAAATTAGGGATGAAAAAGAGTTTCAATATAATGAGCTTTATAGAAAAAGACTGTTAACTTCAGATGTAGAAATTAAAAAGGTTGCAGAAGAAAAGTTAGATGAAATGAATCAAAAAGTTTCAGAAAATCTTTCACCAAGCATAGAAACAAAACCAGTTGAAGAGGTGGAAGAGGAGCCAGCGAAAGAAAAAAAGAACAAGAAAGGGAAGATAAAAAAATCAAAGGCTTCAAAAAATGCAAAGGTAGAAAAGGTGTTTAACCCAAAAAAGAGCGAAGGAGATGAAAAATAATGTTTAATTTGTTTTTATCATATTTAGCCCTATATGGGATAAGCAGCAATATCATGCTTGGCGGAGCTGGCACGCTAGAACTTCAAAGAGAAAAGCAATATGCTTCATTCAGAATAATAAGTTCATTATTTCTAGTTCTTGGCATAATGCTCACAAGCACAATTTCATATTTTCTATATAAATATGTCTATAGCACCTATAACCTTTACTACATAAACACCAGCGTAAACGTATTAATTGTGGGAATATACAATTTGTTTGTGTCACTCATTTGGAGAAAGTTCAAAAAGTTTAATAACTATCTATATCAAAATTCATTGTCATACGCCTTTGATGTAGTTTTCACACTTTCAGTAATTTTCACATTAAACATGAGTTTAGGCATTTCAGAATTTTTCATTTCGCTTTTAGCCATTGTAATTGTGGTGCTAATAACCAGTTTAATTTTAGGCTTTTTCGTGCGATGGCTCAACAGGGGATACATGAATGTAAGTGTAAGAAACGTGCCTGCAAGGCTTTTCATGCTTGCAATATTGTCAATAATTTTATACTATGCTAGTCAGTTAATCATTTAAGGAGAAAAAATATGCTGGTAAAAATTTTAATATATGCCGCATCTGTTGTTGTGGTTTTGGCATTAACAATACTCATTGTTGTCATAACTTCAAAAACAAAAAAGCTAAATAAAACCTCAGAAGTTTTATATGAGCTTTTGCCGTTATTAAACTGCAAAGAGTGCGGAAGAAAAGATTGTGCAGAGTTTGCAGAACATTTGTCTAAAGGAAAAACCTATCCAGATGTGTGTCCATATCTCACTGGAAAAAACTATATCAGAATAAGAGAAGTTTTAAAGCATGAGAGAAAGGTGCATTTTGATACGGTTGCATTTGTAAAGTGCAAAGGCGGAATAGATTGCAAAAACAAGTTTAAGTATATTGGAGATAACACCTGCAGCAGCAAAAATCTGCAACATAACGGAGACAAATTTTGTCCATTTGCCTGCCTTGGTTGTGGTGATTGCGTAAATGCTTGCAAATATGGTGCAATATCAATTTCCAAAAAGGGCTGTGCAATAGTAGACAAAGAAAAATGCGTAGCCTGTGGCGAATGCATTTCAGCTTGTCCAAATCATTTAATAGAGATGATTCCAAACAAAAAGTTTGTTGAAGTAGTATGCAAAAACTCATCAGAAGACTCAGTTGTAACAAGAAACTGCAAGGTTGCGTGCACACACTGTGAAACCTGCATAGTTGCTTGTCCAGTTGGAGCAATAAAGATGGTTGGTGGTCTTCCAAAAATTGATGAAACCAAATGCATAAAGTGTGGGAAGTGTGTTGCGGCTTGTCCAAGCCACGTAATTTCAAGAATATAAAAAAGTTAAAAGTCCAAAAGTCAGAGTTATAACAAATTAATATAATGCAAGCTAGTTTAAAAAAATTCTTTATATTTATATACAAATAAATAAAATTATGTTATAATCAAAATATCATATTATATAGGAGTAGAAGTGTGGATAAAATAGCAGTTGTTATTGTTGAAACATATTCTGCAAAGTTAGTAATTGCGAATGTTGTTCAAGATAATTATTTTTCAATTTGTGACTATGAGGTAGAAACAATTAGTCCAGGATTAGAGATGGATGATGACCACTTTTTGAAAAAGAATCAAATAAGTTCAATCATTAACATACTTAAAAATTTCAGAAAAATTTGTGATATGTTTGCGGTTACAAAAACAATAGCAGTGGCAACATTTGTTAGAGAATCAAAACCAATGAACATCTATAGTTTTTTTGATGAAGTTTTTGTAACTTGTGGTTTCAGGTTCACATTAATGTCGTCAGAAGAGCAAAACATTGCCATATACACAGGAATCATGAATAGCTATGATTTGCCAAAGGGAATAATTGTCAATGTTGGGGCAGATAATATTCATTTAATACATTATAATAGAAGAAATATATTAAATCAGTCTTACATTCCTGTTGGTCCAAAAACCTTAGCATCAATGTATGACCTTTCAAAGCTTGGCAAGGAAGAGACC
The DNA here is from genome assembly GCA_948434855.1 of uncultured Clostridia bacterium. GTDB lineage: Bacteria > Bacillota > Clostridia > Christensenellales > UBA1242 > RGIG1681. The sequence goes on along the minus strand of CAOJFR010000045.1, from coordinate 1,782 downwards.
TTTGAAAAAGTTTCAAAATATATAAAGTCTCAACTTTCAGACTTTGATTGGCTCAGTCAAATTGAACCAGAGTTTGCATACATTGGAAACGGCCCATATTATGAAGACCTTTCAAAAATGGATAGAATATATAGAAAATATCCACTTGAAAAAGATGATGGCTATGTTTTTGATACAGCCGATATAAATCATATATTCGCTCAGTTAAATGCACTGGAACTTAATGAAAACAAAAAATTGAAGGGCTTAACAGAACCAAGGGCAGACATTTTTGCCTATGCAGTTCAAATAATAAAGACAATTTCAGAATATATAAATAAAGAGAATGTAACAATAACAACCAGAGCATTAATAGAGGGCTTGTTGTTTAATAGTGTAACTCCAACAACAGTAGAAAAGCCAAATTCAGATATAGTTGGTTTTTCAGTAATGGCTCAAACCTCAGAATATGAAAATAGCTCAACAAGACATAATGAGCAAGTATACAACTTGTCAATGCTACTATTTAAACAACTAAGAGTTTTGCATAAGCTTCCAAGAGGCTATGTAAAAGTGCTCAGAGTTGCTTCATATATGCACGATGTAGGAAAGAGAATAAGCTACAAACATCATGCAGCACATTCATTTGAGGTTGTGCTTAATAGTGAAATTTATGGTTTAACACACAGAGAGCTCATTCTCGCAAGCTTTGTAGCATCGCTTCACTCTGGTGGAGAGATAAAAATGAGTGAATGGGCAAGATATAATGGAATACTCACAGTAGAAGATGCTGATGCAACAAAAAAACTTGGAATAATTTTAAGATTAGCTGAATGTTTTGATAGAACAAAAAATAATGTAATTGTAGATATAAATTGTGATATTTTGGGCGATTCAGTTATCATGAAAACAGCCACAACATCAGATGCAACCTTTGAAATTCAAAGGGGAATGGAAGTAAGAAAAGACTTTGAAAAAATATTCCATAAAAAGTTAGAAATCTTATAATAAAAACTCTTGCAAAATTGCAAGAGTTTTTTTATGCTTCAATTTTCATAGATAAAAAAAGACAACTTTCGTTGTCTTTATGTTTAGTCTTTGTTTGTTTCAGTTGGAGGAGTAGTTGTTTCCACTTCACCCAAATCTGGATTTTCTGGAACTTCTGGTTCAACAGGGGTTTCAGGCTCTGTTGGAACTTCTGGCTCTGTTGGAACTTCTGGCTCAGTTGGAATATCAAGATTTTCTAAGTTTAATGTAATTTCAAACTTAACTTCGCTGTCAAGTTTTGCAGAAAGTCTAATTTCATTTTCGTTTATAGATTTAAGAATTTCAAAGCTAAATCCATAAAAATCATAGGTATTTGTTGCTTCGTTCATAGGAACAATATGAGTTGAATTGTCTTCACGCAAAGCATAATAAAGTCTATTTAATTTATAGTCAATACCAAATGCAATTTTATCCTTAGAGAAAAATTCAGAAATTTTTGCTGGGGTAGGTTCTCCGTCAATTCCAAGTCTGTTAGCAACTTCGCTTAACATTTTGTTATACTTAACATGGTTTTCAGAAATATTTAAGAATGAAGAGCCAGTTTTATAAGTATAAATTTTATAATCGTCATAAGAAACGCCAATGCCATCAGTGTTGTTGTTATATTCAAGAGTGGTTTTAAAGAACATTGGGGTATCAACAGTTTCGCCGCTTTCATTTACATAGCTAAACTGATAGAGAAGTGTAACTTCGTTTGCTTCGCTGTCAAAACTAATAATTGGGTCATCATCATAAGTCACATATCCATCTTCCGTA
>CAOJFR010000044.1 GCA_948434855.1 uncultured Clostridia bacterium | reverse complement strand
CAGCAACATTAACAAAAGACCATGAGTGTTATAAAGAAGCTAGCAAAATGTCTGAAAAATCTGACTTTAAAAAATATAACGGAAAGGTCTGCAAAAATGCAAACGCAGTTCCAAGCCATGAAGTTATAATGCAATATATTAAAAGAAATGGTGAAGATTTCAGGTGCGAAACATCGGCTCATCCAATAGAAGCACTTAGAAATAGAAAAGAAGACAACACAACTTTTGCAAGATAAAATTATCAGCACGAGAAATCGTGCTTTTTTTTATGAAAAATTTGTGACAATAAAATTGTTTAAGGCATAGTATAGATTAGGCGAGCAAATTCGCCTAAATTTCAAAGGAGAAAGTGCAGGGCACAAAAACACTTTAAAAACAGAATAAAATCTGAAATAAACACACATTAACACTTATTATGTTTTCAAATTAGAAATTAGATAACAGCTTCATCTTTGGTTTTTGAAGGCATAATGCAAACAAAAAAAAGGAGGAAAATAATGCCAAACACGATCAACAATCAAGCATCAACATCATATCAGTTCAGTGGTTCATCAACACCATCAACTGCAGTTTCAAACACAAATTCAATAGTGCTAGAAACAAGCGAGGGCTTAGATATAACAAAAACTGCAACCCCAACAACATTTTTATCAGGCGATATAATTGCATATAATGTTACAATAACAAACAATAGCTCAAGCTTTTTAACAGGTGTTAGAATAATTGATGACCTTGGTGGGGGCAATCTTGCATATGTAACAGGTAGTGGAAGCGTAACAACCTTAGGAAACCAATATCCGGTTTCACCAGTAAGCACAAATCCACTCACATTCACACTTCAAGAGCTCAACCCGGGTCAATCAATGACGCTTTCATACAGATCACAAGTTATCTTCAATTTGCCAGGAACAGTAACCTCAATCACAAACAACATTCATGGAATAGGTTACACCAGCACAGGCACAATCAATGGCTATGCAAGCAGCACTATTCAAAAAAAAAATAGTGTAGGCTTTTCAATAAATAAAAGTTCAAGCGTAACAGATGTTTTGCCAAATGAACCTTTTAATTATTTCTTAACTCTCACAAACAGTGGAAGCACATCAGCAAGCATATTAAATGTAACAGACCAACTCCCATCAAATTATACTCTTACAGGAATAACATATAATGTTGGATCAGGTTCACCAGTCACACTTTCACCATCAGACTATACGCTAAGTACAGGTAATCTTCTTGTAATCCCATCAGCAACAGGACCATCAATAAGCGTTCCAGCTGGCGAGAATGTCTTGATAACTTTAACAGGTCATTTTTAAAATAAAGGCAGTTACTTTTGTAGCTGCTTTTTTTTGAAAAAAATTATATAAAGTTTTTGACAAAATTATACAAAGTGCTAAAATAAAGTTAGAAAAACAAAAGGAGAAAAATTTATGGATTTTAAAGCTATTTGGGAAAGCATTAAAAACTTTTTTGTTTCAAATGTTTGGAATATAGTGTTGTTTGTTGCAGTGCTAATAATAGGCATAATACTTGTAAAAATATTCATGAACATTTTAAAAAGAGTTTTAAATAAAACCAAAATGGAAAAAATAACAATAAACTTTTTATGTGCAAGTTTGAAGTTTATGTTATATTTAATTTTAGTTCTCATACTTCTCAGCATAATCGGAATCAACATAACGGGCATCATAACTGCCCTAAGTGCAATCCTTCTTGCTGTTGGTATGGCTCTTGAATCAAACATTGCAAACCTTGCAAACGGAATTGTAATCGTTTCAACACATATGTTCAAAAAGGGAGACTATATTTCTGTTGACGGAAAAGAAGGCAGCATAGTAGAGATTAACTTTTTGTTCACAACACTTGTCACTCCAGACAACAAAAGAATAACGCTTCCAAACTCAACAATAGTAAACAGCTCAGTAACCAATGCCGGTGCAAACAATAAAAGAAGAGTAGATTTCACATTCTCAGTTGCCTATGAAACAGACGTAGAGCTTGTCAAAAAAATCGTTACAGATGTCATGAAAAGCAATGGAAAGGTAGACCTTGACCCAGAGCCATTTTGCAGATTAAAAGTGCTTGGTTCAAGCAGCATAGACTTTTTTGCAAACTGCTGGTGTGACACTTCAGACTATTGGACAGTTTATTATTATATTATAGAAAATGTATATAATGAATTTAAGAGAAACAAAATCTCAATTCCATATAATCAGCTTGAAGTTAGAAATAGAAATGATAAAGTTGTAATGCCTTATGACAAAGCAAAACTTCCAGCAAGAGTTGAAAAAACAAGAGAAAAAGAAAAAGAGAAGTTAGACCTTGAAACTGCAGATTTAACCAAAATTTTCAAGAAACCAAGCAAAAAAGATGCAAATTCTGCAAAAAAATCATCAAAAACTGCAGAAAATAAAAAAGAAGATTCAACAAAAAAGACTGACGTTTCAAGCAAAAAAGCAGAAAAAACAAAGCCTGCAAAAAAATAAAAAAATAAAAATACGAACAATTAAGTTCGTATTTTTTTATAATTCTCTTAAAAATTTATCAGTCAGGTCCTGACCAAATTTATAAAGGTCAATTTGAGATTGGTGTTTTTTAAGTCCAGTTTCCAAAGAAACCTCATCTGCAAGTTTGTCATAGTCCACTGCAAGAGACTTTGTCAAAAGCTCTTTATGATTTTCATTAAGCAAACCCGCATAAAATAAATTTTTAAGTGTTTTGCATCTGGCTGAAATGTTTTTGCCACCAAGCACAACATCGCAAAATTCGTTTAGGTCTAAAAGTCTTTGTTTAATGCTATCAAAGTTTTCACCTTGGGCAAGCAAAAAGTTAAAAACTGTTGATTCTTTGTCAAAAACAAAAACCTCTTCAAGGCGGTCAGATTCTTTCTGCTTAGCAAACATAAGGTTGTTATTGTTTTCATCATCAGTCAGTTCAAAGGCAGATAAAAGAAAATAATTCACAAACTGTTCATAGCAATGCTCAGTCATAAATTGCAAAAATCTTTCTTTGTTTTTAAGAATTTGTCTTAAATTATATTTGCTTGTTCCAGTAGCAAATTGCTTTGCAGTTTTGCTAAGGTTAATTTTAGATGGTTCATAAAATTCTGCATTTTTGTCAATTCCATCAATGTCAGTGGCTTCAACTTCTTCACAAAACATATTTGGTGACATAATCAAAAACTCACGTCCAAGAGGCATTGAAAAATGCTTAGCTGCCAAAAATTTATGTGCTCTATATTTCTTTTCAGAAACAAGTTCGCTCATGGTGCAAAGTTCATTATCAAAAACAGCAAGGTCTCTGCTAATCTTTTGGTTTTTAATCGTGTTAAAACAATCAAGTTCTTTAAATCTTGCAGAGTGAGGCTTTTTTAAATAAAATTTCAAGCCTTCAAAAATATAAGTGTCAATACCATAAAATCCCGCAGAATAAAACTCACCATTTTCAATAACATCATTTGCAGTAAGCTTCAGTGCATCAGTATTTTGATAATACCATTCAAATAAATTATCTATCATAAAATAATTTTAGCACAAACAAACTCCTTTTTCAATAGGCAAGCAAAAATTTTAAAATCAAGGGTATTTACAAACAAGAAATTCTGTGTTATAATTTATTTATGAAAAATAAATTAGATAGATTAATAATTTTAGTTGGTCCAACGCTTGTTGGAAAAACTGCTATAGCAAAAAATTTGGCATCAATACTTGGTGTAGAGCAAATCAACACAGAAGGACTTTGCGAAGGCTATAATTATATAGATAAAGAAGATGGCGAGGCTCTCATAAAAACCATGAAGAAATGGATTGAAAGCAGGAATATCAGCATATTAGATCTCAGTGGAAATGTTGCTGAACTCTGCCTGCGTGAAACGGTAGAGGATATGTATAATAAGCTAACAATTAATAATAATCCTCCAGAAATTTATATGATTTTGCCAGATAAAAACAAAGATAAAAGTTTAAGTTTTTTAGTTTCAATGGCAAAAAAGTTAAAAATGGATGAAGATAGCATTTTAAGAGATGTAGTTCAATCGCTCATGACTCCAAACTTTAATAATCTAAAGGTTAACCCTGTCTACACATTAAGTGGTGTAAAGTTTCCAAAGTTAATGTCCAAATCTTCATACTTAAGTCATTTAAACACTGTGTCAGAAAATCTTGCAGAAGAAATTATGCAAAAATATTCTGATATAAAAAATAAAGATTAAAAAAAGGCAACTAAAACATTTTAGTTGTTTTTTTTGGGAAAAATTTCTTCATTTTTGTCATTTGTTTGACAAGCAGGGGGTGCTATTATTTATGCAGTAGAAAATTTGCCAAGGAAAAAAATATGTTTACGAATGTATTAGAATATTTAGAGAGTAGTGCTGAAAATTTTCCAACAAAAACTGCAATTTATGAGTCAAATGGCGAAAAGATAACATTTAAGGCATTAAAAGACAAGGCAATGCAAGTGGGCACTTTTATTGCAGATTAGGGAATAATCAACAGCGGCATAGCGGTTGTTGCAAGTCAAAGCAAAGAAACTCTAATAATGTATTTTGGTGTGCTCTATAGCGGAAAACATTATGTGCCACTACTGAGTTCATTAATTTTGCCGGTAAAAATAAGTTTTTACACATTTCAAGCAATGGGTTATCTATAGATGTTTGTTGGGTTAAACATGAGTCCCAAAAAATCCATTTTTTGAAAAAGTTGGATCAAAAGATTATAAAAAATATAATGAGTTCGGAGAATATGATTTTGCCTTTAAACTATATTAAAAATAAAAAACCCAAGCATGACGCTTAGGGTTTATTTAATCCATTTCACAATTTCACTTAAAGGCTTTCGATCTCTTGCTGAAGGCTCTTCGTCTGCAACGCCAATTAAAAGGGCAGAGCTAAGTTCAAATTTATCACTGTCAATTCCAGCCAGCTTCAAAATCTCATTGTTGGCATAAAAAGTATCACGAATCCATAATGTTCCAAGCTTAAGTTCGCAAGCTCTAAGGCACATATTTTGAATACAAGCACCAATAGAAAGGCTGTCGCTAATTTCCCAATAAGAGTGTATTTCCTTATAAATCAAAATTAGAATTGGTGCCTTTTTAATTATGTTTGCAGTTGAAATAACTGAGGGGTTAGCGTTTAATAATTGTTTGCTAATTAGTTCATCTTCTTCAGAAAAATTTTTAATAATAGTGTCAGCAATTTTATGAATAAATGTTTTGTCTAAAATCGCAACAAAACGCCAAGGCTGCCTATTTTTAGCAGAAGGAGCAAGTCTTCCGCAGTTCAAAATATCAAGCACAACATTTTCATCAATAGAAATATTTTTATATTTCCTAATACTTCTTCTTTTATTAATTGCAACTTTAGTTTCCATAATATGCTCCCAACTAAAAATATAATAGCATAAAAAATATTTTAAATAAAATAAATAACCAAAATTAACATAAAATATTACTTTCATATTATTTCAGAAAAGGTTTTCAAAACAAAAATTTATTCATATAAATAAATATAAAGAAATTTAAAAAAATACTTGATTTTTTAAAATAAATTTAATATACTAAATAAGTCAGCAAAAATAGATATATTAAATAATGCTGAGAACAAAATAATGGAGAGTTGGTAGAGCGGTTGAATACACCAGTCTTGAAAACTGGCATAGTGAAAGCTATCTGGGGTTCGAATCCCTAACTCTCCGCCAAAAGCGAATTACACGCACCCTACATATTTTAATGGGTGTGTGTT
>CAOJFR010000043.1 GCA_948434855.1 uncultured Clostridia bacterium | reverse complement strand
AAAATTGCATTTTGTGCTGAAAAATCTGAAGATAAGCAAATTTATATAAGTGCTGTTAAAACCACAAAAACTGGCTCAGAATTTGATTTATGCCAAGGAAAACAAAAGGTTCATGCCAAAACAGTTTTGCTTGGAGAACACAACATTTCAAACATATTGCTTGCGGCAAATGTTGCTTTTGACTTTGGACTATCACTTGAAGAAATTTCTAGTGGAATAGGAAAACTTGTTCCAATTTCACATAGACTTGAAATTATAAAATCTGCCAGCACATATACAATTATTGATGATGCTTATAATAGCTCGGTTGAGGGAAGCAAGGCAAGTTTGAATGTGCTTTCAAAGTTTGAAGGAAAAAAGTTTGTTATAACTCCGGGCTTGGTTGAGCTTGGGTCTGAGCAGTTTAATGCAAACTTTGAGTTTGGAAGAAATCTTGCAGCAGTGTGCGATTATGTTATTATTGACTCATCAATAAATTATGATGCAATATCATCTGGTTTGATTTTTGCTGGGTTTAATGATTCTAACATTTTGCTCACAACCAACCTTAATAATGCAGTTAAGCTTCTTGGAAAATATATTAAGGCAAATGATGTTGTGCTGTTTGAAAACGATTTGCCAGACAATTATAATTAAAAATTTAGAGCCATAAAATTAATGGCTCTTTTTTCACAATAAAAATTATTTTTCATACAATAAATCAGGAGATATTATATGAAAAATGTTTTATTAGTGTTTGGTGGAAAATCTTATGAGCATGACATTTCTGTGGTTACCGCATCGCAGGTATATAACAAAACAAGGATTCAAGATGTTAATTTAGTTCCATTTTATGTTTCAAGAGAAAATGAATACTTTTTATATGAACAGAAAAAGTTTGATTTATCTGATTTTTCAAAAAAGAATTTTCAAGCAAGACTAAAAAAGTTTAAGAGAGTGTCTTTTGTTTCTGGGGAAGATAATGTTTTGTTTGTTAAGTCTGCATTTGGACTTAAAGAATATATGAGAATAGACTTGGCAGTTTTTGCTTGTCATGGTGGTGCTGGTGAAAATGGAAAGCTGGTTTCTGTTTTAGAAAGTGTTAACATATCATGTTCTGCTGGAAGTTTTGATGCACTTGCAGTTTGCATGAACAAATTTTTATTTAAACAAACAATGAAAGGCTTGCATGTTCCAGTTGTTTCTGGGTTTAAGATATCGCAAAATGATTTTGAAACTAACTATAAGTGGTGCTTTAAGCAAAGTCAAAAACTTGGATATCCTGTTATAATAAAATCTAACAGTGGTGGAAGCTCGATTGGTTTATTTATTGCAAATTCTGAAAAAGAGTTTAAAGAAAAGATTGAACTTGCATTTGAGTTTGACAGAGAAGTTTTGGTTGAAAAACTATTGAAAAATACAAAAGAGTTTAATGTTGCAGTTCTTGGAACAAGTGACGATTTTGAAGTTTCAGAAATTGATGAGCCAGTTAAACATGAAGAAATTTTGTCTTTCACAGATAAATATTTATCTGGTGGAAAATCTGGAAAAGGGCAGGGAAAACTTTCTGGCACAAAAAGTGGCTCTATGGCAAGTCAAACAAGAAAATTTCCTGCGGATATTGATGATTGTCTTCGCAAAAAAATTAGAAAATATGCAGCAAGTATTTTTAAAAACTTAAATTTGTCTGGTGTGGTTAGAATTGACTTTTTATTTGTGGAAGAGCTTAACAAACTTTATGTTTGTGAGGTTAATGCAATTCCTGGTTCGCTTTCATATTATTTCTTTAATAAAGGTGGAATTTTGATGAACGAAGTAACGCTAAAGCTAATTGAAGCCGCTGAAAAAAATAGAAAAAATATGAGTTTGGTAAACAGCAACTTTTGCACTGAAATACTCAGTTAAAAATTATGAAAATTCATCACTCTGTCTTATGATGAATTTTTTTTATTTTCACCAATTTTTGTTTTGTAATTTATGGCTATTATTGTATACTATAATTAGTTTTTAAGGAAAGTTATGGAAAATTTTTTCAACGATGTCTTTGAATTTAATTTGTTTAAAAAGGCTCTGAAGGCAACAGAGGGTGAACCTGTTGTTGTAAACAAACTTGCAACTGATGCCAGCATAAACAGACGTGGCGAAACTGTAAGCAAACCTGCTCCTGTTCAACATAAAAACATGAGCGAAAAATTTGAGCCTTCTCCTTTTGGTAGGTATTTTGGCTCAAAAAGGAAGAGGACAACTCCTCTTGACATGAGCGACTTTTCATCATGGAAAAATAAAAACTATCGTAAGGTTGAAGAGACATCTAGTGATGTTGAGAAAACAAAACAAACTTTCTCACTTTCTGAATATATGAAAAGTAAGTCTTTGCAAAAGTTTAATGATTTAGACCAAGCAAGAACAGAGCTTAAAAAACCAATCACTCAACTTTCTTCTGATGATCCAGACCTTAAGAAATTTGCACTTGACAGTTATATGCACAAGCTTGAAGAAGAAGTTATTGCAGATGATAAGTTTAAAGAAAATGAAGATCTTTTAGAGCCAATCTTAAATTTTGACGATTCTCAGGTTTCGTCTGGTGCTCAAGATGAGGACTTTAGTGCAAGTGGAAACAACATTGAGCGTTTTGCTTTTGATGATGAAACTTTGGGCGATAGCTATATGCTTGATAAAAGTGAGTTAGACGAAGTTAGGCGAAGGCTTGAAGCTTTAGAAAAAGAAACGAGCAAGTTTAGGGAAGAGCAAAATCATTCAAGTTTAGAATCAGAACAAGATGTTAAGTCTGAAGAAATTATAAGCCTTTCAGACATTATTAAAAGTGATGAAGAAGATAAATCTTCGCTTAAAACTGAAACAGTGCAAGATGTTAAGCCTGCTGAGGAAACTGTTGTTAAAGAGCAGGTTAATGATTTGCCAAGAGCTGAGATTAAAGAAAGCAAGCCACCTGAAATTGAAGAAATAAAAAAGGTTATGGCTGAAAGAAAAAAACCTACAGTCAAAGTAAATCGTAGTAATATTTTAACAAAAGATGACTATGAAACAATGACTGACGACTTTATGTCTCAATTTTCAAATAACAAAGAAACAAATAATGTTGTTTCTGAAAAAATGCATTATAATAGCAATTTAATGTCTAAACCAGCTAAAAAAGTCTCAGTTTCAGACATAAAATCACAGAGTGAGCTAGAAGCAAAAATTGCTAGACTTGCATTTGAAAATAAGAAAAACAACTCTAAGGCTGAGAAAAAAGTCCTAAGCGATGAGGGCTTTAAGAAAGAATTAAAGTCAAATTATAACATTTCAAACTTAGAAATGGATAATAAGCTTTTAAAAATTTCTAATAGAATGAAGAAGGAAGAAACAAAGCTAAAAGAAGTGCCACAGGCAAAGCCAGAAGTTAAGGTTGAGCCGCAGCCAAAGAAAGAAGTTAAAGTTCCACTTCCTGAAATTAAGAAAACCACACCTAAAACAACAAATAAGAAAAAAAGAGGTAAGTCTCGCAGAAGAATTGATGGCGACATTATTGGCGAGATTGATTTTGATTAAACTAAAGGGAAAAATAGATGCGATTTTTAAAAAAACTGAGAGATATAGTTTTAGCACTTTTGCCAATATTGGTAATAGTGCTTTTTGTGCATTTGTTTTTTTATAAGATAGACACAAAACTTTTAATCGGGTTTTTTGTTTCAGCATTTGTAATTGCTTTTGGTGAGGCATTGTTTTTGACTGGTGTAGACTCAACCATAATTCCAATGGGAGAACTTATGGTTAACACCGTAAACAAACTTTCAAAACTTATAATTTTTGTAATCTTTGCAGCAATATTTGGATTTTTTGCAACGATTGCAGAGCCAGATGTTTCAGTTTTTGTTACTCAGCTTTTTAAAACGGGCGTTTTCAATTCAAAAATCTTAATAGTATTTTGCATTGGAGCAGGCGTTGGAATATTTACAGCCCTAAGCATTTTTAGGATAATTAAAAACATAGAGCTTAAATATATTTACTTTGCAATTTTTGCATTAATTTTCTTGCTATGTTGTTTTGTTAAAAGTGAATATATTGCTCTTGCTTTTGATGCTGGTGGGGCAACCACAGGAATGATTTCCGCACCATTTTTGCTTGCAATAGCCTCTGGAATATCATCTAAGTTCAGCAAAACAAAGTCTAATAAAGAAACTTTTGGTATGCTTGGAATGGCATCATTTGGTCCGGTTGTTGCAGTGCTAATTTTGTTTTTGTTTGCTCAAAACAATGGCGGGGTTGAAGTTGCAGCGCAAAATTTAAACATATTTATTTCGGTTTTAAAAAATTCGCTGTTTGCAATAGTTCCACTTGCAATAATCTTTTTAATATATGACCTTATATTAATAAGACTTCCGCTCAGAAAAAAATTGAAATTTTGTGCGGGCTTAGGGATAACCTTTATTGGTTTGTTTCTATTTATGTTTGGAATTGACTATGCGTTCACTGGAATGGGCGAAGTTATTGGAAAATTTTTGTCACTTCAAAAGCCAATAGTTGTAATAATATTTTGTATAGTTTTTGGTTTTGCTTTGACTTTTGCAGAACCTTCAGTTATTGTGCTTGCAAAACAGGTTCAGTCAGCAACAAAGGGAAGCGTTCCATATATAATTGTTATGTTTGGAATTGCAATTTCAATGGCTCTTGCAATTTTGCTCGCAGCACTCAGAATCTTATATAACATTAACTTTTTCTATATAATATTAACTGGATATATTGTGGCTTTAATATTAATGTTTTTTGTGGATTCGCTCTTCACAGGTCTTGCATTTGACTCGGGTGGCGTGGCGTCTGGTCCAATGACATCTGCGTTCATTTTGCCACTAATGGTTTCACTTGCTGCCGAAACATCTGGCGCAATTAATGGTTTTGGAATTATTGGTATTGTTGCAATGTCACCAATTTTGGTAATACAACTTATTGGTTTGGTTTATAAGTTTAATGTTTATGCTCAAAAACGAAAGGAGCACAAAAAGGCATTCCTGTTTTCTTATACATTTGAAAACTATTCTAATATTGAAAAACTTGAAGCAGAATATAACAAATTAAAGGGGCAAAAGAATGAAAAGAAATGATAAGTCTAAAAAGAAATATGTTATTGTTTCTCAAAAAATGTATCCATCACAAATAAATGAGCTTGCAATGTGCTGTTTTTTCATAAAAGACCAAAAAAATTTAGATGACCTGTTGTCTTTCATTGTTAACAATGGTGGAAGAGTTGTGGCTGCAGTTGCAAGCACAGGTGTTTCAAAAAATGCGGTAATAGATTTTTTTGATGGCTATAACTCAAATGGCTTTACTGTTTTTGCAATGTGCCAGCAAGAAGTTGCAGATATATTTTTGTTAAATATTTGCAGAGAGTTAGAGCTATATAAAAGAGGTAGAGGAAAAGCCTTTATTATTGACATTTTAGGTTATATGGGTGCAAAGGGACCATTTGTTGAATAAGGAGAAGTTTATGGAAAAAAAAGATGAAGTAGTTATTATTGATGATGAAATTTTTTCAGAAGAAAAGTTTAAACTGGTGCTATCAATTTCAAAAAGAGGTTTTGAGTCAGACATTTTGGAAGCAGCAAAATCTGTTGGAAGCAATGGTGCTATTTTGATGCAGGCAAAGGGTGTATCTAAAATTCAAAAGAAGTTTTTGGGCTTTAGCATTTCACCTGATGACACAGTTGTTATGATGCTTGTTAAAGAAGAGCTGGTTGTTCCAACAATGAAAGCAATATATTCTGTTATAGATTTTAAGTCTGAGGCTCATGGAATGGTATTTGCATTGCCAGTGTCATCCGTTGCAGGAATGAATGATACATTTGATAAAATTTCTTTAGACTAAGAAAAAAGGCTCCAAGTTAAGAGCCTTTTTTGTTGCTTAAAATTTCATTCATAATGTTATGAGTGCCATCTGA
>CAOJFR010000042.1 GCA_948434855.1 uncultured Clostridia bacterium | reverse complement strand
ATTGATGTTACAAATGCTATGATGATTGTAAAAAATGAAGCATATGATTGAGAAATAATATCTGCAAGACTTCTTGATGAAACTCCAGATTCATGAAGTGTGTCATATAAGGAGCCTTTATTTAGAAACCATTTATACATTGTTTTGCTTATTCCATTAAATTCACCTTCATTTAAAGTTGAATTAACAAAATCATGCAATGCCTCTTTATTGTCAAAAGACAGTAGATTTGTGGCGAAATTTCCCGATTTTTCAATTAATGAGCTGTAATAATGAGAAGATATTGCATTTCCGAGATGAAATCCATTATTTAAAACCCATTGAATTGGCTTGCAAAGGAAAAAGCTTAGCACGGCGTTCATTCCAAAAGAAAAATGAGAAAGCATTGATGTCATGAATCCACGCTTTATGCTAATAGCAAGAAGGACAACTATTAAAACAATAATTCCTAAGTCTAACCAGTTCATTGATATCTCCTGACTATATTATATAATACTTAAATAAAATAGTCCATTTTTATGACAAAAAAAATTAGATTTTTTATTTAAATTTTAGTACTTATAAATTTTAATGATAAAAAAGTTTGATAAAAAGCATATAATTTGATAGAATGTATATTGTATAATTGGAGGCAAACAAAATGAATGAAGAAGAAAAAAACAGAGAAATTAGAATTAAACAACAAAAAGGCTCTTTGATTAGAAATATTGTTATTTGTATTTCAATTTTGTTGGTTTTATCTTTGGTTTTTTGGCTTGTAACAAAAAATGCCAGAGGAACAGAAATTGAATATACTGACTATTTAGGTCAATATGAGAGCGGAAATATTGAAAAAGTTTATGTTAACCAGAACAGGATTCAGGTTTATTATGAAAATGGTGATGCTCACTGGTTTTATAACAGCAATAATGTTGGGGATAAGATTTTAGAGAGAATTGAAAATGATAAGCTTGCTGACAAGGATGGAACTGCTAAACTTCCTTCAGTTAAGACTGGAAACCCTACAACAATTTCGGTTCTAAATATATTATATCCTATTTTAATGGTTGCAACACTTATTATTATGATTGTTTTTGTTATAAGACAAGTTAAGGGTGCAAACAATAAAAGTTTTGATTTTGTTAAGAATAAGGCAAGAGTTTATCCAAGTAAAACTAAATTTTCAGATGTTGCTGGCGAGGATGAGGAAAAAGAAGAACTTGAAGATGTTGTTGACTTTTTGAAAAATCCTAAGAAATATGTTGACCTTGGTGCTAAAATTCCTAAAGGAGTGTTGCTTGTTGGACCTCCTGGAACTGGTAAAACACTTTTAGCAAAGGCAGTTGCTGGCGAAGCAGGTGTTCCATTCTTTACAATTTCTGGCTCAGACTTTATGGAATTGTTTGTTGGTGTTGGTGCTTCTCGTGTTCGTGATTTATTTGAAACTGCTAAAAAAGCAAAGCCTTGTATTATTTTTATTGATGAAATTGATGCTGTTGGTAGACAACGTGGTGCAGGACTTGGTGGTGGAAATGATGAAAGAGAACAAACGCTTAACCAACTTCTTGTGCAAATGGATGGATTTGAAGATAATGAAGGCATAATTGTTATGGCAGCAACAAACAGGGTTGATATTCTTGATCCTGCACTTCTTAGACCTGGAAGATTTGATAGACGTGTTAATATTAATGTTCCGGATGTTAAAGGCAGAGAAGAAATTTTGAAAGTTCATGCAAAGAATAAACCACTATCTAAGGATGTTGACTTTAAGACTATTGCAAGAATAACGGCTGGCTTTACTGGTGCAGAAATTGAAAACCTTTTAAATGAAGCAGCAATTTTGGTTGCAAAAGACAACAGAAAAGAGATTTGCGAAGAGGATATTCAAAAATCTATTATGAAAGTTACTCTTGGACCTCAAAAGCGCAGTAGAGTTATTGATGAAAAAGATAAATATGATACAGCTGTTCATGAATCTGGACACGCACTTATAAGTAAACTATCTAAAGAGAAGTCGCCAGTTCATGAAGTTTCAATTATTCCTAGAGGCGGAGCTGGTGGATATACCCTTTCAACTGATGATGATAGCACTGTTTACTTTAAAAAGAAATTGTTAAGTAAAATACAAATGCTCCTAGGGGGTATTGTTGCTGAAAAACTTTATATTGGCGATATTTCAACTGGTGCATCAAATGACCTTAAACGAGCAACAAACATTGCTAGACGAATGGTTACTGAATGGGGCATGAGCGAAACACTTGGCATGGTTTATTCTGGTAGCGAAGATGAAGTGTTTATTGGAAAATCTTATCAAGAAAGAATGCCTTATAGTGAAGACCAAGCTGCCAAGATTGATTCTGAGATTAAAAAGATAATTGATTCTTGCTATAAGGAAACAGAAAGGATTTTAACTAAAAACAAAAATGTGCTTTTGACAATGGCTGATGTTTTGATTGAGAAAGAAACTATTTATGCTGAAGAAGTTGATATGATTATTGCTGGAAAAAGTAAGAAAGATGTTATTAAATATATTGAAAGTAAAGATAAAAAAGTAGAAAAACAAGAAAAAGATACACAAAATATACAAAATAACGAAAATTCTGAAAAAAATAATTCTGAAACAAATTTGGTTGATGAACTTTTGAAGACAGCTGAAAACAGAATGAAACAAAATTCTGAAAATAATCAAAAGAATGAAACTGAAGTTAAAGAAACAACTGTTAAAGCTGAAAATAATAAAACTTCTGTAAAGAAAACTTCTAATACAACCAAGTCAAAAACTTCTACATCTTCTGTTTCTAAAAAATCTAAAGCTGCTGGATCAAAAACTGCAACAGCTGGTTCTAAAACAAACAAGAGTCAGACTCAAAAATCTGCCGGAACTGAAAATGATGAAAAATAGCTAATAAATAAGGAAAAAATATGAAAAAAATATTTGTGAGTGTATCTGCAGTTATTCTCGCATTTGTTGTTGTTTTGCTTGGAGTTTTAACTGGGATAAAGAAAAATATTGGTTTTGCTATTCAAGAGCCAGATTTTTTGATTGTTTATAATAAGTCTCTTCAGTCCTTAAATGGAAAGACCTATGAAAAAGACAACGAAAAATTGAGCGATGAGGATAAAAAAGCATATAATGATATTTTGAATAGATTATCTAAAATGACAACATTATCTTTATTTCAACTTGCAACAAGCAATAAAAATCTTAATTATAAGATTGAATATGACTCTGAAAACTATGCAACCTATGATTCAACAATGAAAAAAGAAAATGTTTCAATTGAAATTATGTATAAATCAGAGAAAAACTTGGTTGTTTATGAAAATGGAACACCAAGGGTTATTCCATTTTTTAGTTTAATAATTATCATTCCAGACGAAAGCAAGTTTAATGAAATTGTGGTTTATAGTGCAATGACCAATGGAGAGGGTCGTGAAGACCAATATAAAAATTGCACACCTATAATTTTGAGAGGAAATGCTAAAGAATTATTGAGATATATAAAGTCTTTATAAAAAAGAGAGGATAACCTCTCTTTTTATTTTGATAAATTAAATTTAAAAAGAATTACGTCGCCATCTTGAACAACATATTCTTTACCTTCGCTGCGAACCTTGCCGGCTTCTTTTGCTTGATTATAGCCACCATAATGAACAAGGTTTTCATATGAAACAACATCTGCTTTGATAAATCCTCTTTCAAAATCTGTATGGATTTTTCCAGCAGCACCTGGGGCTTTTGTTCCTTTGATTATTGTCCATGCACGGACTTCTTTTTCTCCTGCAGTTAAATATGAAATTTCACCAAGTGTTTCATATCCTAGCTTAATTACTTTTTCAAGACCACTTGATTTTAGCCCAAGCTCTTCTAAAAACATTTGTTTTTCATCGTCTGAAAGCTCTGAAAGTTCTTGTTCAATTTTTGCACAAACTACCAAAACTTGTGAATTTTCTGTTTTTGCGAATAGTTTGACCTTTTTTACATATTCAAGAGAGTCTTCTTCCTTTGAAATATCTTCTTCTGAAATGTTGCAAGCATAAATAACTGGTTTTGTTGTTAAAAGAAAGTATGAGTTTGCAAGTTTTTTTTCATCATCATTTGTTATTGCAAGCCTTGCGGGTTTTCCTTCATTTAGAAAGCTTAAGAGTTTATTTAAGAATATAAGCTCAGATTGAGCTTCTTTGTTGCCTTGTTTTGCTAACTTTTCAGTTTTTTCTTGTTTTGTTTTAACTGTGTCTAGATCTGCAAGTGCAAGCTCGGTGTTGATGGTTTCTATATCTCTTATTGGGTCAACTGAACCATCTACGTGAGTTATGTTAGAATCATTAAAGCATCTAACAACATGAACAATGGCATCACACTCTCTTATTGCTCCCAAAAATTTGTTTCCAAGACCTTCGCCATGAGATGCTCCTTTGACAAGCCCGGCAATATCAACAAATTTTAAAACTGCTGGTGTGATTTTTTGAGTGTTATACATTTTTCCGAGCACAGTTAATCTTTCATCTGGCACGGGAACAATTCCTACATTTGGCTCTATTGTGCAAAATGGATAGTTTGCAACATCTGCTCCAACCTTTGTTATTGCATTAAAAAGTGTACTTTTTCCTACATTTGGTAGTCCTACTACTCCAAGTTCCATAAATTTCTCCTTACATTTTATCGCATATTATTGTGTTTATTTTTTTGTTAATAAAATCTAAAACTAATATTGATTCATTTTTATTATTTGTTTTTGATGAATCTATGCCCCAAAGCTTTGCTTCAGTCAAATTTATTTTGACTAATATTTCATTTGGGAGATTAGTGTAACACTCATAGGTTTTTGGATGATTTATTTTAAATTTTTCAACTATTTTTGGATGAAGAGTTGGATGTCCAATAATTTCTGCTTTTCCTTTTAAGCTTAATGCTCCAATATTTAGTGAAATATTTGAATTTTCTTTTATATTTTGAATTTTTTCAAAACTTTTGTCTGTTTGGAAATATATATTATTGTCGTCACAAACTATGCAAACTTGACTTGCTGCAACAATGCCTTTTTTGTTTGCGGTTGCAACCACTGCAAGTTTTGACGAATTTATTATTTTAAAAATCTTTTCGTAAGCTTGCAAATATTCCACAATTTCTCCTATGAACAATTTATGTTTAGATTATAGAACAAAAATTAAAAAAAATAAAGCATAAAAGCATAAATAATAACATTTAAAAGTATAATTAAATATGAAATTTTGGGTTTTGATTATTTTATGTTTAATTCAGGGGCTTACTGAATTTTTGCCAGTTTCAAGTAGTGGACATTTACTTTTGTTTGAAAATATTTTTCAAATTAGTGGCAATTTACTTTTGTTAAACCTATTTTTGCATCTTGCAACATTGCTTGCAGTTGTTATTGTTTATAGAAAAATTATTTGGAACTTGATTAAAAAGCCTTTTCAACCATTAACATACAAACTTATTGTTTCTACACTAATCACCTTAGTATTTGCTTTTTCTTATGAAATTTTTGATGTTGATAAATATGTTAGTAAAATTTATGGATTCTGCTTTATTTTGACAGCAATATTGTTATTTAGTGCATATAAGTTTCAGAAAAAAGCATCAGTTATTAAGGTTGGTGAAATTTCATATAAAAGTGCTTGTGTTGTTGGATTGGTTCAGGGGTTTGCAGTTTTGCCTGGAATATCTAGGTCTGGAAGCACAATTTCTGCACTGCTTTTATGTGGAAATGATGACTCTCAGTCTGCAGAATTTAGCTTTTTGCTGTCTTTACCTATAATTTTAGGCGGATTTATTTTTGAACTTATTAAGATTGATGACTTTTCTGGCGTTTTTGAAATGATTAGTCCATTAATGTGTGTGTTTGCTTTTGTGTTTACTTTTTTTGTATCAGTTATTTCTTTGAAAATTACATTAAAAATGTTGAAAAATAGAAAATTTAATTATTTTGCAATTTATTTGCTTTTGGTTGGTGTGATTGCCATTGTTTTGAGTTTTACATAAAAAAACACCACTAAGTTTAGTGGTGTAAGACTCATGGGGATAAGTCTTTTGTTATTTGCTTGATTTACACTTTTTGCCTGTGCAACCAGACTTTGAACCGCAACTATCTTTAATAGCTTTAGTTGACTTTTTTGCAGAACAGTTTTTTACCTTGTCCTTAGTCATGTTCTTTGTTGTTTCAGTTGATTTTTTCATATTACTCTCCTTTTAAGTTTCTACTATTATTATTTGCTATTTATGGAAAAATATGTAAAAATTAATAAAATTTTAATGTTTTTTATTGATTTTTGAAGATTTTGTTTCTTTAACCTGAGAATTTTCTATTAATATTTTTTTATCAAAT
>CAOJFR010000041.1 GCA_948434855.1 uncultured Clostridia bacterium | reverse complement strand
CAATTAGCATACCAAACAGCGTAACAAATATAGGAGATTCTGCATTTTCTAATTGTAGTAGTTTGACTTCAATTACTATTTCACAAAGTGTAAAGAGTTTAGGGGAAAGAGTATTTGCAAATTGCAGTAGTTTAACTTCAATAGAAATTCCAAATAGCGTAATAAGTATTGGATGGTGTGCATTTGATGGTTGCAGTAATTTATCTACAATAGTAATTCCTAATAGTGTAACAAGCATTAGAGCTGATATGTTTAGAGATTGCAATAATCTACAATATAATATATATGACAATGCAAAATATTTAGGAAATGAAGAAAACCCATATCTTGTTTTGATTGAAGCAGTTTCAAAGGATATAACAAGTTGCAATATTAATGAAGATTGCAAGTTAATTGGCTATTATGCTTTTAAAGATTGTAGTAATTTAGGTTCAATTACAATTCCAAACAGTGTAATTGGCATAGGTGGTAATGTATTTGAGTATTGCAGCAGTTTAACTTCAATAGAAATTCCAAATAGTGTGACAAGTATAGGAAGTAGTACCTTTTATGAATGTGGTAGTTTAACTGCAATAGAAATCCCAAGTAGTGTAACAAGTATAGAAGATTATACATTTTATGGTTGTTATAGCTTAACTACAATAACTATCCCAGACAGCGTGATAAGAATTGGATATTATGCATTTGAGTATTGTAATACTTTACAATTTAATGTATATGATAATGCAAAGTATTTGGGAAATGAAGAAAATCCATATTTATTTTTAATTGAGGCAGTTTCAAAAGACATAACAAGCTGCAATATTAATGAGAATTGTAAATTTATTGCTGACAGGGCATTTTATGAATGTGTTAATTTAACTACCATAAAAATTCCAAATAGTGTAACAAGCATAGGAGAGAGTGCGTTTTCTGGTTGCGGCAGTTTGACTTCAATTACTATTCCAAGTAGTGTAACAATTATAGAAAAATGGGCGTTTGAATATTGCAGTAATTTAACAACAGTTATAATAGAAAGCGAAGAAGTATATAAATTAGTTACTAATGGCGGTGTTAATTATTTTGGTGGTTTGCTTTTAAATGCGGGGACGGTTAGGGTTTTGGCTGATGTTGATGATGGCTCAAATTCTTTCCTTAATGAAAATTATTCTAAAGCTTTAGATGGCGATTATTTTGTTTATACCAGAAAATAATTTTTTGAATTTTGTTTTCTCATTTTAAAAGAGATAGCAGGTGCTATCTCTTTTTTTTGTCTTTTGTTAAGTGATTATTTTGTCTTTAGTAATGTTTTTTTCGTGTGTCCTAAAGTTAAAAACTGAGTGCTAGGCATGGCTCAAAAAATTTATAGGCAAGAGTGTAGAAGTCTACATGACTGTTTAGAAATTTTTTTAGAAACGAAGCAAAGCAGTTAACTTTTTTCTTTGGGTTATTTTGTGCCGAAGATTCTGTCTCCTGCATCGCCAAAACCAGAAACTATATAGCCATGGTCATTTAATGGTGCATTTGCAAAATGAGCTACAAAAATTTTAACATCTGGGTGAGTTTCAGCAACTTTTTTTAACCCTTCTGGTGCCCCAAGCAAGCAAAGAAGTTTTATGTTCTTAAAGCCCCTCTCTTTAATAAAGTTGATTGCTGCTGTTGCAGAGCCGCCAGTGGCAAGTGCTGGGTCAACAACAATACACTGTCCTTCTGTGCAGTCCTTTGGAAGCTTACAGAAATATTCATGTGGCTCTAAGGTTTCTTCATCTCTATATAGTCCAATATGTCCTATTTTTGCAAGAGGGAACAGTTTTGTTAGTCCCTCAACCATTCCTAGTCCTGCTCTAAGGATTGGAACAATCGCAATTTCTTCTTTAACTACTGGAGAGTCAAAATCTGAGATTGGGGCAGTTATGTGTTGCAATTCAGTTTTAACATCACGAAATGCTTCATAGCCCATAAGCATGGCAATTTCTGAAACAATTTCTCTAAATTCTTTTGTTCCAGTTCTTGTGTCGCAAAGGTGTGTTATTTTATGTTTAATTAGTGGATGATCAAGAATAGTAATATTCTTCATATATTCTTCCATATATACCTCTTTTGTTTTTTATTTAAGCCTTGGCTTTTGTTGTTTTAGCAGCTGGCTTTTTTGCCTGAGTTGAAGTAGTTTTTGCTTCAGCTTTTTCCGCTGTTGTTTTTACTGTTGTTGTTTTAGCTGCTGTTTTTGAAGTTTTTGCAGGTTTTACATCTGCTGGAGTGTTTGTTTTTGCTGCTACTTTTGTGCTAGCTGATTTTTTTGTTGTTGTCTTTTTAGCAGGCTCAGCCTTAACTTCTTCAGTTTTAACTTTTTCAGCCTCAGCTTTATCAGCGTTTAAAACCTCTTCATTTGTAACAGACTCAGCTGGTGCATCTTGGTTTAAGGCTTCTTCTGAAGTTTTGTCATCTTTATTTTTTCCGCTATGGGTGATAAGGTTAACGATTATACCAACAATCATAGCAACAGCTAGTGGAGTGATTTGAACAAGTGCACCGCCTGTTAGTTTGTTAACACCAAAATTAAGTGCAAGTCCACCAACACCAATAACAAGAATTGCTGCAACAGGATATAGGTTTCTGTTGTCTGAAAGATCAACGTCTTTAAGCATTTGAAGACCGCTTACTGAAATGAAACCATAGAGTGCAATGCAGGCACCACCAATAACGCATTTTGGAAGAGTGTTAATAATTGCAACAAAAGGTGCAATGAAAGCAATGAGCATACAGCCGATTGAGCTGATTAATATTGTGCTTGTTGAAGCGTTTCCAGTTAAGGCAACGCATCCGATTGATTCGCCATAGGTTGTGTTTGCGCATCCGCCAAAAACAGAACCAACAACAGAGCCAACACCGTCACCAAGAAGTGTGTTATGAAGGCCTGGGTCTGTTAAAAGATCTTGGTTAACAATGTTAGAAAGGTTTTTGTGGTCAGAAATATGCTGAGCGAGCTCAACAACTGCTACTGGGATAAATAGTAGGGCAATGTTTCCAACAGCTGTCCAGTTCATGGTGTATTGACCATTAGTTTGAATTGCTTGAAGGAATGTGAATTTTGGATAATCTAAAAAGCTTTGAAATCTAATTGGACTAAAACAATCTTTTATTGCTGTGAAGTCAACCACACGCATTTTTTGGCAGAACGATGAATTGCTTATATAGCCAAATCCAGTAATGATTAGTGCCAAGGCAAAGCCAGCACCAATTCCCACAATAAATGGGAAGAGCTTCATATTTTTTGTACCCTTAACTGATGCAATTACAATAACTAAAAATGTTACAAGTCCACAAAGAACTGCCCAAAGGTTGTAATCTGCTGCACCATTTTGCATTACCCAGCTTCCAGCAGTTCCTGCAAGTGAAAGCCCGATAATTGCAAGGATTGGCCCGATGATTACGTGTGGGAGCAATTTGTGAATCCAGCCTGAACCAACAAATTTAATAATAATTGCTATTGCCACATAAACTAGTCCCGCGAATGCCACACCAAGGATAAGTCCCCAATATCCATAGTTTTGAGCGGCAACCGCACAAAGAGCTCCAACAAATGTGAAAGAGCTTCCAAGGAAACCTGGGCTTTTAAACCTTGTGAATAATAGGTATACCAGTGTTCCAGCACCTGCACCAAACAAAGCGGCTGCAGGGTCGCAGTAAAGACCTGCTGCTGACACAAGAATTGGAACAAGAAGCGTTGCTGCCATGATTGCAATTATTTGCTGAAGGGCAAAGACAAAGTTCTTTCCAAGGCTTGGTCTGTCTTTAATGCCATAAACAAGTTTCATAAAAATTCTCCTTAAAAATTCTAAATAAAAAACCCTATCGTATATGGAACGAGCAAGGGTTTTATTTAAATTTTTTATGTCAAAGGAGCTCAGGCGTAAAACTTTTGTGTCCCATATCGCACTAAGTTGTCTTTTATCTTGCTCATTTTAATATTATTGCGTTTAACTTGTCAAACATAAAATCAAACTTTGTTGTATTTTGTTAAAATTTATGATAAAATTATATTTAGGAGAGAATTATGAAGAAAATTTTGGTTTCTGCTTGTTTGTTTGGAAATAATTGCAGATATAAAGGTGATAATTGCAAAAATGAAAAAGTGCTTGCACTTGGAAAAGAATATGAACTTATTCCAATTTGTCCTGAGCAGATGGGAGGCTTGTCTACACCACGAAATCCGGCTGAAAGAGTGGGCGATAAAATAATTTCTTCTGCTGGCGTTGATGTTAGCAAAGAATATAGAGCTGGTGCAGAGCTTGCGCTTAAGCTTGCTAAGGAAAATGATGTTGAGTTTTGTGTGCTTAAAGCTAACAGCCCAAGCTGTGGCAAGGGAACCATTTACGACGGCACCTTTTCTGGTGGAAAAATTAATGGAAACGGTGTTACTACAGAGCTTTTGGAGGCTAATGGTTTTAAGGTTTATACAGAAAACGACATATAATATATAGATAATATAGAATATAGTATATATATAATATATATAATAGTGATAGCATTGCTATCACTTTTTTATTGATAAGCTAAACTAAAATGAGGTTAAATATGTTTTATTATGGGCTTAACGGCTTGTTATATCATGACATTCCACAATATATGAGAATAAAAGGTGTTACTGAGGAAGACTTAAAAAATGATATTGAACCACTTTATTTTAATCCCCAAAAGTTTTGGAGGGGTGTTAGGCACATTGGAAATTATACATTTGTTGGGTTCTCTGACTATATTGAAAAAATGGATTTGCCAAAAGATATTGTTAGGATTGGTTGGTATGCTTTTTCTGGGTTAGTGAAACTTAAGGAAATTGTTTTGCCAGAAAATGTTGCATTTGTTGGTGAGGGTGCGTTTGAGGATTGCAGTTCTCTAACAAAAGTTAAGCTTCCTAAAGGCTTAAAAGTTGTTTCTAAAAACATGTTTAAAAACTGCACAAGCCTTTCAGAAATTAATTTGGAAAACGTTCAGGTTATTGAAGCAGGGGCTTTTGAGGACTGCAAAAATTTAAGGAGAATTAATTTAAGAAGTTTAACAAGTGTTAAGAAAAGTGCTTTTAAAGGCTGCTATGCTCTTAAAGAAGTTTATGTTTCAGAAAATATGAGTGAAAAACTTAAGGTTCAGTTTAAAAACTGCAAAGTTTTTGTTGAAAATTTGTGTGGCGAGGAAAGAAGTGATATTAATAATAAGCTTTTGGGTATAAGAGTTAAGCCCTATAAAGCTATGAAGAAAGGGTCAAATGAAATTCAGCAAGTTTTGGGCAAAGAAGATTTTTAGTGGGCTTTTAGCAAATTATAAACTTTTTTAAACTTTTTTAAAAAAGGTGTTGACTTTAGTTTTAATTTGTAGTATCTTCTAAGGGTCGTCATAATTTTGGTGTCAAATCAGGCTTTTGACGATGAATAATATTAATCTAAAATTTTTTAAACTTTTTTAAAAAAGTTCTTGACAAATTTTTTCAGATTTGATATTATTGTTTTGTTCCGCACGGAACAATCGCAAATTGACAAGTTAATATATTGAAATGTACAAGGTTTTTTAAATGAATTTAAAATTCTTGTTAATTTCTTGAGAAATTTATTACATACTAAAATACAAACTTTATTAGTCAGTACAAATGTCTAATGAGTAAAGAATTAAAACATAAGAGTTTGATTCTGGCTCAGGACGAACGCTGGCGGTATGCTTAAGACATGCAAGTCGAACGAGCGATGTTTTAGCTTGCTAGAACAAAGCGAGTGGCGGACGGGTGAGTAACACGTGAGCAACCTGCCTCTTTCATCGGGATACCAATTGGAAACGATTGTTAATACCGAATATGACCACAGCACGGCATCGTGCAGGGGTGAAAGGGTTTACTGGAAAGAGATGGGCTCGCGTCTGATTAGCTAGTTGGTGGGGTAACGGCCTACCAAGGCGATGATCAGTAGCCGACCTGAGAGGGTGATCGGCCACATTGGGACTGAGAACGGCCCAGACTCCTACGGGAGGCAGCAGTCGGGAATATTGGGCAATGGAGGAAACTCTGACCCAGCAATACCGCGTGAAGGATGAAGGTCTTCGGATTGTAAACTTCTGTTATAAAGGAAGAATAAAATGACGGTACTTTATAAGTAAGCCCCGGCAAACTATGTGCCAGCAGCCGCGGTGATACATAGGGGGCAAGCGTTGTCCGGAATGACTGGGTGTAAAGGGTGTGTAGGTGGCTTATTAAGTTGGAAGTGAAAGCCCGGGGCTTAACTCCGGAACTGCTTTCAAAACTGGTTGGCTTGAGTGTGGGAGAGGTTAGTGGAACTCCTAGTGTAGCGGTGGAATGCGTAGATATTAGGAAGAACATCAGAGGCGAAGGCGACTAACTGGAACATTACTGACACTGAAACACGAAAGGGTGGGTAGCAAACAGGATTAGATACCCTGGTAGTCCACCCCGTAAACGATGAGTACTAGATGTTGGTGGTATCGACTCCATCAGTATCGCAGCTAACGCATTAAGTACTCCACCTGAGTAGTACGGCCGCAAGGTTGAAACTCAAAGAAATTGACGGGGACCCGCACAAGCAGAGGATCATGCGGTTTAATTCGAAGCAACGCGAAAAACCTTACCAAGACTTGACATCCAATGAATACCATAGAAATATGTTAGTAACTTCGGTTACATTGAGACAGGTGGTGCATGGTTGTCGTCAGCTCGTGTCGTGAGATGTTCTGTTAAGTCAGGTAACGAGCGCAACCCCTATTACTAGTTGCCAATATTAAGTTAGGAACTCTAGTGAG
>CAOJFR010000040.1 GCA_948434855.1 uncultured Clostridia bacterium | reverse complement strand
TCTTGCCCGCATAGTTTCGTTATATTAACATTATACCCCCCCCCGTGCACACTTTTCAAGTCCTTTTGTTAAGTTTTTTTATTATTTTTGCTTTTGTTAACCCAATCTTTAATATTTTGACTATCATTTTGTTGAAAAAGCCATAAAAATTATGTTAAAATCAATTTAGGAGAAAAAATTATGAAAAAACCAGAAGCACTTAAGCGTGGTGACAAGGTGGCAATCGTCAGCCTTTCTAGCGGAATTTTAGGTGAAAAATTTGTTAGCCACGAGCTTGAACTTGGCGTTAAAAGACTAAAGGAACTTGGACTTATCCCTGTTTTTATGGAAAATAGTTTAAAGGGGCTTAAGTTTATTGACGAACACCCAGAAGCAAGGGCTGCTGACCTTAAGCAAGCATTTGCAGACCCAGAAATTAAAGGAATTATTTCAGCCATTGGCGGAATTGATTCTTACAGGCTCATTCCATATCTTGCTGGCGACGCTGAATTTGTTAAGCTTGTAAAAGAAAATCCAAAGATTTTTACGGGATATTCAGACACAACCACCATGCATATTTTGCTAAACCACCTTGGCTTAAACACATTTTATGGTCCTGCATTCATCACAGACTTTGCAGAGTTTGAACCAGAAATGCTTCCATACACAAAAAATGCGATAAACTATTTATTTGAACCAACTTCGCCACTAAAAATTTTATCAAGTGAAATTTGGTATGACGAAAGAACAGACTTTTCACCAAATGCCGTTGGAACCAAAAGAGTTTTTCACAAAGAAACAAGAGGCTATGATGTTTTAAAAGGCAAAGGAAAAGTTATTGGAGAACTTTTTGGCGGCTGCATAGAATCCATTTCAAGGCTTGCTGGTTTTAAAAGTTTGCCAGAAAATTGCCATAAAAATTTAAGCGAAATTTTAAAATCTTACCCAATCTTCCCTGAAGCAGATTGGTTTAAAAACAAAATTCTATTTCTTGAAACCAGCAATGAAAAAGCCTCACCAGAACAATTCAAGGCAATGCTTTTGTGCCTAAAAACTTATGGAATTTTTGAAAACATTTCTGGCCTTATTTTGGGCAAACCTATGGACGAAACTTTTTATGAAGAATATAAAGTCGCACTTAAAGAAGTGCTTGCAGAATATAACTTTCCAGTAATGTGCAACTTAAACTTTGGTCACAGTTTTCCAAGAATGGTTTTGCCTTATGGAGCCATGGCAGAGCTTGATGCAGAAAATAAGTCTTTAACACTTTTAAGTTTAACCATTAAAAAGTAAAACAAAAATTTATAAAGGCGTTGGGCTAATAACCTATCGTCTTTTTTTGTTGACAAATATTATTTAAAGCAATAAACTTGTGTTATGAAATTAAAAAATAAAATTTGCATAAGCATTTTGGGTGTTATTAATCTTGCTGTGTTTTTATCGCTATTAATCACTATCATACCAAATCAAGTTCCCATAGCTTTTGGATTGCACGAAGAAATTATTGCACTCACAAGCAAATGGATTCTTATAATTCCAGTAATTTTGCCTCTTGGGCTAGCAATTTCAATTTGCCTTATAAATAAAGATAAAAAAGCATCTTTCTTTTTAAAAATTTTGTTTGTGCTTTCGCTTTATGAAAACACAATTTGCCTAACATATTTGTGCTTGGCAGAGTCGCTTGAAATAGGTGCAATTTGTGAGGTTCCAATCTCGCTCTCAATATTTTTGCCAATCGCTATAATATTTTTAATATTGTCAATAAAACTCAAAAATGTGCCATATTTAAGCCGCCCTGCCTTAAACTTTAAGTGCACAAAAGAAACTGAATTTATTTGGAAACAAACACATTTTTTTGCCAGAGATGTTTTCTTTTTAATGAGTTTTTGTCTTATTATTGTTTCAGTAGTGTTCAGTTTTTTCAGGCTCGCAATAATTGAACTTGGCATATTTGTTTCTGCACTAATTATATGCACTATTGTGGTTTATTTGCATTCTCGCTCGCTCTATAAAACCTATAAGCAAATGAAAGACAGACAAGATGCACTAGGCAAAAAAAATGAAAAAGAAAACAAGAATTAAAAAACCTCAGAGTTTTGCTGTGACTAAGCCAAAGAATAGTCACAAATCCTCTGAGGATTTTTATTAAACAAATTATTTATCAAGGGTTAGCACATAAATGTTTTGCCCACCCACGCAAAACTGCTCTTCAATTTCAAACATATCACGAGCCTGCTGCTTAACATCCTTAAACTTTGTGAGAATAACCACTTTTTTAACTTTTAAAACATAGCATTTTCTCAAAAAATCAGAAAACTCCTTTTTGTCTGTTGGTGGAACTGTAACAATTTTATCAATAAAGCGAATAGGAAAAATCTCACTTAAAAATTTATACTTCATCACTGAAAAGCTTTTATCTTTAAGGCTTTTCGCAAGTTTTTTTATTAATGCAACCTTGTTTGCATCTGGCTCAACTGCAATAACGTTAGATTTTTTAAAACATAGTGCTCTAATATATGAAATAAGTCCACTGCCAGCAAATGGGTCTAACGAAACTTCTTTTTCCACAGGGCAAGACAAAAAGTTCATAACAAAAGCAGTTTGTGGAGAAATTTCATAACCAGCAAGTTTTAAAAGTTCTGAATTTTGTTTATTTTTTTTCATAAACAAACAATCACCCTCTTCTTTTGCCATCAAAACAAGCTCTGCATCGGTGTCATAAAAGCCAATTTGCTTATGAGTCATCTTTTTAAGCATAATTTCAAATGCATTTCTAAGATTTTGGTCAATTAAAAGCTTATCAGAATACTTTAAAAAAGTGAGTTTAAACTTTTTAACATCACTAGGAAAGCTAATTTTAAAACCCTTTTTTTCAAGCAAATGTTTCATTTCAGCATTAATTGCACCATTGCCCTCTTTTTTTGAATGGTCAAAAACTGTATAGTTTTCCAAAAACAAACTGTTTGCAAAATTAAACTTTTCATCAGCAAAAAACAACACAGCATCATTAAAAACACTTTTTATGTGTGAAGTTTTGTCATATTTTTTTATTACCTGTTCAGCAACATCGCCAAAGCCACGCTCAAAAGTGGCATAAAATAATTTTCTCATGCTTTAATTTTAGCATACTTTTTTACGAAATTCTACAATTTAAAATAAATTTTTTAAAATTTGACATATAGAGTTTTAGGAGTGCATAAAATTGCAAAATCTATTGAAATAATTTTTAAAATAGTGTAAAATTAAATTATATGAAGCCATACGACTTTAGAGATGAAAAAGATCAAATTGCAGAGATTATTGGCGAAGAAAACACCGCCAGATTTTTTGCTGAGGAAATTTCTGAAGACAAGCTTTTAGAAATGCGAGCAAAAGAAATTGAAGAAGCTCGTGCAAAAGAAGCGCTTTTGCAAAACGGAGAGTTTGTTCCAACTGGCGAAAGCTTGGAAATGAGCGACCTTACGCCTGATGACGAAAAGCCAAAAGAACAAAAAGGTAAACTTTCGTTTTTTGTTGATGGCTCACTATTTGCATTTTTAATGGTGTTTGGAATCGCTCTAATTTCATCAATATTTTTGTTTCAAGTTTGGTTAACACCAATAAAGGTTGTCGGAACAAGTATGCAGCCATCAATCAATGTCAATGTATCTAGCGAACGTGACACCGAACACTGCGACGTGGTATATTATAGTCAAGAAAAGCGATATAAAAACAATGACATTGTTATTGTTGAAAATAAAGATAACAAATATATAACTGAGCAAGATGTTGACTTTTTAATCAAAAGAGTTATCGCCTGCCCAAATCAAACCTTAAGATTTTTTATTATAGATAACCCAACTTCTGTTGCTTCAACTGACAGGCTTTATTATGATATTATGGTGCTTGATGAAACTGGAAAAGACATTGGTTTAGACCAATCTTATTTAGACCAACATATGTATTTTTCAATTTCTATGCTTGAAATTTTTGGCGACTCAAGTTCAAGGTCATACTTCCCTTACTATTATCAGCTTTTCACAGAGCTTAAAAATAAAGGCAGTGCAGACAGAAAACTTGGAGAAAACGAATATTTTGTTATGGGTGACAACCGCAATGGTTCTGAAGACAGCAGATATTTTGGTGCTGTAACCTATGACACAATTTCCGGCTCTGTTAAACTTACAATCGCCTATGGCGAAAACATATTTATTGCAATATGGAACAAATTTAAATCTCTCTTTTAAAGCAATTTAACAAATAAGGTGTTTTATGAAAAATAAACTAAAAAAATTTCTACTAATATTTTTGTGCATTCCTGTTATTTGTTTGGTTGGTTGCGGAAAAAAAGAAGTTGCAAAAATAAAAGCTCTAGACTATTATTTTAACAACTCTGTAACAACCTCATTTTTCAATCCAGACAGCACAAGAAACTTAAGCTTAGCAGACTTAACTTTAAAAAAACCAAACAAAGACCTGCTAGATAGCTATTCAGAGTTTGTAATAAAACCTCATTCTGAGGCATCAAGAACCTATCATTTATATATTGATTATATAATTTTTTATGTCTATACAAATGAATCTAGCGACAAAGAATTTAATCTATATCTTACTATTGAAAATGTAATTGATGAAAACAAAGTCGGAACAGAACAAACAGATAAAACCTTTAAAGACAATCGTGTTACATATGCCAAAAAAGAAGGCTCAGCCGAATTTAGATTTGACATAAACAAAGTTGTTGCCACAACCACCGGAGCAACAATTAAATTTGATATCTTTAACACAGAAATTTATAACACGCCAGATGACAAAAAAGTAACTTTCAAGTGGCTTATTTATGGCTTAGAAATTCATGCAGAACCAAGAGCATATAATTAAGTTTAATAAAAAAACACCAGATTATGTCTGGTGTTTTTTATTTTAAATTTGCTTATGCCTTTCTCTCAATTTTTTCCTTACCACCCATATATGGTCTAAGAACTTCAGGAATTGTTATTGAGCCATCTGCGTTATAGTTGTTTTCAACTAGTGCAATCATAGCTCTTGGGCTTGCAAGCACAGTGTTGTTTAGGGTGTTAACCAAATAGTTTCCATCTTTGCCTTTTGCCCTAATGTTAAGTCTTCTTGCCTGAGCATCGCCAAGTGTTGAGCAAGAGCAAACTTCAAAATATTTCTTTTGTCTTGGGCTCCAAGCCTCAATATCACAAGACTTAACCTTAAGGTCTGCAAGGTCGCCAGAGCAGCACTCAAGCTGACGAACCGGAATGTTCATATTCCTAAAAATTTCAACTGAATAGCTCCACATCTTGTTATACCAATCCATAGCCTGCTCTGCCTTGCAAAGCACAACCATTTCTTGTTTTTCAAACTGATGCACTCTATAAACGCCTCTCTCTTCCAAGCCATGTGAACCAATTTCTTTTCTAAAACATGGAGAGTAAGATGTTAAGGTAATAGGAAGTTCTTCTTCTTTAATAATTTGGTCTTTAAATTTACCAATCATAGAGTGTTCACTTGTGCCAATCAAATAAAGGTCTTCACCCTCAATTTTATACATCATGGCATCCATTTCTGCAAAACTCATAACGCCAGTCACAACATCACTATGAATCATAAATGGAGGAATGCAATATGTAAAACCCTTGTCTATCATATAGTCTCTGCCATAAGCAATCATAGCCTCATGAAGCCTTGCAATATCACCCATAAGATAATAAAATCCGTTGCCAGAAGTTCTGCCAGCAGCATCTTTGTCTAACCCGCCAACTCCATTAAAAATGTCTGCATTATAAGGAATTTCAAATTCAGGAACAACTGGCTCACCAAATCTTTCAACCTCAACATTTTTGCTGTCATCCTCGCCAATAGGCACACTGTCATCTATAATGTTAGGAATAAGCATCATGCGCTTTTTAATTTCTTCATCAAGCTCTGTTTGTTCTTTTTCAATTTCCAAAAGCTTGTCAGCATCCGCCTTAACTTCTGCCTTAATTGCTTCAACCTCAGCGGTTTTACCCTCTCTCACAAGACTTCCAATTTGTGCAGAAAGTTTGTTTCTTTGGGCTCTAAGGTTGTCACCATCCGCCTTAAGTGTTCTATTTTTTTTGTCAAGTTCAATAACTTCATCAACCAAAACAAGTTTGCTGTCCTGAAACTTTTTCTTAATATTTTCCCTAACAAGTTCTGGATTATTTCTAATAATATTAATGTCAATCATACTTTTCTCCTAATTAAACATATAATAGCACTTATAAAAATTTATTACAATATTTTTACTAGCTTTTTTTATTATCACCCAAAAAAGTAATATACCCCAAAGCCACGCCTTGGTCAGCCTCACTTAGTTCCAAAAATTTTTTTAATGTTTCATATTGAGTGCTTGTTAAAAAGCCAAGGTCATTTTTAAACTCTCTGCCCACCAAGTAATCAAGCGACACACCATAAAAATCTGCCAATTTCACAAGTGTAGAAATATCTGGTTCAATGGTTCCAAGCTCATATTTGCCATAGTTTGATTGAGTTGTCCCCACAACTGCAGCAATTTCAGACTGACTTTTTTTATTAATTAATCTTAATTCTTTTAAATTCATAATCTCATCCTATAATAAAATAATATAAAAAATACAAAAATTATTCAATTATTAACTAAATTTACTTTACATAAGTTATTTATTAATTATAATTAAATTATAATTTGAAATATTAGTTAAATTTTAACTAATATTAAATTATAGATTATTAGGCTTACATAATAATCAAAATGACAAAAGAAGTTTTAAAAGGAGCCATTATGATTAAAATTCCAAACAGATTAAAAGAAGTGAGAGAAGAACTCGGGCTAAGCATAAAAGAGGCAAGTGCAAAAATTGGAGTAACGCCAAAAACCCTAAAAAAGTGGGAAAACGAATTCACAAACATAAACCTAAGATATTTAAGAGGCATCCATAAAGTCTATGGTGCCAAAATCAACTATTTGTTTTTTTATGAAGACAAAAAAAGGAGA
>CAOJFR010000039.1 GCA_948434855.1 uncultured Clostridia bacterium | reverse complement strand
CTTTACCGAATGATGGCTCAATATCACGCATTGGAACTGAAGCATTTCTTAATTGCAAAAATTTATTATCCATTGAAATTCCAGATAATATAACAATAATTGAAAACTATGCATTCTTTCAATGCTTTAATTTAAAATCAGTTAAATTATCAAAAAATTTAGCTATAATAGGGAATAGCTCATTTGGAAATTGCTATGAATTAAATTCAATTAGTCTTCCAAATGGTTTGTTAAGTTTAGGTGCTAATGCCTTTTCTTGTTGCTTTAAAGTTAAATCTGTAGTTATTCCAGAAAGTGTTGAAAGTATTGGTGGATATGCATTTAGTGATTGCTCAGCTTTGTCATCAATAACAATTTCAAACAATGTTAAAACTATAGGCATTTCTGCATTTTCAGGATGTGAAAGTTTATTATCGGTAGAGATTCCTAGTGGAATTAGTGTTATTGAAAATGAACTTTTTAGAAACTGTAATAACTTAAAATCAATAATAATACCTGAGTCTATAAAAAGTATAAAAAATAGTGCTTTTTTAGGTTGTTCAAGTTTAAAAAATGTTACTATAAAAAGTTCAGAAATATATAGTTATGCGACAGGAATAAATTATGATAATATAGGTGCACTTCTTGCTAATGCCACAGAAGTTCGTGTGCTAAAGAGTATTGTTGATAGCAATTCAAATTCATATCTGATGGGTGAAAACTTTGCAGCAATCACGGATGGTGATTATTATGTATTTGTGCCAGTAAGTTCTTATTCATATTTAACGTTCATAAAATGTGATGGTGGTTTTGAAGTTAGTGCCTTTAACAAAGACTCAATCATAACTGAAGTTGTTATTCCAGAAACATATCAAGGTGAAAAAGTTGTTAGTATTGGAAGAAGTGTATTTTCTGGTTGCACCAATTTGATTTCAGTTACAATTCCTGAAAATATTGAAAGAATAGGATGGGCCGCTTTTTCAAGTTGTTATAATCTTTCAAATATTTATTTTAATGCAATAAATTGTGAAGATTGTTTTACTTATGATGAAGATTATGGCGAAATATCAAATAGTGTATTTACTTTTGCTGGAATAAAGAGTGGTGGAATTAATGTAATCTTTGGGGATAAGGTTCAAAGAATCCCTAGCTATCTTTTTGAAGCTAGACATCTTCATGAGGATTATTGTGATACACATTCTGCCAATATTAAATCTGTTGTTATAGGTGAAAATGTTAGAGAAATTGGTGAAAGTGCATTTTATAATTGCCTTAATCTTTCAGAAATTACTATAAAAAGCTCTTATTTATATGAGTTATATACAGAATACTTAGGAGGTTTGAGTAGTACTACTACAATCTTAAAAATTCTTAGTACTATTGATGATAGAACAAATAATTTTATTCTTTCTAATTATACACAGCAATCAGAAGGGGAATATAACACTTATAAGCATAACTTAATATATTCCGATGAAAATTATATATATAAATATAATAATAACACAGATAGTTATTTTATTACTGATTATATAGGAACAGAAAAAGATATAATAATTCCAACTGCATTTAATGGGAAAAAAGTTACAGGTATCTCTGGTATTAATTATAACATTATTATTGAATCAGTTTATATTCCAGAAGAAATTAGTTTGTTTGAATATTCATTTTATTATTGCTCAAACTTAAAAACAGTTACAGTTAATTCTGGTTCATATCAAGGAATATATAAATTTAATGGTTGTTCAGCTATAACAACACTCATAGTTAATACATATAGTGCATATAATAATCTTAACAGTTCTAGATATTATGACTGCTATGAAAATGCAGTAATGCTATATGCTAAAGAAATTAGAGTCTTAAAAACAGTTGACGATGGGTCAAAAGAATATCTTAATGAAAATTTTACAAAAACAGATGGCGGAGCATATTGGATTTATACAAGAAAATAAATATAAATAATAAAACAAAAGAGCAGAAAATTTCTGCTCTTTTAATTTATATAAAAATGCAATTTAAACTAAAATTAATTAAAAATTATAATATTTTCTTATTAGTTTTTGCACTTTTTTCCAAATAACTTTTAGTTTAGGATAACTTAATTTTTCTTCAACCTTGTCAAAGTCTGTCCAAACCAAGTCATGAGTTTCAGTAGATGTATTGTCACTTTTTCCAATGTCTTCAGAAACAAAAAAATAACATTTACATTTTTCTCCATTTGGCGTAATATATTTTTCAATTTGTGGCTTAATTTTAAAATTAATCACAGAATCTCTTTTGGTTTCTTCAGCGGTTTCACGAACAGCGCATTCTGCTAAGGTTTCATTTTTTTCCAAATGTCCCTTAGGAAATTCATAGTCATCATGAACATCTCTATAAATCAGTCCAATTTTTTTAGTTTCAGTGTTAACCAAAATGCAGCCAGCCTTAAGTGTTTCATTAAAAATATTTTTCATAAAATCTCCAATAAAAATTTAACAATCAAAATATAACACAAACCCACATAAAGGGTCTAGTGAAAAAAGCTATTTTAATTGACATTTTCATAAGATAATAGTATAATAATTTTTTGTTAGAGGTAATAAATGAAAGAAAAATTGCTATATAATGGGCAAGAGCGAGGATATTTAAAATATGTAACCAACAATTCACTTGTAAGGTTAAAGCAGGCAAAAGCAGAATATAGAAAGCATTTTCCAAAGGTGTTATATTCCTTTGCTTCGTTAATGCTAGGGCTTTCTTTAATTGCAGGTGGCGTTACAGTAGACTTAACATCCAAACCAAAAGTTCCAGAAAATGAAACTTCTTATTTGCAAGAAGCCAAAAAGGAAGAAATCAGTGCTGGCAATTTAATGGAAATTTTTGGTTCAGTAATAACGCTTAGTGGCTTAATTGCTCTCTGGAAAAGCATATCCAACAAAAACAAAGAGTGGATTTGTTTTGAGGGAGATTTAAGATTATTTTTTAAAATCATAGTTTGTGAATCATCCTTTGATGATTTCATTAGAAAGAAAAATTTAAATGTTGAAAAATTTTTGGCACTAGACACAAAAGTGGCTGCAAGTATTGTTGAAGAGTTTATAGAAGTTCAAGATAAAGTTGATGAAAAACTTGCATTTTTCACAAAATAAAAACACTAACAAATTTGTTAGTGTTTTTTTAAAGCCTAAGTGCGCCACCAGAGACTGTCAAAATCTCCCCAGAAATATAAGAGCTCTCCTCATTACATAAAAACCAAACGGCATTCGCCACATCTTGTGGTTCTCCAAGTCTTGCTAGTGGAGTTTGGTTTTTTGCATAAATTATGGCTTCTTTAGAAATGTCATTATTCATTTTAGTGTTAATAATCCCAGGTGCCACAGCGTTCACCCTAATGTTTGGTGCAAGTTCTGTTGCAAGTGATTTTGTAAGAGCGTTAATGCCGCCCTTGCAAGCCGAATAAACGCTTTCTAAACTTCCGCCAGTCTCGCCATAAATTGAAGAAATGTTAACAATAGAGCCATGTTTTTGTGCAAGAAAATATTTTGAAATTTCTCTGTTAAAAATAATTGTTCCACGCAAATTAACTGACAAAATTTCATCAATAAGCCCAGTAGATTTTTCCGCAAGCAGTTCTTCTGGTTCTGCTTTTCCAGCATTGCAAACAATAGCATCAATATATTCAAATTCATGTGTAGCAGTATTAATAAAGTTAATAATTTCGCTTTCGCTAGTTTGGTCGCATCTAAGAGCCAAAACATCAACGCCAAAACCCTTAAGTTTAACAATAAAATCATTATCAAAAGAATTCAAAAAGGTCATGGCAATGTTATAACCATTGCTTGCAAATTTTTCAGCAATAGCCTTGCCAATGTCGCCAAATCCGCCGGTAATAATAACAGTTTTTCTAATCATAAGTTTTGCCTCACAAAAATGTGTATACATTTAGTTTAGACAATTTAAAATAAAATTTCAAACAATTATATATAATTTTTAAAAATAAAATAATTAAATATATCATATATTAGGCAATAAAATTATATTGTGATATTATATGCTTATGATATATGGATTAATTGCAATAGGTTTTTTGGTTGTGGTCATACTTGCTTATTATTTCAGTGAAGGCAAGTGTGATTTAAAAAAAGCTAAAGAAGAATTTGAAATTTTTGGTTTGTCAGATGGCTTTGTTCCACAGGGTTTTTGTTATGCAAAATCATTAAACTGTTTTTTAATGTCTGGCTATATGGGCAATCACAAGTCAGCCTCTAGAATATGTGTGATAGATGCAGAAACTAAAAAATTAATAAAGTTTGTTTATGTAAAACAAGATTATAAAAAGTTATCTTCGCACTTTGGTGGAATAACAAGCTTTGGAGCAGATGTTTGGATTTCTTCAGAGGGCGAGGTCTTAAGGCTTAAGATAGAAGATATAAAAAACGCAAAAAATGAGGGAAGCGTTAGTGTTTTTGATAGTTTTATGTCACAAAATGGTTCAGATTTTTGTTTTGTGCACTCAGGACTTCTTTGGATAGGCGAGTTTTATAAGCTTGGAAAATTCAATACAAATATTGCTCACCATATAAAAATAAATAACAAAATTCATAATCATGCAATGTGTTATGGCTTTAAAATTTCATCACAAAATCTTGGAGGAGTTGAAAAGTTGGTTCCAGAAAAAGCACTTTCTGTTCCAGATATGGTTCAGGGAATTTGTGTTTTTGGAAACAAGCTTTATGTTTCCACATCTTATGGCATTTCAAAGTCGTCGCTTTCTGTTTATGAAAATGTGTTAAATAAACCAGAAGATTCCCATACATATTTCGGAAATAAAAAAATTCCACTATACATTTTAACAAGAGAAAAACTTATTCATAAATATGTTTTGCCATCAATGAGTGAAGAAATAGAAGCATATTCAGAAAGGGTTTTTGTATTGTTTGAAAGTGCGGCAAAAAAATATAGAATTTTTACCAGAAGAAAAACAAAAGAAATTTTTAGTTTTTCTGTGCATAATATTAAATAGCACTGCATATAATAAAAATATACAAATATAAA
Organism: uncultured Clostridia bacterium; assembly: GCA_948434855.1. Taxonomy (GTDB): domain Bacteria; phylum Bacillota; class Clostridia; order Christensenellales; family UBA1242; genus RGIG1681. The sequence continues at coordinate 3,055 of CAOJFR010000039.1, read as the reverse complement.
ATCAGTTTCGTCTTAAAAACAAAAGTGAGGTTATATTTGTATTTTTTTTGCAATATTTTCAACTTCCAAACAGAGTTTGTTAATAGTCTTATTATTTTCAATAACAAAGTCAAATTCATTTTCACTAAACGAGAGTGAATTTTTTTCTCTTAAAAGCAAATATTTTTCTGAAACACAATCTCTAACAGAAAGCCTCTTAAACCTAAATGCTTGGTCGCTGTTAACTAAAATTTTATAATCTGCCAAAAGAAAATATTTCATTTTTGTGATTAGTGCATATTCTAAAATAATAAACCTCTCATGTGAGTGGCTTTCAAGAAATTTATCAACCCACTCATCAATAAATTTCCAAGATAGATTGTTAACAAATTCTAGTTCGTTTTGATTATTAAAAACAATCTCACCAAGTTTTTTTCGGTCAATGTTTTCACCATCAAAAATTTCCTTACCAAAACGTTCAAAAAGTTTAGCTTTAATATCCTCATTTTCAAGAGAAAGGTGAGAAACTTCATCAAGTGAAAGTGCCCTAGAGTTAAGTTTTTCAGACAAAAGTTTAGCAACAAGGCTTTTGCCAGAACCGCTTTTGCCAGTGATAACAATAATTTTCATAGCATAAGTTTACACCCATTGCAAAGGTTTGTCCACAAAAGAACTAAAAAAATATTAATAAAATATTTGTCAGAAAATGGTATTTAATATATAATTGTGAATGGAGACAGTCATCAAATGAAAAATTCTGCATTTTGGAATAAGAATTTAAAAACCATAATATTCAATTCATGCCTAATCATATTTGGCATTTTATTATGTGCAATGCCGCAAAAATTTTTAGGTGTGCTAGAGGTTGTTGTGGCAAGTTTCTTAATTTTATTTGGTTTAATAAATCTTTTCGGATACTGCTTTTCTCCAAAATTTTTAAAAGACCCATTCATGCTTTTTGAAAGTGTAGTGCTAATCGTTGCAGGCTTTTTAATAGACATTGTGTCAAATATGTTTATATTGGTGCTAGGGCTAATAATTTTAATATTTGGAATAAAAAGAATAATTTCTGCAGTGGGTTTACAAAAACTTGGCAAGTCAGATTGGTGGATAGACTTAATTTTCGGAATTGTTGTATCAGTGCTTGGGCTATTAATTGCAATATTGTGCAACACAAAAATTGTTCAAAGTGCAATAATAATATTGCTTGGTGCAAGCTTAATTTTAAGTGGAATAATCAGTTTGGTTATAGCTTTTGCACTTCATAGACAAGAAAAAAGTGATGCAGTAGCAGAAAACCAAACAATAGAAATTGATGGAGAGGTTAAATAAACTAAAGGGCTTTTATGTGGTTTGATATTACTTGGAATTTTGAATTTATAATGTCGCAGGTTTGCGTATTTGTTGCCGTGCTGTCGCTGGCACTTTCATGCTGCACAAAAAACCGTCTGCTCATCCTAGTCTTTGCATTGCTCAATTCAGTTTTCTATGGCCTTCAATATTTATTTTTAAAAGAATATAGCGGAGCGGTACTAAATTTCATAGGAATAGTTCGTGCAATATGGTTCTTTATAAATGATAAATTAAAGGTTAAAAAGAAATATACATTAATTTCATTAATCGTTTGTTTGGCATTATTAGTCGCTGGAGAAATATATACATTTAATAAATGGTATAGCATTTTGCCACTAGTTGCCACAGTGCTATATACCCTCGCAGTTTGGCAAACAAGCATAAAGTTATATAGATGGGCAATCGTTCCAATAGAAATTATTGGGGTAACATACAACATTATGTGTCATTCAATATTTGGTGTAATTTTTGAGAGCGTGCTTTTAATTGTTGCAATAGTTTCAGTAATAAGATTCTACACCCATGGCAAAAGCCTTCCACAAAATAAAGGAAAAGAAGATATAGAAAATATTTCGCAAAACGAAGTCAAAAACACTGAAAATTTAATTGAAGAAACACCAAATTAGGTGTTTTTTTTATTTTTTTGAATAACTATTTTCATTTTGAAAAGCATTATATTTAAGGAGAAATAAAATGAAAAAAGTTAATCCATTTAAAGAAGAGAGTGCTGTCTTGGTAGACGGCACATATAAAGAACTAAAGTGTTTAAATTCCAAGCCATATAATAAGGATACTGCAGACCCATACACAAAGGTCAGGGTAATTCTCATGAATGGCACAGAGTTTGAAAGTAACTGGTTTTTGCATCAGTTTAGCAGACATTGCAACAATAATGATATAAGGCGAGAGGTCGCTGCAGTCAGAAGACATGAACAACAGCAACAAAAAATAATTTCATCACTTCGTCCGATAGATGAAACTGATCTTGAAACAACCATTTCATATGAGCAACTTGCGGTAGACTTAACTGCAATATTAGCAAGGCATACAAAAGACGAAAATGTGAAAAATGCATTAAATTTTGCACTCTTAGAAGACTTTGACCATTTATATAGGTTTTCAAATTTGCTAGAGATGGAAGAGGGCAAATCATCAAAAGATATCGTTGGCAAATACACAGAGGTAATGCCAGCAAGACCAACCATAGCAGAGCATAGGCATCCATATGACAGCATAAATAAGTTTATTTGCAATTTAATGGCTGATCCATTCACAAGGCTCACAACAAACATAATAACTGCGGCAGAGCAGCAAACCATGAACTATTATATGAATGTTGCAAATCTTCACAAAAGCGAGCTTGGCAGAAAACTTTATAGTGAAGTAGCCATGATAGAAGAGCAGCATGTCACAGAATATGGAAGCTTGTTAGACACAAATTGCACATGGCTAGAGGGTTGGGTCATGCATGAATACACAGAGTGCTATCTATATTATTCGTGCTATATGGATGAAACCGACAAAGACATTAAAGAGCTTTATGGTGAATTATATAAAGAAGAGTGTGGACATTTAAAAAAGGCGGCAGAATTGCTTGAAAAGTATGAAGGCAAAAATTGGAAGTGTTTGTTTCCAGATGGTGGAGATTTCCCAGAACTGCTTAAATTTGAGGGCAATATAGAATATATCAGAGATGTTATTGCAAAGACAGCAACATTAACAA
>CAOJFR010000038.1 GCA_948434855.1 uncultured Clostridia bacterium | reverse complement strand
ATCATATCTTTGCTTTGCACCCATTTCAGCAATAAAAACCTGATCATCATCATTTAAATTATTAAGTATTGTCTTTGAAAGACCAAGTGGTGTGTTATAGCTTGATGGCGAAATACAAACTCTATATTTCTCAGATAAAATTGTTCCCAAAATATTTTTTACAGTTGTTTTTCCATAAGAACCAGTTATGCCAACAATCTTAATACCATTAACATTTTTAAGTCTTTTCTTCGCTTTTTTAATAAAGGTTTTAGAAATAAATTTTTCAAGTGGAAGCATTATGTAATATGATGCAAAAACTATTGGCAACAACAATAGCGGAATTATTCCTATTAACGCATAGCTTAAATATGGAATAAACAAAAATCCAATAACTTCAATCACAACCGAAACAATGAGTGTGATAACAACATAGCACGCAACAAAACGAGTCATTCGCTTTGTATATTTAAGTGGAGTTTTTTGTTTTGAAGTAAAGAGGTTTGTGATAAAGAGTGATGAAAATAAAAAGAAAAATAAAACACCTGAATAATCCATCACTCTAATAACAAAAAAGTCATCAAGAAGCACATTTGTTATTAGCATTGAAGCAATGGATAAAAATGAGAGCATAAAAAGTCTTGAAATATAAGACCATTTTGTTTCTTTCAGCCACATTGAAAATCCTTTAATTTTATAGCCCGTTAGCTGCAACATTTGCAAAAGCTTATAACCGACAAAAATCATAAGAACTGTTGTTAAAATTGCAATCATTGAAAGAAGCAAAATATCAAGTCCGCCTATTCCCAGCACGCTTATGTCTACCTTAGCTAAAAATCTCTCCATATATTCTCCAAATTTATTTTATTCATTTTTTAAAAAAGTGTCAAGAAGAATTACAAACTCGTCTGGTTCATCTAAAAATGAAAAATGCCCTGCCTTATCAATAATTTCAAGTTTTGAATTTCTGATTAACTTATTCAACTTTTTCGCCATGTACATTTTTGTTTCTGTGTCATCTCTTCCCCAAACTATTAATGTTTTTGCATTAATAAACTTTGCATAAGAAGACAAATCTTCATTAACAACACGAATAAATGTTTGCTTCATAACTGGGCTTAACGAAACATAATCTTTTGACCCACTAAGCTTTAGTTTTTTTGAGTTTGGAAAATATTTTTTTGTAAGCTTATATTTATAAACTTTATAATAATATCTAAGTCCACGTCTTGGCTTTAAGCCAGCAGCATCAACCAAACATATTTTAAACTTGTCATATTCGTTTTGAAACAAAAATGAAAACTTGATTGCAACCCTTCCGCCAAACGAATGTCCAACCAAAGTTAAAGAATCAATTTCAAAAGAATCTAAAAGTTCCTTAAGCTCAGACACATAATCAAAAACACTCATTGGTTTTTTGGGCTCTGGGGTTTCACCAAATCCTGCAAAATCCACAAACACCAAGCTATAGTTTAAAAAATAATTTTTTAACCACAAAAATGAATTTTTATCTGCACCCCAACCATGCAAAAAAACTATATAATTTTTAGAATCTCCAAACTTCAAATATTTCATACACCAAGCAAAACTTAAACTACATTTGCTTTTTCATTAAAATGGCATTTAGATTTTCGCCATAATAATTTTTTCTTTCGGCATAAGGCTTAAATCCAAATTGCTCATATAAACAAATAGCCTTTTTATTTATACTATTCACTTCCAAAAATATTGTGTTTATAGCTGACTGTTTGCAAGTTTCAATCACGCTTTGCATAAGAATTTTTCCAAAACCCTTTCCCTGAAAATTTTTGCTTACTGCAATATCAAAAAGTTCAGCCTCTGGCGAAATTATAGATAGTTCATAAAAACCAATAACATGATTATCTTTTTCTAAAACATAATATGAAAGAACATCATTTGCAAGCGTATCCAAAATGGTTTGTTTATTTGTTTTTCCAATATGCTCATTTTCTATTTCTAAAACTTCACAAACATCTGCTTCTTCCATTTTTCTAATTTTAAAGCCTTCCATTATTTTCACCCTTAAGCTTTTTTTCTCTTTCAATTTCTGCCTGAGAAGCTCTTAAATATATTGGCTCAATTTCATTAATCTGTAAGTTCTCATTTTTTAGTAATTTGTCTTTAAACAACAAAATTAACTTACTTTCAGCAATCTTACATTGAATTTCAGCATTATTTAATTGATTTTGCAGTTTTTCAGAACTAACATAAATTTTATAATTACTCAAAAATTTCTTTGCAAATTCATCAAAATGCAAACACTCATCTTTATATGTTTTTCCATTAAATGTTCTAACATAAACAAAATCAGAGAATGCGTCGCACAAATAATATGCCTTTTCTGTATCTCCAAAGCACATAGCATCAAAGTTTGAGGATTCAAAAACTTTTGCACCAGTACCAATAGCAAGCCCTTTGCAAACCGAAACCGCAACTCTAATTCCTGTAAAACTTCCAGGACCTGTGCAAACGCAAATATTGTTAACATCACCTATTAAAATGCTGGCTTTTTTTAAAAGCTCATCTAATGCGAGCAACAATTCATCGGTATGTTTTTTTTGAGTTTTTGATATTGAAGAATAAACTTCATCTTCTTTTAAAACATACAAACTCATACCATCAGAACAATCTATTATAATACTATTCATAAATTCACCTTTCAATTTCAATTTGTCTTTCTGTTTCACTTAACTTTTTTATGTTAACCCTAATTGCAGCTTGTGGAAAAAATCCTTCAACACGACTAGGCCATTCAATTAAACTTATGCCATCTGAATATAAATATTCTTCAGCGCCAATAGCATCAAGTTCAGTCTCGTCAGAAATTCTATACAGGTCAAAATGATAAACTTTTGGAGTTGTGTCATAGGCATTCATAATCACAAAAGTTGGCGAAGTTGCTGTTAATTTTTCATTAGACAACTTTTGAATTATTCCCTTTGAAAAAACCGTTTTGCCCGCACCAAGATCCCCATCAAGCAAAACAATATTGCCCGGCAAAAGTGTTGCCGCAAAATCAGCCGCAATTTTTAATGTTTCATCATGTGATTTAGAAATATATTTTTCCATATCCTTCCTCAAATTATTGAACTTGTACCTATTCTTTTAACCCCAAGATTAACAAACTCAACAGCTTGTTGTCTTGTTCTAATTCCACCAGAGGCTTTAACACTGCAATTTCCCTTAACAGCTTTAAGCATAAGATTGACCATTTTTAGGTCTGCTCCACCAGTTCCAAACCCTGTTGAAGTTTTAACAAAATCAACTTTTGCCTTAACACAAACATTGCAAAGTTTAACAATTTCATTTTCATCAAAATAGCAAGTTTCCAAAATTGCCTTAACAATCTTCTTTTTTGCCAGTTTTCTAATTTTCAAAAGCTCAGCAAAAACATATTCATAATCAAGTGCTTTCGCTCTGCCAATATTTATCACAACATCAAGTTCATCTGCCCCATCCATAATAGCTTGTCTTGCTTGCATAACTTTAATTTCAAAAGCTTCTGCACCAAGCGGAAAACCAACAACAGAGACAACCTTTAATCTATTATCAAAATTTTCAAGAATATATCCTTTTGCAAATGCAACATTGCATGGATTAACGCAAACAGAATAATAGTCATTTTTATATGCTATGTCACACAGTTTTTCAATATCAGCCAATGTTGCCCTCGGGTCAAGAAGTGTAAAGTCTATAAGTCTGTTTATATTTATTGCATTAACTAAATTCTCTCTTTTTCCAAACATAAACATCTCCACCACTATTATAATACAAAATTTTTTATTATCAAAATATTATACAATAAAAATTTTGGGCATAATTAAATATATGAAAAGTAAGTTAGCAATATTTTTTGACACGTTTGCCATTGTCTTTATTTTGTTTATAATTCTATATTTTTGGTTATACAAATTAATAAAAAACGCATTTTTCACATTATTTAGTGCAATTTCCGTTTCAGTTTTGCTATTTTACTTTATTTTTAAACACTTTATAAAAAAATATAAGCTTAGCAAACTAAGTTTGCAAGACCAAAAACTAGCAAAAAAATGCTTAGAAAAACTAAGATTTATGGAAAGTGAATCTGTAAACAAATTTTATGAAAAACTACTTAATGTTAAACATGATAGTGGAAATATTTTTGTTGGTAGCAAATCTCTTTTTTATATTTCAACAAAACATAAACTTGATGACAAAGACTTTATGATTGCCAATGACTTTTATCTTAAAAATGGAAATGAAAAAGCACTAAGTTTTATTGCCGCAAATGTTAGCGATGAATTTACAAAACTAATCGCAAACTCCCCAACAAACTTTTATGTGTTTTCAGAAACAGACCTTTTTTTGGTGATGAAGGAACAAAAAATTTATCCTGAAAATATTGAAACTTCAGCACCAAGACAAAAACGTTTTTCTGAGTTAAAAACCAAGCTTACCTCATCAATAACAAAGTCTCACTTTAAAGAATTTTTCTTCTCGGGGTTATCATTAATTTTTATTTCAATCGTTATTCCCTTTTCATCATATTATTTAACATTTGGAAGCATCTTACTTATACTTTCACTAATCAGTCTTTTTATAAAAAACAAAAATTCTTCTGGGGTTTTAACAGACAAAAATCTTTCTAGCCTAATAAAAGATGCTACAAACAAGTAGCATCTTTTTTTATCCTCTTATTTCAAGCCCTGCTTTTTTTATGAACTCAACAAACTCTGTTCTAAATTTTTCAATCTCTTCACCAGTAAGTGTGTGGTCATAGCTTGAAAGATTATATCTTAATGTTATTGACTTTTTGTTTCCAAGCACCTCTTTATTTTCATAAATATCAATCAAGCTATAGCCAGTAACAATTTTATTTTTAAACTTTGAAAGTATTTTTTGAAGATCAGCATAAATTAAGTTTTCATCGCAAACAATGTTATAGTCAACATCTGTATCCTGATATTTTGAAACAGACTTAATCTTTTTTGCATAAGCTTTTGTGTTTGCAAGCTTTTCAAAATCAATTTCTAATAGTGCAACATTAAATCTTTTGTCTATTGCCTTGTTAACTTCTGGATGAAGCACACCAACATAGCCATAATCATCGGTTCTTGAAACCACTCTAAATGAGTTTACTGGATGCAAATATGAAACAGTTTCACCCTCACAAAGGCTAACATCAATTCCCATTAAATTTTTTGCAATATCATAAATTGCAGTTTTAAGTTCTGTAAAAAGCTCAAACTCTGTTTTGGTTTGTGAAGCAAAAATTACTGCAAGCTTTTTATTTTCAATAGCACTATTTTCTTCATCAAGTCCAGACACAACTCTTCCAATTTCAAAAACTCTAACATCTGAAAAATTATTTTTGTTTTCATCAAGGGTTCTAAGCAATGTTGGTAAAAGTTCACTGCGAATACCGCTTTGCCCAGCATTTGATGAATCTAATAAAGAAACAAATGTTTTTGTTGAAATTTTATGTTCAGTGTTAAAGTCTTCATAATTCCATAAATAAGAATGAATTTCATTTGCCCCATATTTTTCAGCAAGCATAAGTTTTGTGTCATATTCATATTCAATAGCAGGAATCATTGCCTGTGGCTCTGTGTCAAAAGCAAGCGGCTTTGGCTCAATATTATCATAGCCATAAAGTCTTGCAACTTCCTCAACCAAATCTTCTTTTATTGAAACATCTTTGGTTGCTCTAAAACTTGGAACAGTAACTATAAGTTTATCCCCTGACTCTTCAACTCCAAACTCATAAGCTTTTAATGTTTTAACAATAAACTCTTTAGAAATTTCAGTTCCAACAATTTTGCTAATAAACCTTGGATCTAAATCAATTTTAATTGTTGGATATTTAAATTTGTAGCAATCGCTAAAACGAGAAGTAACTTTTGCACCAGAATCAATTTGCTTTAAGAGATAAAGAATTCTTGCAATAGCAATAGGAGTAAGCTCTGGGTCTAACGACTTTTCATAACGCTGAGATGCATCAGTGATAAGCTTAATCTTTCTTGATGTTTTTCTAACATTTTCATAATCAAAAAGTGCTGCTTCAAACAAAACAGAGGTTGTGTTGTCTGAAATTCCAGATTTAAGCCCACCTTTTACGCCTGCAATAGCAACAGGCTCTTTTTCTTCGTCAGCAATAACAACTGTTCCCTTATCAAGTGAGTGCTCCTCATTTTCTAAGGTTGTCATTTTAATGTTGCCATCAGATTCAAAAACATTAATTCCCTTAACAATATTGTTGTCAAAGGCGTGCATAGGAAGCCCCAAGTCTAACATTACATAGTTTGTTAAGTCTGCAAGCAAGTTAATATCTCTCATTCCTGCATAGTTAAGCCTTATTGCCATTTCTCTTGGAGATTTTTTTGCTGTAATATTTTCTGCTGAAATACAAGAATATCTATAACAATTTTTAGTGTCAACTGAAACTTTAATTTCTTTTAAGTCATTAAATTTAGAAAGGTCTTCAAGTGGCATCTTTTTTAATGGTCTATCAAAAATCGCAGCAAACTCTCTTGCCAAACCATAATGTCCCCAAAGGTCTGGACGATTTGTGAGTGACTTATTATCTATTTCAAGCACAATATCATCAACTGGCCAAACGTCTTTAATGTTTGCACCAATAGTAACTTCCTCTTGAATATCCATAATTCCTTCATCATCTGAGCCAAGTCCAAGTTCAGTTTCAGCACAGCACATACCCTGAGATTCAACTCCAGCAAGTTTTGCCGCCTTAATTTTTCCTGCAACAACACTTCCACCAACCTTGCAAACAGCAGTAACCATTCCTTCTCTAACATTTGGAGCTCCACACACAATTTGAAGAGTTTCTGTTCCAACATCAACTTTCAAAATGTGCAAGTGATTAGATTCTGGATGATTTTCAACTGAAAGTACCTTTCCAAAAACAACATCTTGAATATCTTTTCCCTTAACTTCAACAGCTTCAATTTCTGCAGTTGAAAGATTAAATCTTTTAACAATCTCATCTGTTTCAATACCAGACAAATCAACATAATCTTTAATCCAATTAATTGAAATTTTCATATCTATCTTCCTCCTACATTTTAGTTTTAAACTGGCTCATAACTTTTAAGTTATTGCTGTTTAAATACCTTATATCATCAAGATTAGTTCTTATCATAACAAGTCTGTCAAAACCAAGACCAAATGCAAAACCATTATATTCATCTGGATCAATGCCAGCCATTTTTAAAACATTAGGATGAATCATGCCGCAAGGACAAAGTTCAAGCCAGCCACTTCCACCACAAGTATGACAACCCTTTCCTCCACAAAATGGACACCTTGCATCAAGCTCATAGCTAGGTTCTGTAAATGGAAAGAAGCCTGGGCGAAGCCTAACTTCAATATCTTTTTTAAACAGTGACTTAAGCATTGCCTTTTCAAAATAAATTAAGTTTGCAATGGTAACATTTTTTCCAACAACAACACCTTCAAGTTGAAAGAATGTGTTTTCATGCTTTGCATCAAGAGCTTCATTTCTAAAAACCCTTCCCGGAAAAATAACTTTGCAAACAGGTCCATAAGTTTTTAAAATTCTGTTTTGAGCAGCAGAAGTTTGAGTTTTTAAAAGTTCACCATTAGAAAGCCAAAAGGTGTCTTGCATATCTCTTGCAGGGTGACTCTTTGGAACGTTAACTGATTCAAAGTTGTTATATTCAGTTTCAACTTCTCTTCCATCCTCAACAACAAAACCCATATTTTTAAATATGTCAACAACTTGTTTTTGAATTATTGTTCGTGGGTTAAGTGAACCCGTATGAGTGTCAACTGGAAGAGAATAATCAAACATCTTTGTGTTTTTAATTTCTTTTTCAATTTGTTTTTTTGCAAGGTCATTTTTAATCTCTTCAATAACAGTTTCAATTTTGGTTTTAAGTGCATTAACTTTAATTCCAAATTCTTTTTTAAGTTCTGCAGGCACTTCCCTAAATTTTGCCATAATATCAGTAATTGCACCTTTCTTGCCCAAATATTTAAGCCTAACATTTTCAAGTTCGCCCAAATCTTGTATGCTGCCAGCATCTGCATCAAAGCTTTTTTCTGTCTCGTTAATATTGTTTAATTCCATAAAATCTCCTTTTTTATATGTTTTTTATAGTTTTTTTGGTTAAAAATGCAGTTTTTACAAAATAAAAATCTCTCTGCATCCTATTTTCTTAAGGACGCAAAGAGATGTGTCTTTCCGTGGTACCACCTTAATTTATGAAACTTTCGTTTCACCTTATTTGCTTTAACGAGAAGCGTTTAACGAGATATATTTCTATATCCAGCTCCAGTGCCGAAAT
>CAOJFR010000037.1 GCA_948434855.1 uncultured Clostridia bacterium | reverse complement strand
CTTGTCTTTGTTTATGATTCAGATGTATATTATTTTAGAACTGACCGAAACACAATGAAAAGTGAGCTTTCAGCTGGTTCAAGCAACAAATTCAACACACAACTTGACACAACCGACAGCACAGTAGATTTAGATGACACAGACATAATAATCTGTAATGAAGTCCCATACTTAATCACAACGTACATAAAAAATTATGAAGATTATTCAGAAACTTATGCTTATGTTTACGAGCTTTCAATAGATATCATAGATAATGTAGAGAGCACCTATTTAACAAAACGTGGAAACTTCAAATTAAATGCTTTCACAGACCACACAACAACATCAGACAATATTTTCATATATTCATCTGATCAAGTTATTCACTATGTTAAAATAGAAGTAGAAAATTTATCTGAGGTAAGCCTAATAATCACTTCCGATAAAATTACAAATCCAAAAATAGAAATTGAATATTTTTCAGAAGATAATTTCATATATAGCCAAACAAATGCAAATTGCTATATATTGACTGCCCCATGGACACCAAAAACATCAGAGGGTGCAACTCTCATGAATGAAAAGCTAGACGTAATTGTTATTGGCCGTGGCTACATAACTTCAAATGGAAAACAATATCTAAAAGACTACACATATTGTTTATTTACAATTAACGACATAAACTATAAGGGGTTTGTAGAGAGCGATAAATTAACAGAAAAACGAGTTTTAGTTGAAAGTAATGAATTAACATTAATTAAATATAACAAAATATTAAAAGCAAAACCAAATGCATCATTATATTCGCTTCCAACAAAAGTTATAGGAGATAAAATAACAAGCGAATTAACCTCAAAAATCATTGAAAACATAAAAGATAATTCAAGAATAGAATTTTTAAATGACATATATTGTTACACATCAAACAATTCAATGTTTTTAAAGGTTAAAGTTAATGACAAAAACATTGGTTATATTGAATTTGATTCAATTATCACACCAAGTTCATCAAACAACTTTGTGTTAACAAATTCATATATCAAACAAAATGGAACAAAGGTTTATTTAGAAGAAAATGAAAATAGTCCAATAATCTATTTGCTTGAAACAGACAAAAGAATAAGAATTAACGGAACACGCAATTCAAAAACAGGCTTCACCTATATCACCTTCAATGATGAGTTTGGCAATGAATTTTCTGGTTATATCAAAAACGAAATGTTAAAATCAGATCATTGGTCAACACTTCAAATTATTGGCTGTGTGCTTATTGCAATCAATATTGGTCTGCTAATATTGATTGTATATTTCAAAAATAGAAAAATTGGTTCACATGGCGAGGGCTATACAAATAGCAAAAAGTCAAATTAAAAAGATGGCATATATTGCCATCTTTTTTTAATTTATATTTATCTTTTCTTATTAAATTTATGGAACTTTTTATTTGTATAAGGAGCATTAATCTCATCAGAAAACTCATCTGCCTTATAAAGCAAAAACTCATTAACTGCCCTTTCAATCATAGACTTATCTCTTTTAAGCAGTCTAGAGTTCACTGCATCCTCATAGTCCAAAAACATAACAGTAATATCGCCGTCGTCAAATTCCCCTTGAAGCCCCAAATTATGATTTTTAAACCCCTTAAATTTACAAAAGTAAAAATATTCAACCCTGTCAGAATCAAAAGTAACACCTTCATAATTAAAGTTCTTAGATGTGTGATAATATTTTCCAACAATTTTTATAGGAATAATTTCTGCACCAGTTTCCTCAAAAACCTCACGAATAACGGTGTCCTTAATAGACTCATTTTCTTCAACAGTTCCACCAGGAATAGAAAAGCCATTGTGTCTTTTTGAATGCAAGAGCAAAATTTGCCCCATTTCGTTAAGAACAATTCCCCTAACTTTCTTGGTGCATTTGTGGTTAATATAATTTTCGTAATAAAGCTTAGACTTATCTTCAAAGTATTCTTTTGATGCCATAATAAAATCCCAAATACATTATAACTCAAAAACAAAACTTTGTCAAAACCAATTTAATTTATAATAATTTAATTGCAATTCACAAAACTTAAACCAATCTATCTCCCAAGAATTGTTGAGCCACCATCAGCCACAAGCAAAGTTCCCGTCAAATATTCCTGAGTTGCCAAAAATAAATAAGAAGATGCAATCTCATCACAAGTAATAAATCTTTTTAGTGGACATCCATTAATAAACTTTTGATTAAGCTCAGTAGGATTTTTATCATAATTTGGTGTCCACACAAATCCAGGCAGCACTGCATTAACAAAAATATTAGGAGCAAGTTCCTGAGCAATAGTTTTTGTTAAACTATTAACCGCTGCCTTGGTTGCAGCATAAGAAATACTTCTTCCCGCATAATCCAGCCCACGAATACTAGAAGTGTTAATAATCCAACCTCTGTCTTTCATAAGCTTAGTCGCCTCCTGAGTGCACCACAAAACAGACTTAACATTTGAGGCAAACAGGCTATCAAAATTTTCCTCACTAATTTCAAGAAGTTTATAAGAAGGAGCAGTGCCTGCATTGTTAATCAAAATATCAAGGTGTCCAAATTTTTCAGCAATCATAGAAAAAGCATCTTTAACTTCATTAACTTTCCCAAGATTGCAATTAATATGCAAAAATTCTCCATCAGGATTAATCTTTCTCATCTCTGCAATAGTAGCTTCCCCACCATCCATATTTTTGTATGAAGAAATAATAACATTTGCGCCTTCTTTTGCAAATAAAATAGCCACAGCCTTTCCAATTCCACTAGACGCTCCAGTAACAAAAGCAACTTTTCCAATCAATTTCTTATCCATATTCCCCTCACAAATCTAAACTCTACTATAAATTTACTTTTTGATAAAATATAAAACAAAATTATTCTAATCTAATAAAAAAACAAGAATTATAAAATTCTTGCTCTATTTGGTGCCGAAGGCGGGACTTGAACCCGCACGAAGTTACCCTCAACAGATTTTGAGTCTGTCGTGTCTGCCATTTCACCACTTCGGCATAATTGTTATTACTGACTTCTCAATAATAACAAAAATAATTAAAATTTGCAAGAACTTTAATCTAATTTTTTAATAAAGATTATTTCCCTCATTGTCATCAGCATGAGAAACAAAGTCTTCAATCTCATTATTTTTCTTAGCCAAAATCTTTATTTTTTCAGCCTCACGCCTTTCTTTTGCATGAATTGCAGAAACATTTGCAACTGCATTAATCACATTACTAAACTTTGCATAAACATCTTCATTAATATCAGAATAAATATCCTCTGCTGCAATAAACCTTGTGTCATTTGCTTGAACTCCCCCAGGGATAACAGTATAAGCCACAACTTCACCCGTTCTAGTGCTAAGCAAATTAGAAATACCCTTTGCATTTACCTTAACCAAGCCTTCTGTATCCTTGCTAAAAATGAAAAATCCTGCAGACTTATCAAATTCACCAATAAAGTCACACAAAAAGTAGTTATCCTTAAGTTCAGAGTTGTCAGAGAAAATCTTATAGGTCTTAATCTTTTTTTGATAAGCTTGGTCTATCTTAGAAGTTGCAGGCAAATGAATACCAAGTTTTTCAAACATTCCTCTGTCAAAGCAGCTAGATATACTTTCAGATGAAAGCATATGAAGTTCATTAATACAATCAAGCTTCTTATCTTTTTTTCTAACTCTTAAATAAAGGTTTCCCTCATTGTCATAAAGCCATATTCTAATAACTTTATGCCAAAGTCCCTTATAGTGAACATCTGCCTCATCTTCCGAGCACAAAAATGTTCCATTTTCGTCAAAGGTATCAAAATATTCCATTTTCTCACCTACTTTATATTTTTTTATCAGAAATTGAAATGTTTAGTTTAGACAACTCATCTCTAACATAATCTGAAAGCTCATAGTTTTTTGAAGCTCTAAGCTTTTCACGAATATCAGAAATCAGATCCAAAAGTTTTTCATCATTAGAGCTTTGCGATTGTTTAGCTTCATTAGCATTAAAGTCAAATCCCAAAACTTCTTCAAACATCTTAACAATAGAAGTTGCCTGCAAAATTTTACTTTTGTCACAACTTTCCAAAATTTTTCCAGCAATTTTTCCAAAGCGAATCAATTCAGCTGAAGCCATAGGAGTATTAAAGTCATCATTCATAGCCTCAATAAAATTCTTTTTAACAGAATTTAGTTCTTCGTCACTAACTTCTTCAAATTTTCCATTTGCATTTTGTTTAATTGCAGACAAGTTTTCAGAAATTTTAGCAAATTGTTCACTAAGTGCAGCAATAGCATCAAAACTAAAGTCAACTGGCTTTCTATAATGAAACTGCAAAATAAAATATCTAACAAGACTTGGGTCAAAGGTTTTAAACAAGTCTTCAAGAGTAATAAAATTACCAAGACTCTTGCCCATTTTTGTGCCGTTAACAGTCACCAAGTTGTTGTGCATAAAATAATTCACAAAAGGTTTTCCATTTGCAATTTCGCTTTGAGCAATTTCGGTTTCATGGTGTGGAAAAATATTGTCAAGTCCACCGCCATGAATATCAAAAGTATCTCCCAAAAACTTTTTGCTTATTGCAGAGCATTCAATATGCCATCCAGGATATCCAACGCCCCAAGGAGAATTCCATTTCATAATATGCCCACCAGCAGCACTCTTCCAAAGTGCACAATCCTCAGGATTATGTTTATCCCCAGCAATCTCAATTCTTTCACCCGAAACACTGTTTTCAAGTTTTCTTCCAGAAAGTTTTCCATATCCCTCAACTTCTGAAATTTTTAAATAAACATTCCCCTGCTCGGTAACATAAGCTAGGCCTTTGTCAATGATCTTTTGAATCATATCAATCATTTCCGGAATAACTCCCGTAGCCCTAACGCTCACAGTTGGTCGCTTAATGCCAAGCTTGTCCATGTATTCAAAATAAATGTTTTCATATCTATACGCCAAAGCATAAGGATCAGTATTTTCTTTTTCTGCCTGAGCCGCAATCTTGTCTTCTCCATCATCAGTGTCGCCAACAAGATGTCCAACATCAGTAATATTTTGAACATACTTAACTCTAAAGCCCAAAAACTCAAAATATCTACGAATCACATCAAAATTAACATAAGACCTAGCATGACCAACATGAGGAGGCCCATAAACTGTTGGGCCACAAACATAAAGCCCAACTTTGCCTTCATGAAGAGGCTTAAATTCCTCTTTTTTTCTAGAAAATGAATTATAAATTGAAAGTGACATTATTTCCTCCAAAAAACAAAAAAGTGAGCAGTTATCTACTCACCAAAATTTATAGACAACTGAAAACAACCTTTAAATAAAGGTTAAAAAAACATTTCAGTTACAACAACATAATTTTTGCATATTTTCCTCTTATGTTATAATTATATATTTCAAAGAAAAATATGTCAAGCAAGCCTATATGTTTTTTGAAACAAAAAAAGCGGTTTTTATGTCATTTTCAATATCAGACTTTTGAAGTGCATTTCCAATCATAAAAATTCTTCCAGAAAATTTATTCATAACAAGGTCATAAAAAAGCTTGTTGTTTGGCTTAATATCAGGCTCATAAACCAGCATATCACAATCAATGCTCTTTGCTTTTGCCTCATATTTATACTTAGCCTTAGACTTAATATTAAGCAAAACAGTAGAAAATTTTTCTTTTATAAGTTTGTTATTAATAATAAGCTCAACAAAATCATTTTCAATTCGTTTAAGCTTAGCTTGAACAAAAACCTTACACCCATGTTTTCTCAGTTCAAACAAAAAATAAGTAAGCTTGTCGTTTGGCATTTTTATCAATTCTTCAGGATTTTCAATAATAAGGCTAACATTTTTATCATTAACCAAAAAATATAATGCAAGAGAAAGTGAAAGCTCACTTTTTGCAGAAATAACAATATTTTTCTTATTCACAAAACAATTTTCATCCAAAAGCACATCAAAAATCGTCTTAACGTGTTCCAATACCGCCCCAGTCACATTTAAATAAACTTCATGAAAACCTGTTCCAATAACAAACGAAGAATATTTCTGAATTGGTTCTTTAGCGGCATCATACTTGTGGTTTAAAATTAAATTAATTTTTTTATTGCTAATTAAAAAGTTAAGTCTACTTTGCAAATAATTATTAAAGTTTTTAAGTGGTTCATTAAAGCCAAAAATTTCTCTGCACTTTCCATGCAAATTAACACTATTTTCAGCCTCAAACAAGTCAATGCTTGCTCCTCGTTCAGCCAAATAAATTGCTGCACAAAGCCCTGAATAACCTGATCCAACAACTGCAATTTTTTCATTTAATTTTTCAGTTTGTTTCAAATTGTCAAATAATTCAGGATTAATTGAACAGCCCAGCCTATTTTCTTCTCTGCAAGCATAATTGCAAAGCGAACACTTAATGCAGGTTTTGTACGGCAAATTTTGCCTAAACTCATTTAAATAATTTAAGTTAGAGAGTATCTGTTTGCTTATATCAAAAACAAAATTTTCTTCAGAAACACTACTTAAACTTGAAAGAGAGTTAATATTATCATGATAAATCAAAACAACCTTGTTTCCATGCCTGTTTAATATATTTTTCGCTTTAAAAAAACTATTAATTTTAGCATAAAAATCATACAAAAATCTTTCACCTTCAAGCTCATTAAAAGTAGACAAAAACTCAGTTTCAAAGGTTCCAAATTCAAACTTAAATCCGTCAACTCCAAGTTCAACAAGTTTTTGCAAAAACTCAAAAATTTTCGCCTGATTTTTAATAGAAGCAAAGCTTTTTAAGGTCTTAATTTTCTTAATTTCAGCCCCATAAATTTCTTCAATAAAAGACCTAAAAGAAAACTGAAAAATGACAATTTTTTCTTTAAAATTTTCTGAAATGCGAGCAAGAAATTTTCTCATAAAATCAATTTTTTCATTAAAATAACCCAAGCATCTTTTGTTCATTTCAAAAGAAGAAATTTCTCCAAAAACGCCAAAAAGACTTGCGTCAACAACCAATCCATCAAAGCCAGTTTTGTCTGCAAATGAGGCAATTTTTGCCGTTTGCTTAACAAGAGCATTTAGCGTTCCATCAGAAATTCTTAATGTTGGCACTTTTAAAGAGTCAATAGGACTGTTAAATCCTGCCGATCTCACAAACAAATTTAACAGCTTATTTCTTGAATCTCCCCTTCCAAAATGAGAGTTAATTTTAAAGAAAATTTTAGTCCCAAAAGAATGAATTTCAGAAGTAAATTTTTCAAGCAAACCAAGCTCTTCTTCTGAATGGTTTATACAGAAATATTTTCTAGAATTTCGCTTGCTTTTTTTGCCAACAAACGCTCCTCCCATAACAATCATGCCAACACCAGAATTTGCAATTTTTCTATAAAAAGCAAACATCTCATCAGAAATTTTGCCATCAGCCTTAACTAAAGAATTATCTGTCAAATTAGCATAAAAAAGCCTGTTTTTAAGTGAAATGCTCTTACTCAAAACAAGCTCATCAAACAAAAAATTTTGTGAGTGTTTTTCTGGTTTAAAAACAGCTGTTTGTTTCTTAATAAGCTTAGGTTCAATCAACCTAAAATCAAGTTCAAACTTTTCAATATCATTCATAAATTAATTATAATCACTTAAAAATAATTTAAACATTTTTTAATTTAACGCAAAAAAAATACGCTAGCATCAAGCTAAATGCTAAGCGTATTATTTTGTGATTTTGTTGACACAATGGTTGTCAAAATTGTTCCAGAAGCCTTATTCACACAAATAGTATTATCTGCCACCCTAACAGGATAATTTTGTCCTGATTTGTTATAATAAGCAACAATATAATATTTTCCATCCAAATAAGTATCAAAATCAATAGGCATCAAATCCCAAACAAATTGACCAGAAACCTCAGAAACAAAGTTAGCCTCATCAAACACCCTAATGCCATCCGGATTACTTTCAGACCAAATACCATATCTGCTATCACTCATCAAGCTAGAAAGTTCTGAAGGATAGTTTTTAGACTTAATCATAGAGTTAAACTGAGTTTCGTTTAAAACAGCAAATTTCAAATAGTCGCCATACTTAACTCCATACATTTGGGTATAAAGATTTTCAATAGTTTCAAAATATTGAACATACATTTTAGAAATGTCAACCTTAACCTGTGTTCCACTTGTTTTAATAGAAGCAGAGGTATATTCAATTACATTAGCGTTATAAATAGGTATCGCATGAATCCTGTCATTAATAGCGGTTTCAGAATCAATCATGCTAAATCTATATTTAACGGTAGTGTTAATAGTATCCTGAACGCCATTAATAGTTATAGGAACAACGCAAGTAATAAGAGCATCAATATATTCAATTATGTTTGTTCCTTCCTTATAAATATACCCATCTTTGCTAACGGTAATAATAGATTTCAAATAATATTTACCATTTTTGTAAGCGTTAACATAATCAATAGCCTGATTCTGCAAATCTTCCCTTTCAGCATCTGAAAGGTCAGCATAAACGGTGTTAATATACTTATAAAGCGTATCATAAATACGATCTTTGTGCTCTTCTTTGTTAGGGTCCATAGGATTGCCGTTAATATCATTTCCATTAATAGATTTATCAACCAAATAGTCAATATCACTTTCAAGCATTTTAATATAACCAATATAGCTATAAGAGTTGTTGTTATACCAGAATCCAATATTAGGGCTAGGAAGTGACTTAATTTTAACGCATTCATATTCCCACTTGTTTGTTTCATCGTTAAAAAGAATAGAAACATTATAGTTGGTGTTAACAGGCGTATAAACCCTGCTTGAAGGAATAATGTCATCAGTAAATAAATCTTTATATTCTCCGTCTTCATACTTTATATAGAATTGTTTAGATTCATAATCAAAGTAAAGTGTAATTTCAATCTTAACTCCATTAGAGTTAACAGGAACAACGCAGGTGTTAACATACTTATAAGGATTAATAAATTTAGTTCCAAATTCATCAATATCAGAGCCAAACTCAACCTTATAAAAGTCTTCGTCAACCATCAAATAATAGTTGTCAAGGTTAACAATAGCTGCGTCACTGTTAATATCTGCCAAGGCAAACTCACCAACACCCATTTCATTTTCAGAATATTCATAAAGCTTGTCAGCCAAGTTTTCTGAATCAGAAACCCCATCAGAAGTTATCATAAAGTAAATTTTTCCAGCAAGCTTAACATAATATTTTGCAGAAACATTAGTTCCAATTGCATTAGGAATAAGCTTAGAAACAAGAGTTTTTTCATCAGCAGTTAACCTATCATCAGATGCAAAGTTCCTTGTTTCCATAATTTCATAATAGTTTTCAGCAAAATAAGCATACATTCTAGAACCATCAAGGTTATAAATATACTCTGTGCTGTCAACAGAAAGCCTTGTTAAGGCTGAGCTTTCAGAAATATACTTTTCAAGGTCAAGTTCATTGTTAATCACAACACCGCTAGTGTCTGGATTAAGGTCTGCATAAACCACAAATGAAGGGTCTTTAATGTCAGTAGAATAAATATTAATATAATGTTTAGTTCCTAAGCTATTATCTTCGTCTTCAAGATAATAAAATCTGTTAGCAACTTGGTCATATCTAATATAATGGTCAACTCCACCGTCTGAAAAATAGAGATAATAGTTTTGATATCTATAATACCAATAATTTCTAACAAGAGTGCTGTTAACAAAGCCAAAATTATTTCCCAAAGC
>CAOJFR010000036.1 GCA_948434855.1 uncultured Clostridia bacterium | reverse complement strand
TCCAGAAATTTTCAGTGAGTTAGTTTTTGGCAAAACAGAAAACGTAAACAAACTTTCGCAAATCATGTTTCATTACAACGAAATGCTAAAGCACCACAGTGAAAGTCATGTGGTTAAATATATGCGTTCACACCTTGCGTTTTACCTTAGTGGTCGCTACAAAAATTCGCAGGCATTAGTAGAACTTATAAAATTAAATAGCGTATCAGAAGTGCTTGAAAAATTGCAGGATTTATTTAATAAATTTTACAAAATATAAGTAGTTACTATTTGACAACTTATATTTTTTTTGATTATAATAATAGTGTGCAAAAGTTATGCATATATAGAATTAGAAATAGATAATAGAAGGAAATATAGGTTATGAAAAAAACTTTTAAAGATATTAATGTAACTGGCAAAAAAGTGTTTGTCAGAGTAGATTTTAATGTTCCACTAGATGAGAGTGGAAATATCACAGATGACACAAGAATCCGTGCAGCGCTTCCAACAATCAACTATTTGGTTAAGCAAAATGCAAAGGTAATTTTGTGTTCACATCTTGGTCGTCCAAAGGGCGTGTTCACAGAAAAATACTCATTAAAAAATGTGGCAACAAGGCTCAAAGAACTTTTGGGACAACCAATCAAAATGGCAACCGATGTTATTGGTGCAAGTGCAAAAGAGCTCACAGCA
Source organism: uncultured Clostridia bacterium (assembly GCA_948434855.1). Classification (GTDB taxonomy): domain Bacteria; phylum Bacillota; class Clostridia; order Christensenellales; family UBA1242; genus RGIG1681. The sequence goes on along the minus strand of CAOJFR010000036.1, from coordinate 9,156 downwards.
AACATGAAAGAGGGCGAAATTGTCTTGCTAGAAAATGTTCGTTTCCATGCTGAAGAAGAAAAGAATGACGATGCTTTTGCAAAAGAGCTTGCTTCGCTTGCAGAAATTTATGTAAACGATGCATTTGGTGCAGCTCACAGAGCTCACGCATCAACAGCGGGAATTGCAAGACACCTTCCAGCCGTTGCAGGCTTTTTAATGGATAGTGAAATTTTAGCACTCACAAATGCCACAGAAAACGCAGAAAAACCACTTGTGTGCATACTTGGCGGAGCAAAAGTTTCAGACAAAATTGGCGTAATCTCTGCGCTCATGACCAAAGCCAACACAATATTAATTGGTGGGGCAATGGCAAACACATTTTTAGTTGCAAAGGGCTACAGTGTAGGCTTCTCAAAGTTTGAGGAAGATAAGGTTGCCGTTGCAAAAGAGATAATGGAAAAGGCAGAGCAACTAAATGTAAACTTAGTGCTTCCAATAGATGTTGTTTGTGGAAGTGAGTTTTCACCAAACGCAAAGCGTAAAGTTCAGGATGCAAATAAAATTGATAAAGATTTTCAGGCATTAGATATTGGTAAAAAAACACAAAAATTGTTTGCAAAAGAAATAAAGAATGCAAAAACAATAATTTGGAATGGACCAATGGGTGTTTTTGAGTTCAAAAAATTCAGAAAAGGCACACTTGCAGTTGCAAAGGCAGTTGCAAAATCTGCTGCGGTTTCAATAGTTGGCGGTGGAGATAGTGTTGCTGCAATTCAAGAGCTTGGCTATGCAAACAAAGTTTCACATCTTTCAACTGGTGGTGGAGCAACTCTAGAATTTTTAGAGGGTTCAGTTCTTCCAGGCGTTGCAATGTTGCTTGATAAAGAAGATGGCACAAAAAAGGTAAAAACTCCAGATTTTGAAGCTATGGATAAAAAGACCATCAACAAAACTGCTGCAAAAAAGCCAGCTCCAAAAACCACAGTAAAATCAAAGGCAACAAAAACTGCTGCAACAAAAACAGCTTCTTCAAAACCAGTTGCAAAAACTGCTGCAGACAAGGCAGAAGTTGCAAAACAAGCCAGCAAACCAGCTGCCAAAACAACAGCAAAAGCAGCTGCTCCAAAAGCTGCTGCTGCAACAAAAACCGTTGCAAAAACCACAACCAAAACAAAAAAATAGGTGAAAAATGGAAAAGCTCATAATTGGAAACTGGAAAATGAATAAATCACTTTCAGAAGTTTCAGCTTACGTTAAAACAATAAAGAAAAACGCAAAAACTCAAAAGAACTTAGGTCTTTGTGTTCCTTCGGTCATGTTAACAGAAATGTCAAGGTGTGCAAAAAATGCCTTTGCAGTCGGGGCACAAAATTGTCATTATGCAGAAAAGGGTGCCTATACTGGCGAGGTTTCTGCAAACATGATAAAAGAAGCCGGTGCAAGCATGGTTTTGGTTGGGCATAGTGAAAGAAGGCATTATTTTGATGAATCAAACCAGTTCATAGCAAAAAAGGTAAAAGAGGCACAGGCAGTTGGGCTTAAAGTAATACTATGTGTTGGTGAAACCCTAGAAGAAAAACCAAAATTTAAGTCTGTAATAAAAAAACAAGTGACCGAATCGCTTGCAGACATAACAGATTTAAAAAACATAATCATTGCCTATGAGCCAGTTTGGGCAATCGGAACCGGAAAGGTTGCAACAAGTGCAGACATTGTTAAGGCACATAGTTATATAAAGCAAATTGTTTCTGAAAAATTTAATGCTAGTGTAAGTGTGCTATATGGCGGAAGTGTAAATCCAAAAAACAGTGCAGAAATCTTATCACTTGCAGAAGTTGACGGAGTGCTTGTTGGCGGAGCAAGTTTAAGTGCGGAAGAATTTATAAAAATTGCAGAAAGTAGGGGATAAAGTATGGCAATGCTGCTCAGCGTTCTTAATCTTTTGTTAGAGCAAACAAAAGCCGAAAAAGAGTTCACCATAATTGGTGTATCAATTTTTGCGGTAATAGTTTTCATGCTTTTGCTAGATTCCGTTGTAAAGAACAAACTTGTTCCAAAAAACAAAAATGTTAAGTTATTTATTATATTTTTGTTTATTGCGTCATTAATTGCTATAATTTTGCTAACAATTTATTATATTTAACTTGAAATAAAACAAAATTTATGATATAATTCATTTGTTTTGGAGGACTTATGTTAGAAAATATCACAAGCTTAATAAGTGCTGCTGCGTCAGATGATAAAACCAATCAAGCGGTTGCTCCATGGGTAGAAAACTCATTTCCAATAATAAAGATAGTTTTAATATGCATTCTAGCAGTGCTAGCCATAGCAATGATAGTGTTTGTGTGTATGCAAAAGAGCAATCAAAATGGAATATCTGCAATATCAGGTCAAACAAACACCTTTTATAACAGAAACAAAGGTGCAACACTTCAGGGAAAGATAAAACTTCTCACAATAATAGATGCAGTTTTAATATTAGTAGTAACAATCTTGTTCTTAATATTGCACACAATATACAGAGGATTCATTTAAAGAGCAAGGCATAACAAAAGTTATGTCTTTTTTATTGTATAAAAATTGATAGAAAGGTTAAAAATAATCATATAAGGAGAAATTTATATGATTATTGCAAATATAGTTGCGCTCAGCATAATAATCTTTGGCTCACTAAACTGGTTTTTGGTTGGAGTGTTTTCATGGAACCTTCTCACATGGATATTTGGAGCAGGGGTGTTTGTAAGAATTTTGTATGCCTTAGTCGGGCTTGCAGGAATCTGGATGCTTATTCAATTAATCATCAGAAGAACAAGGCTGTTTTCCAAAGACGAAACAATGAAAAAGGGCAATTAACTTAAAGATAGGAGAAGTATCCTATCTTTTTGTTTTGACAATAATAACAAAAATAGAGTATACTGCTTATAATAGGAGAAATTCAATGCAAACCAAGTGGAATTTGTGTGATTTATATAGCTCAAATGAAGATTTGCTTAGCGACCTTGAAGAAACAAAGACACTGCTAGAAACGCTTTGCAAGTTTAAGGGTAAGCTAAAAAAAGCGGATAAAAAAACATTAAAAAGATATTTTCAAACCGATGAAAAGTTCTCGCTAATTCTAGAAAAAATGGCAGTATATGTGCATACAAAGCATGATGATAATGCAAAAGATGAGCTTGCATCAAAAAATCATGCCCTAATAAACAACTTTTTTGTTAAGTTGTCAGAAAAACTTTCTTTTGTAAAGCCAGAGCTTGCAAGCTTAAGCGAAAAGTTTTTAAATGGCTTAAAAAGAGAACCAGATTTTCAGGCATATAGCAGAACAATAGACTATTTGCTAAGAAGCAAAAAACATACACTTCCTGAAGAAAAAGAGTCAATGCTTGCCACAATTTCAGGCTTTTCAATGTCAGATGAAATTTATGATATGTTAAGCGACATAGAAATGAATCATGGCACAGTTGTCACGGATAAGGGAGAAGAAATTAAGCTTTCAACGGGCAACTATAATTTGCTGCTTAAAAGTGAAAATCAAAAGTTCAGAAAAAAGGTCATGGAAACCTATCTTGCAGAATATGGCAAGCTAAACATGACCTATGCAGGGCTATACATTTCTCATATAAAGCACAACAATTTTGTTGCAGCTTTAAGGGGCTTTAGTTCCTGTTTAGAAATGGAAACCTACTACGAAGAAGTTGAAAGCAGCATCATGCTAAAAAACATTGAATATGTCAGCAAAAAGGTGGAGCTATTAAGGGAGTTTTTCAGACTAAAAAAACAAATTTTAAAGCAAAATTCTTTTTACACCAGTGACATAAGTGCCTCATTAAAGGGAAAGACCATTTCAGAAGATTACGAATCTGCAATAAGTGACATAAGGTCGTCATTTTCGCTGCTTGGCTCAGACTATCAAGAAATGTTTGATAAGGCACTAAACGATGGCTGGATAGATGCATTTCCAAGAGAAAATAAGGCAAGTGGTGGCTACACAATAAGCAATTACACTTGTCATCCATACATACTTCTAAACTATGATGGCACAGCCTATTGGAAGAGTGCCATTGCACACGAGTTTGGTCACGCAATGCATTCATATTATTCGTGTGCTGCTCAGCCATATCCAAAGGCAGACTACACAATTTTTGTTGCAGAAGTTGCATCGCTCACAAACGAAATTTTGCTAACGAATCATCTGCTTAAAAAGGAGAAAAACGCTCGCAAAAAAATGCAGATAATTTGTGATTTTCTTGGAACATTTTATTTAAATGTTTTCAACTCAACAATGCTTGCAGAGTTTGAGCAATATGCTCATGATAGTTTGTGGCAGGGCGGAGTAATAACTGCAACAGACCTAAATAAAAAATTTGTATCATTGTGTGATAAATATTTTGGTGACAGCGTAGTGCTCACAAAAGGCTATGAATATGATTGGCAAAGAAAGTCGCATATTTTCAGAGACTATTATTTATATAAATATTCAACGGGTTTCATTGCAGCATCTGCAGTTGCAAATAAAATTATAAATGACAAAAGTGGAGAGTATAGAGAAAAGTATAAAAACTTTTTAAGCCTTGGCGGGTCGCTTCCACCACAGCAGTCATTGCTTAGGGCAGAAATAGACATTAATAGTGAAGAGACCTATAGCTTTGCATTCAATTTATTTGAAAAATATTTAAATGAATTAAAATCACTTATGAAGGAGAAAATATGATTATAACAATCACAGGCAAGCCATGCAGCGGAAAGGGTGAAGCCGTAGCATACATTCTTAAAAATTATGATTTTACAAAGTTTTCTGGTGGCGAGCTTTTCAGAAAAATAGCAACAGAAAGAGGAATAGATATTTTAGAACTAAATAGAAAAAAAGACATTTCAATAGACAAGCTTTGCGATGAAGAGATTGAAAGAATTGGTAAAAGAGATTTAAATAAAAACATAATTTTTGACAGCAGAACAGCTTGGCATTTCATACCAAAGTCTTTTAAGGTGTTTTTGGATATTGATGAAGAAGAGCAAATTAGCAGATTGATAAATTCTGGAAGAACAGATGAAATTGTAAAACTTTCAAGAGAAGAAGCAAGGGCATCGCTTAACGAGCGTTGGAATCTAGAAAATGAAAGATATATGATGATTTATGGCATAAATAATTGCAATCCAAAGTCTTATGATTTAGTGTTAAACACAACCAATCTAACAATTGAAGAAACAGGCGAAAAAATAATGAGTGCATACAGAGAATATGTTGAAAAACAAAAATAAATGCTAAAAATCTGCAATTTAAAGGTCAAGACACAAATTTTAATTGACCAAGAAACTGAAATTATCTATAATAAAATAGTAAAAACAAAAATGGAGAAAATTTATGAGTAAATATGTTGTTGTCACTGGCGGAATAGTTTCAAATATAGGAAAGGGAACTGTCAGTGCTGCACTGGGAAGGCTTTTAAAAAATCGTGGTTTAAAAGTAACCATGCAAAAGTTTGATCAATATTTAAATGTAGACCCAAGCACAATGAGTCCATATCAACATGGCGAGGTTTTTGTCACAGAGGATGGCGGAGAAACCGACCTAGACCTTGGTCACTATGAAAGATTTTTAGATGAAAACTTTGGCAAGATTAACAACATAACAGCAGGCAGAGTATATTCTTCAGTAATCAATAAAGAAAGACTAGGAAAATATGTTGGTGCAACAGTTCAGGTTGTGCCAGACATAACAAACGAAGTCACAAACTTCATGCTTGCATTAGATGCTCCAGAAACCGATGTTGTAATAATAGAAATTGGTGGAACAATCAATGACTATGATTCTGGAATATACTACAGGGCAATCAGACAGCTAAAGCTTGATAAGGGAGAAGATAGTGTGTTTGTAATGCACACAGAATGGCTTCCATATATGCCAGCCACTGGAGAAACAAAAGTTCAGTCAGTTCAAACTTCAGTTGAAAAACTAACATCGTTTGGCATTGTTCCAGATGCAGTTATTTGTAGAACAATAAAAAACTTAAATATTTCGCTTGAAACAAAAAAGAGAATAGCTTCAAGATGTTTGCTTAGTGGTCCAGAGTGTGTTATTCAAGATAAAGATTTAGAAACAGTATATGAGCTTCCAATCATTTTGCAAAAAGAGGGCTTAGATGAGCTTATAGTTAAAAAGTTTAAGCTAAACCTTCCAAAAGCAGATCTCACATCTTGGCAGCTTATGGTTAATAATTATAAAGAGAATTATCCAGAACTCAAAATTTGCATTGTTGGCAAATACACAAAGGTTCCAGATGCCTATCATTCAATAGAAGCTGCAATAGAGCATGCGTGCATATACAATAAGGTTAAGGCAAAAATAGAGCTTGTTGATGCAGAAGATATAGAAGAGTATGGCGTAGATAAAATGCTTAGGGGTGCAAAGGGAATCATTGTTCCACCGGGCTGGGGAAGCAAAGGGATTAACGGCATGATTTTAGCAATAAAATATGCTCGTGAATATAAAATTCCATATCTTGGCATTGGCGTAGGAATGCAACTAGCAGTGGTTGAGTTTGCAAGAAATATGCTTGCCTTTGGCGGAGCAAATAGCACAGAGTTTGACCCAAACACAGATTATCCAGTTATAGATATAATGGAAGAGCAAAAGAAACTTGCAATGGGTTCAAAAACTGTTCGCTTAGGTGCACATAAGTGTGCTTTAGACCCAAATTCAAATTCAGCAAAACTCTATGGGGCAGAAGTTGTTTTAGAACGCCATAGACATAGATTTGAGTTTAACACAAAATATTCAGAGCAGTTTGAAAAAGAAGGCTTAAAGCTGGTTGGAATGAATCCAGAAACCAAACTTATTGAGCTTGTAGAGCTTCCAAGTCATCCGTTCTTTATTGCCTGCATATATGAGCCAGAATATCAGTCACGTCCAAACAAGCCACATCCATTATTCCTTGGCTTTATCAACACTGCAAAATCAGTAAGATAAATTAGTGAAAAAAATAATAATAAAAAAATGAGACATTTAACTTTTTTAAGGTAAAGATTAGTCTCATTTTTTTGTGCAAATTTATAAAAATAAATCTCAACTTGTTATAAAGTTGTCATAAACTTGTTATAAAGTTGTCATAAACTTGTTATAAAGTTGTTATAAACTTGTTATAAAGTTGTTATAAACTTGTTATAAAGATGTTATAAACTTGTTATAAAGATGTTATAAACTTGTCATAAACTTGTTATAAACTTGTTATAAAAATGTTATATTTTTGTTATATAAAAGCTGTTATAAATAAAATTTTTAAAGATAAATTTAATAATGTTATAAAAAAAAGAGCCATGTTGGCTCTTTTTAAATTGCAAAATTATTGTTCTCTTTTAATTGCAATAACATGAAGTCTGTTTTGGTCTTCAATGCTTTTTATTGGAGTAAAGTTAGAATCAGTTGTAATTAAATATCTATAGCCAGCCTTTTTAATTTCGTCCAAAATTTCTGAGTTTTCAAAATAATATTCAGTGTTGGTGTTTTCGGTTCTTTTAAACTTAACGTCATAGTTGTTTAAAGAATATTGTCTGTCAATTGCAGAAATTTCATGAGAAGTTTCTGGGTTAAGTCTAATGTAATAAATATCAGAAATTGTTGTGCTTGACTTGCCGTCAGAAACAATATTGCGAATATAATCAAGCCTTTCATTTTCATCATAAACAACTTCGTTCCAATCAAAAAGTTTTCTTTTTGTGTAATAGTCAAAAATCAAAATTCCGCCATTGTTAAGGTGTCTGTAAGCCATTCTAAAAAATCTGCCCCAAGCCTCAATGGTAGGGAGGAAGTTTATAACATCATGGTTACAAGAAATAAGGTCAAATGTTCCAAGATGGTCAAAATCTAAAAGCCCTTCAGTTTTATAAAAGTCCATATTTTTAAACTTGGCTTTGTTATATTCAACATAAGAATCCAAAATTTCAGTTCCGGTACATTTTTTTCCATGAGCTTGCATTTCAGCCAAAAAGTTTCCAGAGCCACAACAAATGTCTAACACACTGTTAATTTTAAGCCCCTGAAGTTTTGCAAAATTGAGAGTTTTTTTTGCAATGCCTTCAGAATAAGAGCCTTGATTTTCACTCCAAGCAATAGCAAAATCTGCATCTTCGCTAAGTGAAATTTCTTCTTCAGCTTCTGGTGCACTTGGTGCAAAAACGGCTTCAGATTCATTAAGCTCAGCTTCAGTTTGTTGAGGGTTAACTTCTTCCAAATTTTTGGCTATATCAGATTCAAAACCAGATTCATTTTCCATTGGCTGATTTGTTTGGTTAAAAATTTCGTCCATAAAATTCTCCTTATTTTTTCATAGCAACAATGTGAATTCTGTCGGCATATTCAGTGTTTTCAAGCGGTTCTAAATTTTCATTCACAACCATAACTTTTCTAAAACCAGCCTTGTTAAGAGCCTCCAAAATTTCGCCATTTTCAAAATAGCATTCAACAACAATATCTCTAGTTTTAATCACATAGTTTTTATAATTAATATAATAGGTATAAATAATTCTGGTTTTGTCATAAATTCCAGATTTAACGTCTGTGATATAGTCTAGCCACTCAGAAGAAAAGAAAGTTGTTTCGTTCCAGTTTGCAAGTTTCTTTTTTGTGTAAAAGTCAAAAACAAACATACCATTTTTGTTAAGGTGTTTTTCGCAGTCCTTAAAAAATTGTTTCCACTCATCAAAGTTTTCAAAATAGTTCACAACGTCGTGGTTGCAGGTTATAAGGTCATATTTATTTTTTGTTGGAACCTCGCTCATTTTGTCTGTTTTAACAAAAGTTATAGCAGGGTATTTTTCTTTAGAATAGTCAATCATACCTTGTCTGCTTTCAGTTCCAACGCAGCTAATGCCCTTGTTATGAAAAATATTTAATAAGTTGGCAGCACCACAACAAATATCTAGGGCTGAACTAATTTTAATATTATTTTCTTCCGCTTTTTCCAATATGCGGTTTGCAACATTCATAGAAAAACTGCCTTGGCTGTTGTCCCAAGCTCTGGCAAAATCTACATCAATTTGAGTGTTAGACATAATCCCTCCATATACAATTTAATTATAACATAGCAAAACAAAATTATAAAACATTTTTGTATGCTTTTGTGTTTTTTTATTTAATTAAAAAATTATACGTTTTTGCAAAATTTTATTTGACATTCT
>CAOJFR010000035.1 GCA_948434855.1 uncultured Clostridia bacterium | reverse complement strand
AAAATTTAAAAATGATTTTGTATACTTTGATCCAAATAATGGCTTAACTTTGCTAGATGATGGAACAAGCGTTATAACTGCTTCAAAAATTCAAAAAGAAAAGTATTTCTATAGCCTATTTTTCAGCCATACACTTTCACTTGAAAATGAAGACCTAAATATAAGTCTTCAAACAAGAGATTATAGGTTTAGTCTCATAAAATATGAAGTTCCAGGAGAAGATGCTGGTTCAAGAATTATTTACTATACATTTAATTACAACAATGTCATTTATTATCTTGTTAATGAAACAAATACAAGTGATTCTACTCAAACTCTAAAGTTCTATGGAAAATTCAATATTTCAACACTCACCTTCTCAGATGAGCAAGATTTAAACAATTTTGGATATAAGGCAATTTTCAATGAGGCGGCAAACTCAATTACATTCACAAAGAGATATTTTGAATATAAAGGCATAACCTACTTCTTAAATGAATCAGAAAAATATTTCAGTCTAGACAAGTTTGGCGTTACAGATTGTGATTTGGTAAAAACACTTGGCTTAAGTTCATTTGAACTTAAAGAAAATTCAGTTGTTTTAACAAGATTTGTCATAAATCTTCCAACAGAACTTAATCCTAATGGAAACAAATATTACTTAGATTCAAATAAAGATGACCTGTTTGTTGATCAAGCTTGCACAAGAATTGCAACTTCAATATCAGATAAGTTCTCTTTAGATATAGAAAAACAAACAATAACCCTAACTAATGAGTTTAGAACGGCTATTGCCTTTTCTGTAGCAGTAAATGGCTTAACTGGCACTCAAGATTACAAAATTTATGATGATAGCTTAAAGCTTCATGTAGGAATTAATGCAGTAACTGAATATAACTATCATAATATTATTGTTGATTTAAATAATTCTCAAATTAGTTTAGCTGTTGGTACAAATAAAGTTTCAAAAATATATGGTGCGGCTGGAAGCACTGAAGTATATAACTTTGTTGCTAAAAACAGCAATGCTTCAGGCGAAACAAACTTTAAAGGCTTAACAATTTCAACCGGAAAATCTGGTTTTGTAGATTCAAACAGATATTTTGCAACAACAAACACTTCAATTGTTGCACATGGCTATGCAACCAACATGAAGTTAGATGCATATCTAGTTAATGGTCAATTTATTTATGTTTCAGACCATTCAGGTGAAAACAAGTTATACACAAGTGAATATGTAACAAAAAATTCAGAAATTGCTGATTATATGTTCACAAACTCAAACATTGATATAACTGGAAACTTAAAAACCTTCTACTTCTCATCAGATTCAGGCATAAAGCTTATTGGTAAAAACACAGAATATTCAATTTTTGATATTTATTATGATGCCGTAACTCTAAGGTCTAGCGACTCATCAAGTATGCCAAGAGGATATTTGTTTGAGACCTATAATTTAATTGCAAAAGAAGGCTCAAATTACAGAGGCTATCTTGCAAAAAAACAAAGCTATGAAACAACAGATTCAGGCATAAACTCATTTACAATAGAAAATAAAACCTATTATTTTGGTAGCATTCATAGTGATGAACCCCTTGTTGCTGGAACAGTTTTAACTCTATATACAAAAAATAGTAATGATAGCTATTCCCCTGTTTCAACTAGAAATACATATATTTATTATGATGATAATTTCTGTTTGTCAACAGACTTCTCTAGCGAAGCAGTTTCTCCATTCAAAACCTATGAAATCAATTCTAAATCAGAATTAGTTATCTCAGGCACAAATCCAATTTCAATAAACTTAAAAGTATTAAACGCATCAACAAATGCTTTAAAATCTTCAGTTTGTTATGGCTATTATGATATAGAAAGCAATAGATATTTCAATGATGGAACTTATTCAACAGAATATTTCTTCACCACTCCAATAGGAAAATTGACAACAGAAAATGACTCACAAGTAAAAACTTTCAGCTATGGAGTTTCAAACTTTAATGAGTTATTAAACAAATCAATTTTCTTAGGAAAAGACATCAGCACTTCATCACATTTTTACAAAGTTATGGGTGCAAAGATTGTAAGCAATTATTATTATTATATTGACCCAGTTGGAACATATAATGAAAAGACAAAAACATATGATTCAACAACAATTTACATTTATCAAGAACCAACACCATCAGATTCTGGTGAAATGGTTTATCAAGAAATCACTTTCTATTATGTTGATTGTGATGGCGTTGAGCATGTCATTGAAGAGACAGAAGTTAGCTCTTACACAAATGTATTGTTTACAACCAGAGTTTTAGATGTAACTCACTCATCAATTTCAGATATTTCTAATTCAGAATCAAACATTGCAAAAGACTTTATTGCAGAAGTGTTTGACTCAGATGATGGAAAATACATTGAATATCAAGGCTCAAAATATTATTTATATGCAGGAAAAGACACCGAAGAACTAGTTAAAGACTTAAATGTCGGTGTAATGATATATTTAAAAGCTGATGGAAAAGACACCCTATCAGCAAGTGTTAAAGATGAAAATCACGTGGTAGTCAACTACCTCTCTTTCACTGTGGGTTCATCAAATGGATATTTAATTTCAGATGAAGATTATGTAAAAATAAATTTGGATGGTTCAAACACCTTCAACTCAAATGGACAATATACAATAGTATCAAATATCAGTGCAAACTCACCAAATGCAAGCTCAAGCTTAATATCAAACACATCATATTACCTGCTTGGTGCAGAGGAGCTTTTGTCTAATAAAATTGTATATAATTCATCAATCAGTTATCTTGTTGATAGCAACCTAGTTAATGATCCAAGCTATAACAACACAAACAACAGAATATCTGTTGCAATTCACCTACAATATAGCCTTCAAATGCAAATTGGCACTCAAATTCTCGCTCCAGTAAATATGTATGTAATTAATATTGGTTCAGAAAGTGAAGGCTTTGCAGGATATTGTTTTGTTGAATCAGGAACATATACAGAAAATGGTGAAACCAGAAAAGCATTAAAACCATTAATTGATAACCTTGGAAACTATATTACATTTGCTGATCTTTATGCTGCAATAGGAAGCAACAATGCCTCTGTAAACAATCAGTTCATGTTTGGAAAATATGAAGATAGCAAAATCATTGTCACATATAATTCTGCTTACTATTATGTAAAAGTTTCAATTTCAGGACAATCAGTTAACGTTAAAAATATTTATAAATACAACCCAGCAACTGGAAACTTTAATGCATCAGTTGAAACAGCTGCAGATGCTGCAATCAGAAACGCTATTGCCACAGAAAATTTCAAAACCAGTGGAGTTTCTGTTGTAAAAACCAGTTTTGATGCAAACTTCTTGTTTAGCTATAATGGAGAATTCTATTTTGTTGAAAATAATGAAAACTCAACTGAAACTGGAAAAGTATATAAGTTTAATGGCCAGTTAAATTCTAACAGCCTAAAACCATATTTTGAAACTAGAAACACATCTGCCCTTACTGCAACAACACTTGTTTATAACAAAGCAACAAATCAAATTATTAATAGCACAGATGCAAAACTTTTTGCAAAGATCAATTCAATGAAAAACACTGTTTCAATTAGTGGAAAGAACATTGAAGTTAATCTTGTTAAATTTGTTTTAGACCCAGTTAGTGGCTCTTCAGTAAGTTCAGGAAAAACATTCTTCTTTAAAGATAATAGTGGCTTATATGAATATTCAAATGTTAAATTTGAAAATGGAAACTTCGTATTAAATAATGCAACTAAGCTAAATTATTATTATAACGAAGGTAGCAAAACTGTTGAAATAAGACCAAGTTCAACCTATTATTCAACAACAAGCTTCAAACTTTTAGCCTATGTTAACAATAATGATCAAATTGTTGAAATTATCAACAAAAATGCTTTTGTTCAATATATGCCAACAGGAAGAAACATATCAGAAATAACCTTAATCAGAACACAAACTCAAGGCTATGTTGCAACAATTGATGGTGTAAAGCATGAAGTTTACTCAATTATTGAAGACAAAAAAATAGAAACTGGAAACTCAAATCACTATGCAATTATGGCTGGAGATTCAAGCAAACTAGTTTCACTATTTGGAAAATTTGTAATCAGCAACACAGATAGTTCATCAACAATTCTTCCAACCTACTCAACATTAATATCTGTTTCAAACAATTCTCCGCTCACAGACATCTCAACCTACTACCCTGTTGACTATACTGTTAAAGATAATGTAACTGAGGGCTTCCCAGGTGTTACACTCATTGATGGCATTCCATACATAAATTCAATGTTTGTTTTCAATGTTTATCATAAGCAAGGCGTTGAAGCAAACATAGACTTCTCTATTGCTATCAATAATGGCTTCTACGCTGAAATTTTCGGCGATGCAGTTTTAAATGGTGGTGCTTCAACCGATGATTCTTCATCAATAATCACTGATTTCTCAACCATCACATTTAAAGACACCATAAACAACCTGCTTTCAAATAACTATATTGATAACTTGTATTATGCTGTTGACAAAACAACATTTAAGCCATTCTCAAGCTATAGATATATTGGCAAAACCACTCAAGATGGCGGAAAAGTAATTTATGGTGGAAATGTCTTAGAGCATATCACTTACAATAAATACTATAACACAATAAAGGACATTGACACATCAAGATATGGCTCAATTTATTTGACACTTTCTGAATACAGAAATCTTTCAGATAAAGAGCAAAAAACATATTATGGTTTAATCTTAGATGGAAACAACCTCTATGCAATTTATTCAAACTATTTAAAAATTACAGATTGTGCCGCAAATGACAATGATGCTTCTGGCGACATATTCTTCTCTGATGCAGCAAAAGTTGATGCTAATGGAAACTACACATACTATGATCCAATTTATAGATTAGTAAATGGTGAATTTTCAAAAGTTAATGAAAATAATGTTGCTATTTGGAAATCTTCAACATCACAAATGGATAATGTTCCATACTTTGATATTCACACTTACTATCAAGATAGCAATGGAATCATCCATGTAACTTCAGACAAAATTAATAGCGAAGACAACACACTTTGCAATGGTTTAAATGGTCTTGAAGTGAACATTTCTTCACCAAGTTCAGATGTAAACACAGAAGAACTTGTTGTTGCCGGATTAACAACAGCATATAAAGTTAATAAAGATGATTTAGACACATCTTCATTCCAAGGATATTGGTTTGATAAAGCAATTTCAATATTAAATGATGCTGACACTCAAAATGTTTATTTAGATTGCAAAACAGAAGCAGTAGTATTGGTTGCAAATCCATTAATTAGCTTTGATGGTAACATTTTCTACAGATTAAAAGAATGGCGAGTATACACAAGAGAAAATTCTGAATATATGTATTATAATGCCGAAATCACTGAAAAAACTCTTGGTGATGACAGATATAGTGCAATTTGCAGATTCAAAACAGACACATCTGGCTATTATGTTTTCTTGCCAGTATACGAAAAAGTTTATTCAGTGCTAACTTCAACAGCAATCAATAATGGTTCAATCAATGTTGGTGGTTCAATTTCAAACAGCTCATCAACTCCATCAGTAAGCATTGATGAAAACGATCACGAAGAAGACTTATATTTCATTGAATACACAAATAAAAATAAAGATAATTTCTATTATTCAGCAATTGACACAAAATCTTTCCTATATTTCACAGGAAAATTCTATGGAAACTCACCTATCTATGCCCCACTATCAATTAGTCCAAACTACAAAAATAATAGTGAAAAATCTTATATATTATTCTACTATAATGATACCATTTCAACCAGATATTATCTTGCAGAGTTCACTGGTGAAAAACTCACCAAAACAAGCATAATAAGCATCAATAATGGTGTTTTAAAAGAAAATCAACCATGTCTTGTTGCTGTAACAAATGCAGGACAAGGCTACTACACTTTCAACTACAATTCAAAGGGCGACAAAAAGTGTTCACTACAAAGCGTTCATTATGAAGCTCTAAAATTTAGAAGTGTAGATGGTGGCTTCATTTATTCAAGAGTAACTGATGAGAGTTATAAAGACATCTCTCATGTCCTTTCATATTCTCAAAAAACTTCAAGAAATGATAACAATTCATCATCAAAAACAAACTACAGAGTAACTTTCTATAATAATAATTATTATATTTTGAGCACAGATGATTCAGCTGGAAGATCTGTAGTGTTTAAGCTTATCAGCTTTAGATTTAATAAAAATATCAAAGTAACGCTTTCAGAGATATTAAAGAGTGAAAATGTTATTGGAAAACTTGTTAAAAAGCCATTCAATGTTGCAAGGTCTAATGAAGCAATAGACAACTTCACTGGCTCATATTACACAAACACAGCAAACGACCTTAATAGTGGTGATTTATATAGCGATGAAAACGGAAACGTATATTCAAGCTTACAATTCAAAACAAGTTATTATGATAGAGAATCAAATCTTGTTTTAACAGCAACTCCAAATACTGGATATAGGTTTGAGGGCTGGTATCTTGTTAAGTATGACCCAACCTATGGCTGGAAAGTTTCTGATGAAAAATTAGAGCAAGAAGCCATTTATAAAGACGAAATTATAAAAACTGAATTTTTAGATTCAGCCTTGATTTCAACCATTTCAACAAATGTAAATGGATATTATCCAGATGGAACAAGTTATAAATATAGCTATCAAATGGCAAATTTAAACAGAACAAACAGCACAAGCTCAGTTTCTGCAATATTTGCAAATAATGGTGAAAAAATTCCAGATAGCATAATTTCAAATTACTGTGGAATTTTCGCTAACCTAGGCTCTTCTCTATACACTCCAAACTTTGTTCAAGTATATGCAAAAAACAGTTCAATGAATGATCTGTATTTTGATTCTGACTACACTAGACCAGTAGAGCTTTCAAGCTTTGCTGTAAGAAGAAACTCAATTTCCGATTTATGGAATGACCATTATATTGGATATATGAGTTATTATGATGCTGTCACCTTCTCTGTTGCTTATGATGATAACAATGAAGTTGACACAACAAGCACAAAAATAAAAGATGGCTTGTTTAAGATGAATAGCATAACTTACACTTTTAATGGAAGAACAGTTTATGCATTATTTAGCTGGAACAATTCAACCTTAAGCTATGATATTTCATATTACAAAACCATGGAAACTGGCAACTATTATGTTGAAGGTGAAAACCTTTACATTAATGGCGTTCACGCAAACATAAGAGTGGTTGCAAAGTTTACAGAAATTTATCAAAGTTATATATTCAATGAGCTTGAAAATGATTCAGGTATTTCTATTGAGGGCTTATACTATTATAATGAAGATGACTCAAAGACAGATATCAGAACAAACTCAAACGGAGATATAAAGCAAGACACTCCACTTATTGGCGTTAATGGAAGTTATTTCAACCAAAACTATCTTGGTGGTGGTTTCCCTGATGGAGATGGTGGCTACACAACCTATCCATTCAATGTAAGCAAAAAAACACATAATTTTGAATCAGTTGGACAAGTTAGAGAAAAAACTCTATTTGACTATGCTGCAAACTCAGACAAATCATACCTAGAGTCTTACTATACCGACACTTCAATAAACAACTTCCTTTCACTTTTTGGTGGAAAGACAGTTGCCAATACAAATGCAAAATTCAATGGCTCGTTTGAAAAGAACGCTTATGCTATGTATCCAACAGGAAATAACATTTTGTCACTCAAAAATTATTACTTTGATGCAGGCACCACCCTATTCTTATTAATCAGAGTAGAGGCAGACCAAGAGCTTTCAGTTCACTCGTTAGGTCTTGATGCAAATCTTGTTGTAAATTTTCTTGTTGAGCCAGACAAATCAAAAATGACTGATGCATCAAAAGATGATTATCTTGAATATGTGTTCTATGTGCTTAAAGTTACTCTCAGCAAAGATATGGAACAAACTTCATATCCAACACTTTCTGCAGGAAATGAAAACCCTGAATACATTTTGCATCCAGACAAATCAAGAAACATAACAGCAGATGTTCTTTCAGGTTCAGCAATAGACTATTATGATTCATTCTTTGATATGTATCTTGCAGCAAAAAATTCATTGGGCACAAAAACTTCTTATGCAAATGATATTAATATTGCAAAGAATAATTATATTACTGTTTCATTGGGCAGCAAATCATTAAAACTCAAAATTGCCTTTGATAAAATCATTTCAGAAACCAGTTCAAAAACTGTCAGCTTCTCAAAATATATGGCTGATAGCCTTTACTATTGGCTTTTAGAGAATGCAGGAAATAGCCTAACAAGCTATATCACCTCTCTAAATGCAAACTCAAAGGTTGTTTTAAATAAAAATTCAAAGGTTTATGAGTTTAACTATTCAAAATATTTAAATAATGCTTCAACAAACCTTGATAAATTTAATGCTTTCAAATATTTCATTGAAGATTTGTTCAACAGAATTTATGTGTTTGAAAGCACAAGGTCTGTAACTCAAAACTACTATCAAGCAATAAATTATATCACAGAAATTTTAAGAAAAGTTGATGGTTTAAGAAGCATTCAAATTAAAGATGCAAACAACAGAAATATAGATATAGAAACACTTCAAAATATGAATTATTGCATGACAACTTCAGGCGATATTTATGTTGGAAACAATCTAATTAATAGCATTTTAAATTTAAAAGTTGATGAAATCTCAAGAAATAAAACTCTTGCAAATGTTCTCACAAACTACACAAAGTCCGTAATAACCAATCTTCAATATGAAAAGTTTGCAAGCATTTCAGAATTTATTACAAAGCTTAATCAAATCATATATGCTGCAACATATGTTCAAGATGCAGTAAAGATTGAATACCTTCTCCTTTCAGAATCATATTTTGAAGTTTATAAAGAATATAGTGCTTCAAATATTGATGATGTTCAAGGTGAAAAGACATATTCAGATTACTTAAATAACATATCAAGCCATACACTTTCTTCAGTAAATCAAATTTTCTATACATATGTTTCAAAAATAGCTTCAAAAACTATTTCTAACAGCAAAATAAATGGCGAACAAATTGCAACTGAAGTATTCATTCATCCATATTCAAAAATCTATCAAAATGGCGGACCATTCGCCGGTGGAAGAATCAACTATATCAATCTTGCAGCTGTAAAAATCTACAAGTTTAGCGTTTCAACTTCAATTATTGATAGCATTAACAACCCAACAAATATGGGTTCATGCGGTTTAGGCGATGAGTTTTATATTAATAGCACAACCAACTTCAAAGATAACCCATACTTTATTTTAGATGACTTAATTTATGTTGCTGGTGGCGTAACTTCAAGCCTTGGCGAAATGACATATATCGGTTCAGCAAAAAAACAAGACTTAAGTGAAAACCCTGTTCTTTATGTTGATGGCTATTCAGAAACTCAAAAGTTCATAACTGGATACATTCATGAAGCAAATGGCGAGATTGAAAATGCTCTATATGACAAAAATTCTAACAATGAATTTAACTTAGCATCATATGGCGACCTATCATTTGCTGAAAACACAATAATTTTGTGGAATGGTTTAAGAACAAGATATGCTAGTTCAGCTTCGCTTAATAATAATTATATTGATAAAATCACTCAAACCTCAGGTTCAGGAGCAAACACAGTTGTTGAATACCTTGTGTTAAGCGGACAAGAAGATATTTATTATTATTGCTTCGTAGGAAATTCAATTTATATTTATTCTAGTGACTTTAGAACAGTTTATATTGTTGCAGATTCAACAGACTTAAATATGTATGAAGAAACCTTTGAAAGCTTGCTCGCAAGAAATAAAATCTCCAAGGCATATACCTTTGCTGGTTGGTATTCTCAATATTATAACGAAACAACTGAAACATGGTCAAATCTTGTTTGTCAAACAAAAGAGTTATACAGACCATTCGTTTCAACTGCAACCTCAAACACAAACATCGTTGCTCTCT
>CAOJFR010000034.1 GCA_948434855.1 uncultured Clostridia bacterium | reverse complement strand
TTGGATAATATGGCTCACCTTCTGAAATGTTTTGAACAATATATTCTTCTAGCTCTGATACATTTTTATTTTTTAATGCTGAAGTTGTGATAAACTTATCTATAAACTTATATTCATTTAACTTTGCAAGTGTTGGATATAATTTTTCATAACTTGTTAGCTCTATTTTGTTTATTACCACGGCAAGCGGACACTTAACATTTTTATATTTTTCTATAAGCAGATAATCTTCTTGTCCAATTCTTAAGGCATCTAACACAATAACAATTACATCAACGCCTGCTGTTGCACCCTCTGTTGCCTTGGTCATATATTCACCAAGCTTGCTCTCTGTGTGCTGAACCCCTGGGGTGTCAACAAACACAATTTGATAATTTTCTGTGTTTTTTATTCCAAATATTCTATTTCTTGTTGTTTGTGCCTTTGGGCTGGTTATTGAAACCTTTTCTCCAACAAGGCAATTTACCAAACTGCTCTTTCCTACGTTTGGTTTTCCTATAATTGCAACAAATCCTGATTTATATGACATGGGGTTCTCCTTAAAAATTTATGCTGATATTTTTTTCTAACTTTTCTTCTTGCTTTTTCATTATTTTATAATCTTCATCTTTAATATGGTCATAACCTAGCAAATGAAGCACACTATGAATTATGAGTTTTTTCAATTCTGCCACATTGCTATTTCCATACTCTTTGGCCTGCAACTTTAACTGTTTATAACAAAGCGCCATATCACCAATGTGTATTCTTCCTTCTGGAGTTTTAAGCATTTCATTTTCTGGCAGACTTAACTTTAAAATTTCTCCTGCCTTTATGTTTGTTGATGGAAATGACAAAACATCTGTTACCTTATCAATATTACGAAAATCTCTATTAATTGTTTTTATCTCTTTTTTTGAAACAAACTTTATTGCGATTTCTAAGCCCTCTGGTTGTTTCATTAAACAAAGCACATTTTCTGCAACACTAGCTGCAAGCTGTTTATATCGCTTATTTATTTTTCCTGATACTTCTATATAATTATTCATACCATCATTATAACTAAATTAAAGCAAAAAGTAAACATAAAAAAACACTCAAATTAATGAGTGTTAAACAAGATTAATTTCTGTTTCTATAAAGCAATCAACACGAACAAAGTTGCCTTCTCTCACAACTGAATATGTGGTTTGTCCAACTTCTGCCCCCTGAGGAATTTTTGAAAAAGCCGAGTTATATGTTGACTCTTTTATTTTTGATTCATTTTCTTCAAAAGGCACAAACTTATCTTTTATGTTCACCTCATAATAAATTGTCTCTTCACAGTATATTGGTAAAAAGAAGTTTGTATTTAAGTAAAAACCGCATTTTTTTGTTGTGAACTGTGAAAAAGTGCATGGTTTTGACCTTTTAAATGAAATTTTGTTGCAAACTGTATATTTCTTTTCAACAACATAGTTGCCTGTGTAAATTGTTTCTTGTTGATTTTCATTATATATTTGAGTGGCAGTAAAATATACTTTCGCCTTAATTTCTCCCTGAGCACCATTTATGTTTTCAATTAGCATATCGCCAACTCTAACAATTTGTCCTGCCTTTACTTTTAAATTTCCAACGTGTGCCTCTGCCTTTATAATTACGCCATCATATTTTGAATATAGGTTTTCTGTTTTATTTGAGATTTCCATTTTTGCAGGATAAACTAAAATGTTTAGATTTCCACCAGAATATTTTACTGAGCAACCCTCAATGTCATCAACACTTAGCATAAGCAGTCTTTCTAGTTCGGCTGATGTGAATTTGTTTTTATTCATGCCTGAGGTTATTCCATTTTCGGATAATACCCTTTTGACCTTTGCTAGGTCATAACCTATTTCTGAACGAAAGTTTAAATTTACATTTATTACTATTTGACTTATGCTGAAGATATAGGCATATGAAATTATGAGAGCTAAAATTGTGCCCAAGAAATATGGCAACCTAATAAAGAAATTTTTTAAACCCTTTCTTTTTAATATTATATAGAACTTATGCTCACTCTTGCATATTTCATTTAGCTTGGAAAGCTCGCTTTCTTCTATATAAAATTTTATATACTTTTTTTTAGTAACTAAATTTCTAATACAAATATTTTTTGCAACAAGCCTATTGACCAGCCTTGGCAAGTTTAAACCTGAAATTTTTACTTGAACTTGATTCATTTTTGTTCACCTGTTTCAACCTTTATAAGTTTTCCTGTTAAAACAACTTCGCCCCTTGCAATGGACTTAACCTCTAAATTTTGACCATGAACTGATATAAATGTTTTTCCACTTTTTAATTCAACAACTTCTGGATCTAGATTGATAATTGTAAACTTGCCCATGATTACAATGCCTGTGCCAAGCACAGCAAAAACACTGACTTTTTCATTTAGGTCATTTACTTTAAAATAATCTAAGAAATCATAAAAAAAACTCATATTAAAATGTATGAGTTTTAACTATTATTTATGAAATTTTTAATTATAAAATGCTTTCACAAATTCTATGGCAACTAGCTTTAAGTGTTCATAGGTTAAGCCACCCTGCATATAACAATTATATGGCTCACGGATTGGACCATCTGCAGAGAGCTCTATGGATGAACCCTGAATGAAACTTCCAGCTGCCATGATTACTTGATCATTATAGCCTGGCATATCCCACGGATATGGAACCACTGCACTGTCTACTGGACTTAGCCTTTGAATGATTCTGCAAAACTCAATTAGTTTATCTTTATCACCAAACTCTATTGTTCTTACAATGTCATGAGGCATATCGCCAAACTTTGGAAATGATTTTATTTTTAGTTTATCTAAAATTTTGCCAAGCAATATATTTCCCTTTAACGCATTTAGCACCACATGAGAAGCTAAAAATGCACCTTGGAAAAATGGCGTGTAACTGCCAGCATATGAACCAATTTCTAGACCAATGCCTGGTGCTATGAATCTTGAAGAAATTTGCTCTATGCAACTTTTTGTTCCTACAATATATGCACCCGTTGGCGCAATGCCACCACCAGCATTTTTTATGAGTGAACCAACCATGACATCTGCCCCAACATTACAAGGTTCTCTTGTTTCAACAAACTCACCATAGCAGTTATCTACAAAAATAATAATGTCTTTATTTATTTTGCGGACTTGTTTTATTAGTTTTTCAATTTTTTCAACTGAAAGCGACTCTCTTGATGTGTAGCCTCTTGACCTTTGAATGTATAAGAGTTTTGGACTAAGTTCTTTTAGTTTTGAAATTATAACTTCTATATCAAAATCATTGTCTTTAAGTTCTGTGTCCTCATAGCCAATTTTAAAATCTTTAAGTGAACCAATGCCCTCTTTAAAAATTATATCTAAAAGAGTGTCATATGGTTTTCCTGTTACAGAAAACATTATATCATTTGGCCTAAGAAGCCCAAACAATGCAATGGTAAGCGCATGAGTTCCACTGGAAATGAGTGGACTTACTATTCCACTTTCTGCACCAAAAGCCCTTGCATATATCTCACTCAGCTTTCCCCTTGCTCTGTCATCATTTCCATAGCCTGTTGATGAGGCTATGTCTGAAAGATTTACATTTGCCTCTTTAAAGCTTTCTAAAATTTTGTCTTGATTATGCAGACAAATCTCACTTAATTTTTCAAAAATTTCACTGCACTCTAGTTCTGCATCATTTACTATTTTAAGTGCATTTTCATCAATCATATCATCCTCCAAAACATTAAAACAATTTTAAAAAAACGCAAAATTGTCTTAAATTTAGTGAAAAAGTGCTTAAACTATGCGTTTGAACCACTTTTCTATTTCTGTTTTTGTTATTCTAACAACAACTGGTCTGCCATGTGGGCAAAAGAGAATTATGTTGTTTTCACCCATATCTTTAAGCAGCTTAAATACCTCTGCCTTACTTAAATCATCGCCACCTTTAATGGCACTTTTGCAAGCCATTTGCATGAGAGTATCTTTTATGAGTTCGGCTTCTGTTATTTTTTGTTTGCCTAATTTTTCTGCTAAAAACATTCCAAAAAATTTATTGAAATCTATATCTGAAACTATTGCAGGAACACTTGAAATTTTGTATGTTCTATCACCAAACTCATCAATATCAAAACCAACTGACCTGATTGCATTTAGGTTTGCACTTATTATTTGGTCGTCTTCTGGATTTAATGAGATTACATATGGCACAAGCATTGGCTGAACAACCAAGTTTCCACTTTCATATTCTGCCTTTAATTTTTCATACTTTAGTCTTTCATGAGCTGCGTGCTGATCTATTAAAAACAAGTTGTTTCCCCACTCAATAATTAAATAAGTGTTAAACACTTTGCAGGCAATTTTTATGTCGTTGTCCGCAAAATCTAACTGACTTGCATTTTGCTTTACAAATGAATTAGCACTTGTGAAATTTTCACCTTGCTCAGAAAAGAAATTGTTGCCATTTGTTTTTTCTGCTTCAGTTTCATCATCGTCTTCATCATTAATATAATCGCTTGAAGAATATGGTCTTTGGTCTCCTGAAGAAATTTTTGAATTGATACGTTCTAACAGTTTTGAGCCAAGCCCAAAATTGTCTCTGACAACTTCCTCATTTTCACCGCTGAGCATTGAATCTAAAATTATGTCTGACATCTTATCTTTTTCAGATTTTGTTAACGAAGAAAAGTCTGATGAAAATGGATTTAGGTTTACACCAGCTTTATCAATTTTTGCCGTTTCCTTTTTTTGCATACTTAAAAATGACAAGCCTGCATTGGTGTCTTCTTCTATTTTCTTTACATAGTCCATGCCACTAAGAGCACGTGAAACTGCTTCAAACACCACTGAATATATTAACGAGGTTTTTAAAAACTTAACATCTAGTTTGTTTGGATGAACATTGACATCTATTTCTGAATTTGGAATGGTTAAGTATATTACAAAAAATGGATATTGTCTTTTCATTAAAAAATCGCCATATGCATTGCTGACAGCTGTTTGAACCGTTAAGTTGATTACGTATCTGCCATTGATTATTAGTGTTTGATAGGTTCTGTTTGATTTTGAATATGTTGGTTTGCCAACAAAGCCTGACACCTTCACCCCATCTCTTTCAGCAGATATGGCAAGCGTTTCTGAAACGGACTCTTTGCCGTATACTGAAAACATTGCCTCTTTTGGTGTGTTGCCAAGCGATGAACAGTTCTTTTTTCCATCAACAATGTATGTTATATTGATTTCTGGATGAGCCAAAATGGTTCTTGTTATTATATTTGTTATTTCTTGCTCTTCTGTTTTTGGCTTTTTTAAAAACTTTGCACGTGCTGGCACACAATAAAACAAATCTTTTACTGTGATTGTTGTGCCCTGTTTGCATGAAACTTTTGTTTGTTTTCCAAATTTTCCACCTTCAACTGTTAGGCTTGTTCCAGTTTCACTTTCTTTAGTTTTTGACTCTAACGTTACCTTAGACACAGATGCTATGGATGCAAGTGCTTCTCCTCTAAAACCCAGTGTGAAAATGCTGTCAAGGTCTGACGCCTCTTTTATTTTGCTTGTTGCGTGTGGCAAAAATGCAGCCTTAAAATCTTCTTCTTCAATTCCACAGCCGTCATCTGAAACCTGCATGAATGATATTCCACCATCTTTAACTTGCACAGTTATGTTTTTTGCACCGGCATCTATTGCATTTTCTATGAGCTCCTTTATTACTGAAGCGGGTCTTTCTACAACCTCGCCAGCAGCAATAAGATTGTATATGCTTGAATCTAAAATATTGATTTTAGCCATAATTTTCTCCTATTACTTTTTTACTTTGTCTACTAGGTTTTGTAAGGTTCCGAAAGCCATGAGCGGCGAAACTGAATCCATATCCATCTCTTTTAGCACATTAATTATTTCTGAAACATTTGCACTTGTGTTTATGCTATCTGACTTTTGCTCTGAACTTGTTACTTTAACTTCGCTCTCTTTTTCACTTAAAACCTGTTTGGCTCTTGAAACAAGCTCTTCTGGTAGCCCCGCAAGTTTTGCAACCTCTATTCCAAAGCTTCTATTTGCTGAGCCCCTTGCAATTTTGTGAAGGAATACAACATTTCCTTCCCACTCTTTAACCATAACCCTATAATTTTTAACTCCATCAACCTTGCCTTCCATATTTGTAAGCTCGTGATAATGCGTTGAAAACATTGTTTTTGCACGCAAATGTGATGACAAATATTCTATTATTGCTGTGGCAATGCTCATGCCATCATAAGTTGATGTTCCTCTGCCGACTTCATCTAATATTATTAAGCTATCGTCTGTTGCGTTGTTTATTATGTTTGAAACTTCACTCATTTCTACCATGAATGTGCTTTGACCAAATGCCAAATCGTCACTTGCACCTACTCTTGTGAAAACTCTATCTATTATTGCAATTTCTGCACTTTTTGCTGGAACAAAACTTCCCATTAATGCCATAAGTGAAATTATGGCAACCTGTCTCATATATGTGCTCTTTCCCGCCATGTTTGGCCCAGTGATTAGCATGGTTCTGTTTTCTGAGTCGTCTAAGAATGTATCATTTGGAGAAAAGTCATGCTTTTCACTTAATGCTTCAACAACTGGGTGTCTGCCATCTTCTATTTTTATGTGTTTTATATCTTTTGAAACTACAGGCCTTGTATAATTTTCACTTACTGCAACGCTTGCAAATGACAAAAGTGAGTCTGTTAACGCAACTGCTGCTGAAATTTCTGAAAACTCTTTGATATATGATGAAAGATATGTTTTTATTTCATTATATATTTTTGTTTCAAGCTCTATTGACTGCTCTTTGCTATTTAGAATTTTATACTCCATTTCTTTTAACTCTGGAGTTATGTATCTTTCACTATTTGTTGTGGTTTGCTTTCTGATGTATGAATCTGGCACAAGCGATAATCCTGAGTTTGTGACCTCTATATAATATCCAAAGACCCTATTATAACCTGTCTTTAAATTTTTGATACCCGTCTTTTCCTTTTGATCTCTTTCATATTCCGCTAACCACTGCTTTCCATATTCGCCAGCATTTCTAAGCTTGTATAGCTCGGCATTGAATGATGAAAGAATGTAGCCACCATCTTTTAAGTTTGCTGGTGCTTCTGGATTTATGGCATCTACCAAAACTTTTCTGATGTCTGTTAAAAGTGAAATTTGCTCGCCTGCATCATGCAAAAGTTTTGATTTGCAACCCAAAAGAAGCTTTTTGATTTCTGGAAGCTTTGCTATTGTGTCTGCTAAGCTTAAACACTCTTTTGGAGAGATTGTTCCAGCAGAAATTTTGCTGCACTTTCTTTCAATGTCTGTGAACCCTGACAGGCATTCACTTAAGCTTTCTCTTAAAATTAAGTCTCCCGCAAGCTCTTCTACGCTATTTAATCTTTCATTTATTTTAACTTCATCTCTAAGAGGCTGTTCAACAAAATTTCTTATCATTCTTGCACCCATTGGCGTTTTTGTTTTATCTAACAGCCATAGTAGCGAGCCCTTTTTTTGATTTAATGAATTGCTTTGTGTGAGCTCTAGATTTTTTCTCGCCAAAATGTCAAGATGCACAAACCTGTCATCTTGAATTATGCTGAGTTTTTTTATGTTGGAAATTAATCGCTTTTGCGTTTCTTCAAAATATAATAGCACTGCACCAACAGCAACCGTCATCTCTTTTTTGTCAGACAAACCAAGTGCCGATAAATTGTTTACCTCAAACTGCTTAACCAAAATTGCTTTAGCCTTTGCATAGTCAAAAACTGAATCTTTTGGATATACCGCTGCACAAACACCAAGCTTTATTGCACTTAGCATATATGAGCTTGGCAAAAATGCTGTGGTTGATATTATTTCAGATGGCCTTACCCTTGCAAGAATGTCATCAAGAAGCTTAAGCCTATCTTTTCCGCTTATTTCTAAGGCTTCAATAAGACCTGTTGAAATGTCGCTATAGCAAACTCCGAGAGTATCTTTGCCCTCTGAAATTGCCATGAAAAAGTTGTTTTTGTTTGACTCTAACACATCTGTGTCTGTTACTGTGCCTGGGGTTATTATTTGAATTACATCTCTTTCAACGAGTCCCTTTGATGCTTTTGGGTCTGAAAGCTGCTCACAAATTGCAACCTTATATCCTTTTTCTATTAACTTTGCAATATAGGTTTTTGACGCATGAAATGGGATTCCACACATTGGTGCTCGCTTTTCAAGCCCGCAGTCTTTGCCAGTTAATGTGAGCTCTAACTCTCTTGAAACTATTTCTGCATCCTCAAAAAACATTTCATAAAAGTCGCCAAGTCTATAAAATAGTATTGTGTCTGAATGCTTTTCTTTCATTGAAAGATAATGCTTCATCATTGGTGATAACATATTTTTTTCCTCTATTTCTTAGATTTTTTATCACAAAGATTTTTTCTCTTTTGCTTGTTTTCACGCAAAATCTTCATGCTCTTCTCTTCAGTTGGAAGAATTGAAACTTCAACAGGCAGCCTATAATTTTTTTCTGTAAAACTTTCAGCTAACGAGGCATTGACAAGCTCTCCATAAATTACTGACTTTTTTACTTCAACAACTTTTACATCAACAAACTCTCCAAGACAATTTTTGTTTCCGTAAAAGGAAATTGTTTTGCCGCTTTCTAGCGAGCCATATAATATGCCTTTATTTTCATCATAACTTTCAACCAAAACTTCATAGGTTTTGCCAAGCATTTTCGCAGTTTTGGCATTAATTATATCGTTTTTTAGGGCTAAAAGCCTTGATAATCGTTCTTTTTTAGTTTTTGTGTCAATTTGATTTGTCATTTTTTCTGCAGGTGTTCCCTTGCGTTTTGAATATATAAACCCAAAGATTTGCATATATTTTGCCTTTTCCATAACCTCTAGGGTTTGAAGGAAGTCTTCTTCTGTTTCTCCTGGGAAACCAACAATTATGTCTGTGGTTAGTTCGCTATCAGGAATTTTTGACCTAATCTCTTCAACTAAACTTAAGTATCTTTTTTTATCGTAATGTCTATTCATTGCCTTTAGCATATTATCGCTTCCAGACTGCACTGGCAAATGTATTCCATGACAAATATGCTCTGAAGCTGCAATTACATCAATCACTTCACTTGACAAATCTTTTGGATGAGAGGTCATGAATCTAACCCTAAACTTTCCACTTAAGCTATCAATGTCTGACAAAAGTTTTGCAAATGTAACTTCTTTTCCGGCTTCATCTTTGCCATTATAAGAATTTACATTTTGACCAAGCAATGTTATTTGTTTGTAGCCCTGAGACAGAAGTAAGCGAACTTCATCAATAATATCTTTTTCTGGTCTTGAAATTTCTCTTCCCCTAACATAAGGAACAATGCAATATGTGCAAAAGTTGTTGCAACCATACATTATGTTTACCCATGCATTTACTCCACTTGTTCTTGAAATGTTTAGATGGTCTCTTAAGGCAATGGTTTCATCTTCATGAATCTCTGTAACCTTTTTGCCAGTTTCATTTCTCTTTTTTAACAGTTTTTCAAAATCTGCAAGATTATGTGTTCCAAAAACAATGTCCACATAAGGATATCTTTTCAAAATTTCATCAGCATAATTTTTTTGTTGACTCATGCATCCGCCAACCGCAATGAGCATTTCTGGCTTCGCAATTTTAATATTTTTAAGCTCTCCTATGTTTCCAAAAATCTTTTGCTCTGCATTTTCACGAATTGCACAAGTGTTGAAAACCACAATGTCTGCCTGTGTTGCGTCTGTGCACATTTCATAGCCATTATCTTCTAATATGCCCGCAAGTTTTTCTGACTCATGAACATTCATTTGACAGCCATAAGTTAAAATTAAATATTTCTTTGGTAACTTATCCATAATATCTCCAATATAACATACTAATTATATATTAAACTTTAAAGAAATTCAACAAAAAACTAAAAAGAAACTGCGAAAAGTGAATAAAATGTAGTGTGAAAAAAAATACTAATTTTGATGAAAAAGATAAAAAAAGTTGCTAAAATTATCTTTCTTTCTATTGCGGGAGTGCTTGGAATAACACTTATTTCTTGCATGGGCTATTATTTTACCGTTACTCATGCTGTTAGTCTTGAAAAAGATAAGCTTGAAAATCTTGAAGCAAGCTCGCTTCAAATTTATGACAGAAATGGCGTTCGTATTATTCCGAGCAGTCAGGCATATATTTCTGTGGACAATCTAAACAAATATACTATTGACGCTTTTGTTAGCGCTGAAGACAAAAGATTTTATTCTCATCACGGAATAGACTTTCTTAGAGTTGGCGGTGCAATCGCAACAAACATTAAGTCTCGCTCATTTTCTCAGGGTGCTTCAACTATTTCGCAACAGCTTATTAAAAACACTCACCTTTCAAACGAAAAAACAATAAGCCGCAAGCTTAAGGAATTTAAACTCACTAAGCAATTAGAAAAAAATTACGAAAAAGACCAGATTCTTGAAATGTATCTTAACAATATATATTTTGGCAATGGGGCTTATGGCATTGAAAATGCTTCTCGTCACTATTTTGGAAAATCTGCAAGCGAGCTGACTTTGGCTGAAAGTGCAATTTTGGCAGGAACAATTAATGCTCCTAGCATTTATGACATTCAAAACAAAACTGAAAAAGCAACTGAGCGAAGAAACCTTGTATTGAAACTAATGAAGTCGCAAGGCAAAATTTCTGCAAGCGAATTAGAAAGTGCAGTATCGGAGCCAGTAAACTTAAACCTTACAAAGCTTTCTGGAAGCAACTTTATTTATAACGAGATTATTGAAGAGGCTTGCAGGCACTTAAAAAAATCTGAAAATGAAATTAAAAATAGCGGTATTAAAATTTTTACATATTATGACTCAAAACTTTCTGACCAAATTTTTGAGCAAATTGAAAGCTCTTATGAAATGGAAGACGGCATTAAAGCTGCCTGCATAGTTACTGATAATGAAAACAATGGCATTATGGCTTATGTTGGTGGAAACACAATAAATTCAAAACATCAACCTGGCTCTGCAATTAAGCCTGTGCTTGTGTTTGCACCAGCAATTGAAAATGGCACAATTTCCCCCGCCACAAAAATTTATGATGAGGAAATTAACATTGCGGGATATTCTCCAGAAAATGCAGACAAAACTTTTCATGGCTATGTTTCTGCTCGTGAGGCATTAAAATATTCATATAACATTCCTGCCGTAAAGCTTTTAAATGAGCTTGGAATTTATAACGCTCAAAGTTTTGCTAAAAAATTAGGCATTGAATTTTCTAATCAAGACAACAACCTTG
>CAOJFR010000033.1 GCA_948434855.1 uncultured Clostridia bacterium | reverse complement strand
GTGGCACGCGAGCTGGGTTCAGAACGTCGTGAGACAGTTCGGTCCCTATCCATCATGGGCGTAAGATATTTGAGAGGATCTGCTCCTAGTACGCAAGGACCAGAGTGGACGCACCTACTGTGCATCGGTTGTTTCGCCAGAAGCATAGCCGAGTAGCGGAGTGCGGGAAAGATAAGCGCTGAAAGCATATAAGCGCGAAACTTGCCTCAAGATAAGATATCTCATATCATAAGATAGTAAGACCCCTTGTAGACGACAAGGTTGATAGGTCAGGGGTGGAAGTGCAGTAATGCATGGAGCTGACTGATACTAATAGGTCGAGGGCTTTATCACTAACTAAGTGAATAGTATGATGACTACGAACATACGTGTTAAAGCAAATTTACTTTTTTGATTCAATAATATGCAGTTGTGAATGTGCGAATAAATATTGACAATTATTGCACTTCATGTTACAATAATTATGTTAATTCAATAATATCACTTGAATAAGTGTGTTATACCATTAACGGTGACCATGCCGCAAAGGTCCACCTGTTCCCATTCCGAACACAGAAGTTAAGCTTTGCAGGGTCAAAAGTACTTGCTTGGAGACGAGCCGGGAGGATAGAACGTTGCCGTTTTTCAATTAAAAAGAGATGTGATTCACATCTCTTTTTTTTGTTTATTAAATAAAAATCACCAAGCAATGGTGCTTGGCGAATTTTTTTTATTCATCTTTTTGTTGTTCACTTTCAGATGATGGTTCTTTTTCATTGTTATTTTTAATGTCATGTTTTCTCTGAAATGTGAATTTTGAATTATTAAACAAATTGTAAAAATCAATTAGTTTTCCATACATTTCTGTGTCTTGGTCTCTTTTGAAGATTAGGTTTACATCTTTATATGTAAATTTCTCACCCTGCTTTGCTGGTGGAAGTGTATATTGAACCATTCCATGACACAGAGAATTTCTTATATATGAAAGTGCATAGCCTATGTTTTCGGCAGACTTAATTGGAAACTTTTTTGAACCTCTGGTTAATGTTATTTTGCTAAAGTTAAACTTGGAAAAGAAATCTTTTTCAGTTTTGTTGAATCTTAAATATTTTTCATTGGCAAGAAGTTCTTCATAAAAACCACTGGTTGCAAGATTGTTGAAGGCAATAAGCCAAACAAGATTTACTGCAACTTCAACTGGCATTTTTTCAAGCGAGTCTGGATTGAAAAGTTCCATGTTGGAACACTCAAGTTTTCTTTTATTTTCAATATCTTCTAACAACTGGTCAATTTTTTTGATTAATGAATTTGCCTGTGACTGCAAAACCATGTTTCTTCTTTTTTGCATTGAAGTTCTGAGCACTGGATTATGTTTTTTGAATTGCTCAGACATGAGCATATGGTCTTGATATTGTTTGTTTAGCTCTTCAATTTCAGAAATGAATATATCTTCATCAGTTAAGTATGCATCTTCACCTCTTTTTAAAAGTTCTTTAGCAACAAGCTGTTGAAGGTTATATATTATTGTTGGATTGATCGTTTCGCTTGATGATGAAAGAAAATTTGGATTGTTTGCAAGTATTGTTGCAATGCATTCAACTTTTTTATCAAAAGGCTTTTTGTAGAAATCTGGCTCGTAGTTTAGTCTGTTTTTTACAAATGTGTTTATGCGGAAATAGTTTTTCTTAATGTCTTCAGGAAATATATTTTTTATTGATGATAATGCTTTATCTACATCTTTTTCATTTTCGATATAGTTTTTTTGAATAGGTAACTCTTTTATTAAGGCTTCTGCAATTGTTTCTTCTTTAATATTTTTGCTTAGCATACAAAATGTTTCTGCAAAACCTCTAAGCCACATTTTTGAAACAACATATTCATCATCTTTTGAAAGGAGGGTTAATGTGTTTCCGTTAATATATGGCACAGAGTGAGCAAGGCTATTTCTAATTTGTTTAAGAAGATATGCTGGGTCTGTGTTTAGGTGGGGATTGTCTGTGTAAATCTCTATTGGATTTGTATTTAGTTTTAGCAGGTTGCAATAGTTTGTGGCATTATATAATGCATTTTTTTCAATAGAATATTTGCCATCTTAAATGGTGTTTAAATCATAGTGCTGAGAATATCCAGCCCTTTGTTCTTTTATTCCTGACCTTTTTAGTATTTCTGATACCTCTGCGGAAGAAATTACTTTTAAACAAAAATTTCCTTTAAGAATGTCTTCTGCTTCTGAGCTGCTTAAAACGGTTTCTTGATTTTCATAATTAATTAAACCTAAAAAGCCAGTGGTGTAAAGCCAAAAGTCTTTGAGTTTGTTTGATGAAATTTTAGAAAAATCTATGTTTAGGTTGAAGCCATTTTCATCAATACTTCCAAACATTCTTTTTAAAATTTCATTTTGAGAGGTTGCAAGGGAAATTCTTGCATCAAATTCACTCTGAGTGTCTAAGTTTTTAAAATCCATAAATAAATTATAAAACTTTTGTAACAAAGTGTCAATAGACAGCATTAAATATAAGTGTTAGCTAGCATCATAAGAGGAAACCTGAGCCCATGAAGCTTTTTGTATTATTTTGACATTTTATTTTTATTTGCTTGACAATTCACTTGGGGGGGGGTATTATGAAATTAACAAAAATAAAAAAAGGAGATAATTTATGAAAAAATTTGTAAATCTTTGCAAAAAACCATTACTACTTGTTTCTGCTGTTCTATTTGTAGTTTTCACTGCACTACTAGTTGTTTCATTCATAATGCCACTTGGCAATAAATATGCAGCTAAAGTTAACCTAAAGGACACGATGGGGGCTTCTGCTCCAGACTTCACAATTTCACAAACCATTACTCTTGGAAAAGATGGAAAAGCAAAAATGGGCATTAAGCTTGATGAAAAAGCTTATAAAAATGCAATGAAAGAACTTTTGGGTGATCTTTATAATGAAGAAAACATTGACAAATCTATTGAAACAATGAACGAAGCTGCTAATGAAGAATTAAGCTATAAGAAGGAAGATGGCAAAGTTATAATTAACAGTTTTGCAACTTTTGAAATTAAAGGTTATAAACTTGTTATGCCTGCATCTACAGAAAAAACTCCAGATTTTGTTTGCACAGCAAACACTGCAGTTCAAACTGTTTCAATCGTTTTGATGGTTGTTAGTGGTCTTGCACTTGCTGGATGTGTTGTTGTTACACTTCTTGATAAAAAAGGTGTTTTTGACAAAAAATCTGAAGCAGCAGCTGAATAATTTATAAAATTTCATAATTAAGAAAGAGGGAAAATTTATTCTCTCTTTTTTATTTTTAAATAAATTTAATTATTTATTGACAAATTTAAACATTAAATATTACTATATATTTAACATTAAATTAGGAGAAAGTTATGAGAAAGTTTATTAATTTTTGCAAAAAACCATTATTTATTGCTTCATCAGTTATCTTTGGATTATTTTTGGCTATGCTTATTGTTGTTTGTGCTCTTCCTCGTGGAAATAAATATAAATATGAGGGAAGAATTTTGTTTGAGAGCGTTGCAATGGAATTGGAATTTAAAAATGGCAAGATTTATGCAGATTCTAGTTCTATGAACATTATGCCAGATACACAGAATGTTCCGGAGTGCTCTGATTATAAAATTGAAAATGGTATTTTGTATGAGATTGAAAATGGCAAGACCGTTAAAATAGGAAAAATTAACGCATTTAAAATTGTCATTGATGTTGAAGACTTGCTTGCAGAATCAAAATCGGAGTTTCCTGATGGTGGAATTGTTGTTGATGAAACCACTGGTAAGAAAATGACTTATGAACAACTTGTTATGATGCTTAAGATGTTTATGGGTGATAAAATTGAGCTTGAATGTGCAATGAATATTGCACTTCGCACAACAGCAATTGTGTTTGTTTCTGTGTTTGGAACAGTTGCACTTGCTTGCTTAATTATTTTTGTTTTGGATAAGAAGGGAGTTATTAAGCATAAAGACGAAACTGAGCCAGCTTTGGTTGAGGTTGAGACTATTTCTTCATCTCTTCCGGAAGATGAAGCAGTTATTCCTGTTGAAGGAAATGCTTTGGAACCAGCAATTAAAAAAACAAGAGTTTCAGCAAAGAAAAAATCAGCAGTAAAAACCGCTGCTACGAAAACTGCAACAAAACAAACCTCAGCAAAAGCAGCAACAAAAACTGCAGACAAAGCAGTACCAAAAAAGGCTGTGCCAAGCAAGGCAAAGACTACAAAAACAAAATAGCTTAATATTTTTTGAAACACTAAGCAACTTTGCTTGGTGTTTTTATTTTACAGAAATTATAAATTAAATGATTAATTAAAAAACAATCCAAAACTATGGTAATTTAAAAGAGATGTTAATTTAACATCTCTTTTTATTTTATAATTTTGACTGAACGCATTATCTATATTCAATTTTATTTGCTTCAAAATATATATCCATCCAAGAGTCAACTCTTTTGATGTTGTCAGCAAAAACTCTTTCTATTTTAACATCTCTAAAATATAGCATTTTAATGTCTGAACCAATAAAATCTTTTGCATTAACTGGGCTATCGTCAATCATAAGATCTATTCCGAGCCTTTTGCAAGTTTCAGCTTTATTCTCGTTATCCCATGCAAAACCATCAAACTCAATTTCTAACTCTTTCATTCGTTCTCTGGCAA
This sequence comes from uncultured Clostridia bacterium, assembly GCA_948434855.1. Taxonomy (GTDB): domain Bacteria; phylum Bacillota; class Clostridia; order Christensenellales; family UBA1242; genus RGIG1681. The sequence goes on along the minus strand of CAOJFR010000033.1, from coordinate 8,075 downwards.
GCTTGGTTTCGTCAACATAGTCTCTTACGCCTCTGTTTGAAACAATATAGAGTTCATGGCCTTCTTCTTTAAGTTTTTTTAAAATCGTTTTTGCTCCTGTTAAGAATGAGGCGGTGTTTGATGCTAATATATAATATTTTTTATAAAATTCTTTCTTTTGCTCTGGTGTCCAATCAAAACACTTTTCTTGTGACAGAGAATCACTACGTTTTCTTTTTAAACCGCCGAGTTCAAAATATGAATAATAATCTGCATAAAACTTTAGTGCTCTTTCAGTGTCTAATATTACACCATCAAAATCTATACCTATTTTCATTTGTGTCTCCTATGAGTTAATTATACTAAAAACGTGGAATATGTCAAAATAAAAAGAGACTGTTTAGGTCTCCTTTTATTTTGGCATGTATGTGCAGCAGTTTGGGCACGCTGTATTTTCACAGGTTTGAACCGTTATGCCGTTTGCTGTGCAAGTGCAATCGTTATTAAAAATGCAGTCTGCCTTGCAATCAACATTGATATCTTTTCTGATTGGGGGTTGGCTAACTTTTTCAACTTCACCAACTTCTGCTTCGTTGCTTGGTTCATAGGTCTTGCAGCCTGTGTTTTCTTTAACTTCAACATTTTTTGCAGTGCAGTTGCTGTTTTTGTTATAAACGCAGCCTTTTCTTTTACATTTTAAATCAAACATATTTTCTCTCCTAAAACTATTATGTGCGAGTTTTTTTATTTTAACCATAAAATTTTCCTTATTTGACAGCTTGTTTTTTTATGTGTATAATATAGGCATATGGAGAGAGAATATGAAAGTTATTTTAATTAAAGATGTTAAGGCTCAGGGCAAAAAGGGCGATGAAATTAATGTTAGTGATGGTTATGCAAATAACTATTTGATTAAAAATGGGTTGGCAGTTCCTGCAAATGCAGCAAACAAGGCAAGCAACGACAGGGCAAAAGCTGAAGAACTTAAAAAAATTGCAGAGGAAACTGAGGCTGCCAAAAAGCTTGCCGAAAAACTTAAGGCAGTTGAACTTAAATTTTTGATAGATGTTGGTGCTAACGGCAAAGCATTTGGTTCAATTTCTGGAAAAGAAATTAGCGAAGAATTGTTTAGGCTTGGTTATGCCGTGGATAAAAAGAATATTGTTCTTGCTAGCCCAATTAAAACTATTGGACTACATGAAGTTGAACTTAAGCTTTATAAGGGTGTGAGCGGAAGCCTTAAAGTGAATGTTCAGGCAAAATAGAAGAAGGGTCAAGTACCCTTTTTTATTTTAGAAAATAGATATTGACAAGAGATATTAATACATATATAATATTTTTGGAAGTAAAATTTATGGTATTAGATAAAGATTTAAAAGAAGAAAGAAAAAAGCTAATAATAAATTCTTCTCAAGATATATATAAATTAGCTATTAAACTTGGCGATTACATTAGAGAGATTAAATGGGATACAAGAGAACTTGAAGATTACTATTTTGTTCACATTGATGGATCTGTAAGAGAATATGGAAGATTAGTTGAATCTTTAAAGAAAATTGATAAATTTTTAACTAAGGCAAAAAAAATCAAAGACGATGAAGCAATTTCTTATTTTCAAAAAATAATTGATGATTATGCAAAAAGGGTTGATGAATCAAGATTAGAAATGCTGCATGATATTAAAAAATATGAAAATGAAAAAGTTAAATTAGAGAAAAAAATAAAAACTGCTAAGGATTTTAGTGATACAGCAAAAGTTGAAGCAAATGCAATATATGAAAAATGTGGTAAATCAAAACTTTCAAATAGTGCTATGAGAAGTTTGAGGGGAGAACGTATTATCCTTAGAAGAAAAGTTGAGAGAATAAATGATACGTTTGATATGATAAACTTTTTTATTAATTTAAATTCTACTGATGAATATACTCCAAAGAATACCATAGAACAACAAGACTTAATTGAATATATTTAAAACTAAAGAAACTACTCATAACTGAGTAGTTTTTTATTGCCAAAATTTCTTAAATTTTGCTATAAAATAACCTCAAAAATTATTAAAAAAAGTTAAAAATATTTTAAAAAATCCCTTGACACGAAGCCGTGTGTGTAGTATACTCTTTGTGTTACACTTTGCAAGGTGGGGAAATTATGCCCTTTTGGCATTCCCATTAACATTTTAGAAAGTGCAGAAATTATTATTTTTGTAACTCTGAATTGTTTTTTAAACACTTGCTAAAAAATGGGTTGATGTTAAAGGTTACTTTTGTTTAGCCCAAGAAAGATAACTTTAACGGACAATAGTTGAGGCGACAGACCTTGGCGACAGAACGTGCTCACCAGCCAAACTACGTAACACAGTGATGAGACGTCTGGTAAATCATAACTTGGAGGAAAATAATGGCAATTCAAAAAATGAGAATTAAATTAAAGGCATATGATCACAACCTTGTAGACCAAAGTGCTGCAAGAATTGTTGAGACTGTTAAAAAGTCTGGTGCTAAATATTCTGGCCCAATCCCTATGCCAACAGAAAAAGAAGTTATTACAATACTTCGTGCTGTTCACAAATATAAAGATAGTCGTGAACAATTTGAAATGAGAACATATAAAAGGCTTATTGATGTTTATAACCCATCTGCTAAAACCGTTGATCTTTTAACTAAGATTGAACTTCCAGCAGGTGTTGACATCAATATTAAATTATAAGGTCACAGGAGGAGATAAAAGATTATGAAAAACGCAATACTTGGCAAAAAAATCGGCATGTCACAAATCTTCACTGAAACTGGTGTTGTTATCCCTGTGACTGTTGTTGAAGCAGGTCCTTGCTTTGTATCTCAAATAAAAACAGAAGCTGTAGATGGCTATAATGCAGTTCAACTTGCTTTTATGGATACTAAAGAAAGCAGAATTACTAAGGCTGAAGCTGGTCACCTTAAAAAAGCTAACCTTCCAGCAAAAAAATATTTAAAAGAATTTAAGATTAGCTCTGAAGGTTTAAACCTTGGAGCAGAAATTAAATGTAGCATCTTTGCTGCTGGTGAAAAAGTTGATGTTTCTGGTTACAGCAAAGGTCATGGTTTTTCTGGTAACATTCAAAGATGGAATGCTAGCCGTCAACCTATGACTCACGGTACTGGTCCAATCCACAGAGCACCTGGTTCACTTTCAGCAAACTCAACTCCATCAAGAGTTTTCAAAAATCACAAACTTCCTGGTCAATGGGGTGATGAGAAAGTTACTATTCAAAACCTAGAAATTGCAAAAGTCGATGCAGATAGAAACCTTATCTTAATTAAAGGTGCTATTCCAGGAGCTAAAGGCGCAGTTGTTTCAATTTGCAGTGCCGTTAAAGCTTAATAGGAGAATTTATTATGCAGACAAAAGTTTTAAATTTACAAGGACAAGAAACAGGCAAAATTACACTTAGCGATGAAGTTTTTGGAGCTGAATATAATGAAGCACTAATTCATCAAGCAGTTGTTTGCTATTTGTCTAATCAAAGACAAGGCACAAAAAGCACACTTACCAGAGCTGAAGTTGCTGGCGGTGGAAAAAAGCCTTGGAGACAAAAGGGAACTGGAAGAGCTAGACAAGGTTCTATCCGTTCACCACAATGGATTCACGGTGGCGTTGTGTTTGCACCAAAGCCTAGAGATTTCTCTAAGAAAATGAACGCAAACATGAGAAGAGCTGCATTTGTTAGTGCTCTTAGCGCCATGATGAAAGATAAAGCTATTATTGTTGTTGATGATATGAACATTGAACCAAAAACAAAAGCAGCTGTTAAAGCTTTGGAAGCTTTAAAATTAAATAGAAGAATAGTTGTCGTAACTGATGGTGTTAATGAAAACGCTTTAAGAGCATTCTCTAACCTTCCAGAAGCTACTGTTACAACTGCTAGCGTCTTAAATACTTATGACTTAGTTGTTTCTAACTTTGCTATAATCACTAAAGATGCAATCAAAAAAATTGAGGAGGGAAATAAATAATGGTAGCTTATGACGTTATTATAAAACCTATCCTTTCAGAAAAAAGTTATGCAGACATTGCTAACAAAAAATATTACTTTAAAGTTGCTAAAAATGCTACTAAACCACAAATTAAACATGCGGTTGAAGAGATTTTTAAAGTTAAAGTTGAAAGCGTTAACACAATGAATGTATACGGAAAAATTAAAAGACAAGGAAGAACTGAGGGTCTTACTGGAAACTATAAAAAAGCTATTGTTCAGCTTTCAGCAGACAGCAAATCTATTGAGTTCTTTGATAGTTTGTCTTAATGGAGAGGAGATAGATAGATATGGCAATTAAAAAATCAAATCCTACCAGCGCAGGTCAAAGATTTCGCTCAGTTGCTTCTTTTGAAGAAATAACTAGCAAAACTCCTGAAAAATCCCTTCTTGAAAAAAAGAAGAAGACTGGTGGCCGTAACTCTTACGGAAGAATCACTGTTAGACACATTGGTGGTGGAAACCGTCAAAAATATCGTGTAATTGACTTTAAGAGAAATAAAGATAACATTCCTGCTAAAGTTGCTTCAATTGAATATGATCCAAACAGATCAGCTTATATTGCACTTTTAAATTATGCTGATGGCGAAAAGAGATATATCTTGGCTCCTGTAGGGCTTGCTGTTGGTGATACTGTTGAAAGTGGAGACGCTGCAGAAATTAAAGTGGGCAACTGCCTTGCACTTTCACACATTCCTGTTGGTTCAGTTGTTCATAACATTGAATTTAACCCTGGCAGAGGTGGTCAAATTGCTAGAAGTGCTGGTATTTCAGCTCAATTTATGGCTCTTGAGGGTGGCTATGCAACTCTTAGAATGCCATCTGGCGAAATGAGAAAGGTTCCTGAAACTTGCCGTGCAACAATCGGTCAGGTTGGAAACATTGAACATGAAATCTTGTCTGCCGGCAAAGCGGGTGCAACAAGACACAAAGGTGTTCGCCCAACAGTTCGTGGTTCTGCCATGAACCCTGTTGATCACCCTCATGGTGGTGGTGAAGGTAAAGCACCAGTTGGACATGCTGGTCCTATGACCCCTTGGGGCAAACCAGCAATGGGTCTTAAAACTAGAAAAAAGAAAAATCGTTCAAACAAACTTATTGTTAAGCGTATTAATTAGGAGACAAAGAGATGAGTAGATCAGTTAAAAAAGGCCCATATGTTGATGAGAGCCTTATGAAAAAAATTGAAGCTATGAACGCATCTAATGAAAAGCATATTGTTAAAACTTGGGCAAGGTCTTCAACTATCGTTCCAGACATGGTTGGTCACACAATCGGTGTTTACGATGGAAGAAAACATATTCCAGTATACATTACTGCTGAGATGGTTTCATACAAACTCGGTGAATTTGCACCAACAAGAACCTATAAAGGTCATGCAGGTGTAAAGTCTTTGAAGGGAGGTAAGTAATGGCTAAAGGACTTAGAGAAAGAAGCAAATTAAGAAAAGCTAACGCAGACAAAAGAGCAAGAGCTGTTGCTAAAAATGTTGGCGTTTCACCTTCAAAGGTAAGAATAGTTCTTAACCTTATTAGAGGTAAAGACTATAGAGAAGCAGACGCTATTTTAAGAAATATGCCAAACGTTGGTGCTGAAGAAGCTGTTAAAGTTTTGGAAAGTGCTGGCGCTAACGCAGAAAACAATTTAGGACTTAACAAAGCAAACTTGTATGTTGCAGAGTGCTATGCTGATGGCGCAGCAGTTCTAAAAAGATTTCAACCAGTAAGCAAAGGTAGAGCACATTCAATCAAGAAGAGAACAAGTCATATTACAATCATTCTTGATGAAAGGGCTTAAGGCGAGGAGGAATTATGGGACAAAAAGTTAATCCACACGGACTTAGAGTTGGCATTAACAAGAGTTGGGACAGCAACTGGATTGCTGACAAAAAGCATATTGCTGCCTATATTCTTGAAGACAACAAAATTCGTGAATTTATTGAAAATAAATATAGAAATCAGGGTATTTCTAAGGTTGTTATTGAAAGAAATAATGACACTAAGGTTTTAATTTCACTCCATACTTCTCGTCCAGGTATGGTTATCGGACAAAAAGGTGCAGGCGTTGAAGCTATGAAGGCTCAGCTATCTAAACTTGCCGGTGGAAAAGAAGTTAATATTAATGTTGTTGAAATTAAATCTGCTGATGCAGATGCACAACTTGTTGCTGAAAGCATTGCTGCTCAACTTGACCAAAGAGTTGTTTGCAGAAGAGCAATGAAGCAAGCCATCGCTAGATGTCAAAAAGCTGGCGTTAAGGGTATGAAAGTTATGTGTTCTGGACGTATCAACAACGCTGAAATCGCAAGAAGCGAAGTTTTACACTTTGGTTCAATACCTCTTCAAACACTTAGAGCAGACATTGATTATGGCTTTGCTGAAGCTACAATCTATGGCAGACTTGGTGTTAAGGTTTGGATTTATAAAGGCGAAATTTTAGGTAAAGTTGACCTCACTAAATCACAAGGAGGTAAGAACTAATGTTGATGCCAAAAAGAGTTAAAAGAAGAAAGGTTCAAAGAGGCAGAATGACTGGTAAGGCACTTCGTGGCAACAAACTTGCTTACGGTGAATATGGTCTTGTAGCCCTTGAGCCATGCTGGATGACAGCAAACCAATTAGAATCTGGTCGTATTACAATTAACAGATGCTTCCAAAGAGGCGGAAAAGTTTGGATTGATGTATTTCCAGATAAGCCAGTAACAAAAAAACCAGCTGATACTCGTATGGGTTCAGGTAAAGGTTCTCCAGAATACTGGGTTGCTGTTGTAAAACCTGGTAGAGTTATATTTGAAGTAGCAGGGGTAAGCAAAGAACTTATGATTAAAGCTCTTAAGCTTGCACAATACAAACTTCCTTGTAGAACAAAAATTGTTTCTAAAGAAGATTTGGAAGCTAAAGAAACTGTAGCTCCTACTGCAAAGGAGGCTGAATAATGAAAACTACAGAGTTTAGTTCATTAACAGATTCTGAACTTGTTGAAAAACTTGCAAGTTTGAAATCTGAATTATTCAATTTAAGATTCACTAACGCAACTGGAAGTTTAACAAATAATAGCGCAATTAGCGTATGCAAGAGAAATATTGCAAGAGTTAAAACTATTATGCGTCAAAGAGAATTAGGTTTAGCACAAGCACCTGTTGCTGCTGCTAAAAAATCTACAAAGAAAACTGCAAAAGTCGATGCAGAAGTTAAAGGTTAAGGTGAATTATGGCAAATGAAACTATTAGAAATGAAAGAAAAACCAGAATTGGTGTTGTTGTAAGCAACAAAATGGAGAAGACTATTGTTGTTCTTCTTAAAACTAAAGCTATGCACCCAATCTATGGAAAAACACTTAATCAGTCAACAAAAGTTAAGGCAGATGACCCAGAAAATCAATGCGATATTGGAGATACTGTTGAAATTGCAGAAACTCGTCCACTTAGCAAAGATAAGAGATGGAGACTCGTCAGAATTGTTGAAAAAGTTAAATAATGTATAGGAGAAATGGGTATTATGATACAACCACAAACTAGACTTAGAGTTGCTGACAATTCTGGAGCTAAAGAAATTATGTGCTTCCACATTGTTGGTGGTTCTGTTGTTAAAACTGCTGAAATTGGCGACATTATCAAAGCTTCTGTTAAATCTGCAACCCCTGGTGCTGCAATAAAAAAAGGTGACGTTGTTACCGCTGTTATTGTTAGAACCACAAAGGGCGTTCGTAGAGATGATGGCAGTTATATTAAGTTTGATGATAACGCTGCAGTTATTATTAATAATGATGGCAACCCAAAAGGTACACGTATCTTTGGGCCTGTTGCTCGTGAACTTCGTGCTAATCCTAAATTTATGAAAATTATTTCACTTGCACCAGAAGTTTTATAGGAGGAAAGTAAATGACAAAAGTTAGTGTTAGAACTGGCGATACCGTTTTAGTTAATTCCGGAAAAGACTCTGGTAAAAAGGGAAAGGTACTCGCAGTTAAGAGAAATAAAGACAATGTTAGAGTTATTGTTGAAGGCACAAACATTGTTACTAAAGCAAAAAAAGCAAGAACCGCTCAAGAAAAGAGTGAACTTGTTAAAATTGAAGCTGCTATT
>CAOJFR010000032.1 GCA_948434855.1 uncultured Clostridia bacterium | reverse complement strand
GGTCGCAAAGTTGTCTTCTGCCTTGGTTGGGGCGGTTAGGGTTATGCTGTCTTTGTGATTTACTTCCTGTGTTTCTAATAAAGTTGTGCCGTCTTCTGCATATACATTTACTGTGTATATTACTGCGACAAACTTGATATATATTTTGGTGGAAGCGCTTATGGTTTCGTTATCTAAGTATGGATGAATCATGGCATCGTCTTTATATATGCCTTCTATTTTGTAGCCGTCTACTCCCTTAAGAATTGACTTTAGCTCGCTGATTTTTGTGCCTTCGCTTATGCTTAGGCTATAATCTGCCACTCCGTCAATTTCACAACTTACAACAATGTTATATTTATTGCCTTGGTTAGCACCGGCATCATCATTTCCGCCAGTAAGCACCAATGCTGTTGGAACTGCGATTGCTGCAGCCGCAACAATGGTTGCCACTCCTATTGCTATTTTTTTTGATTTTCCATTTCTGTTTCTTGTATTTTCCATAAAGCTCCTCCATTTGTATTTTTAATTATTTCTTGATTTTATAATTTTATCCCCAAGAGATTTCCGTTATAGTAAGATTATACCCCCCCCCCCCGACGCACTTTTCAAGTGCTTTTTTAATTTTTTTTTAATAATTATAATTTTATTATAATTATTTGCTTAATTTAGATGCATATCCTGCATTTTCGCCTGATTTTTTTTATAAAAAACCACCCATTTTGAGGGTGGTTATGTTAATTTTTGCGAAATTATTATAAGCTGTGAGCTAATTTTATTTTTGAGCCCTTTTCTGTTTTGGTTACATAAACCTTATTTTTTACGGACTCTTCAAGCTCGGCAACGTGAGATATTAAGCCTATTTTTAAGTTTTGACTCTCTAACTTATAGAGCGCTGAAACCACGGCTTCACAAAGCTCGGCATCTAGGGTTCCAAAGCCTTCGTCTAGGAAGAAAAACTCCATGTTTCTTGAAGACAACAACGAAATTGCATCGGAAATTGCAAACGCTAAGCTTAGACTCACCAAGAATGTTTCTCCGCCAGAAAGCGTGCCCGCAGGACGGATTAAGCCATCACTGAAGTTGTCTTCTACATAAAACTCTTTGTCTATGAATCTTAAGTTATATCTTCCGTCCATTAACAAGTTTAGTTTTTGATTTGCTGTTATGGTGATTTCTTCTAAATATTCTTCTGCAACATATTCTGCAAGCGCTTTGCCCTTTAACACAAGTGACAATTCTTTTGCAAGGTCGTAGTTTTTGCGTGCGCTATCGGCTGTGCTGAGAATTTCTTTACGCTTTTTATTGTCTTTTTCTATTCTCTCATATTCTGAACTGAACTTGCCAACAGACTCTGAAAGTTTTTGTATTTTGAGATTTAATGCTTCTATCTCTGCTTTTAACTTTTCAAGCTCTGCTTCTGACACACTGTCTATTGTCTCGTTAGAAAGCTCTTCAATTTGAACCTCTATGTATCTGTATTCTGAATTGAAATCTAGGACAGTTTTTTGTTTTGACTTTAGTTCTTGCGCTGAAATAAAGTGCGACTCTAGTTCTGAATGATCTGAAAATTCTCCGTCTTTTATTGCACTATTGACTGCGGTTTCAAGCTGGTTTATTTCACCACGCTTTTGAACCAAAATTGAATATTTGACATCATACTCTTTTTCAGTCCTTGCAAGAAGGTCTTTGCTGGTGGTGAACCTTTGCTCTTTTTCTTCTAGGTCAAAGTTTAGCTTTGCTATTGCTTCTTTAACTAGGTTTTCTTCCTCTGAAACACCAACGCCCTCTGGAATGCCATTCGCAACAATTTTTGACCTGATTTGATTTATTTGCTTTTGTACACCTGCAAGTTTTTCATTTTGAACACTGAGCTCGTTTGTTAGTGTGGCTAACTCTTTTTCAACAACTGACTTTTCACTTGCAATTTTATATTGATTTTCACGAAGCTTATATTTTTCTTCTTTTTTGGAATCTATAACAAGCTCTATGCTTTTGCCATCGGCAATTTGTTTTTTATATTCACTTAAGTTTTGGAACTTTTCATTCATGTTATATATTGCAAATTCTCGCTCTGCTCTCTTTTTTTGAAGGTCATAAACTACATCAATTAAGCTCTCTAAATAGTTTCTGTAGATTGTTATTTTTGTTCCGCTTTGAGTTTTGTTTATAATAATTCTGAGCTCTGCTTCTCTTAAATCATTTTGAACATTGATGAGTTCTTCTAGGCTGCTGGCTGTGTTTGTTATTAAACTATAAAGCTCTCTGAAATTTTCTTCTGACTTGTCATTGCTATCAACAAACCTTTGATAGAGCTTTTCTTTTTCAACGCTAAGTCTTTCTATTTCGGCACTATTATTTTCAATTTGATTTCTATGGAAATCTCTCTTTGCTTCGCAGGTGATAAGGTTTGCAAAAATTTTATCCCTTGTAAACCTGATGCCCCTAAGTTCTTCAACGCCGGAATTTATGTTGGATGTGATTGGCTTTATATCAACCACCTCACTATATGCTTTTTGAATTACTTTGCCTCTGCAAACTGGACAGTCATCACCAATGTTTAAGTGATTTGAAACTAGGGCAAAGAAGTTGTCGCCAAGCATCTCTTCTCGCACTTCTCTATCTTTGTTTATTTCAATGTTTTTGCTTGTGATTTGAGACTCTATTTCTGTTAAGTTGTTTTGAGAAATTGTTATTTCTTCTTCAATTTCATTTAACTCACTTAGTCTTTCTTCTGTGTCATTTGAAAGCTTTTCTATGAGCTCATCTATTTTTTCAGTGAGAACACGAACCTCGTTCATTTCCTCTAGTTGACTATCACAACTTCTGAGTTTTTTGAAGTCTGTTGTGTCATATTCTTCAAACGCAACCTGTATGGTTTTTTGAATTTTTTCTCTTGTTTCTGTTATGTTTTTTTCTTCTGAAATGGCACTGCTATACTCTTCTTGAACCGCACTTAAATCTTCATTGGTTTGGTCTATTAATTTTTCTAGCTTAGCATAAAAATCATCAATTAAAATAAGCTCACTCTCTATGCCTTTGGTTTGCTCTAGTGCATAGCTAAGGTTTACGTCAGTTTTATTTTCTTCAATAAATTCATCAATTTTCGCAATTTCTTCATCAATTTTATCGGTATTTGAGTTTAAAAATGCGATTTCTTCACTCTTTTCTGCGATTTTTTGCTTTAAGATAACTATATCTTTATTTATATCTTTCTCTTCATTTTGAAGTCTTTTTTCATCTTCTTCATATTCTGTTAAATCTTTTACTCTGCCAAGCTTTGAGTTTAGTTCAACTATTTTTGCACTATGAATTTCTTTAAACTCATTAAGCTCGTTTGTGAGCATAACGTGGTCTGACTGAGCCTTTAGTTTTGCTTCATTTAATTCTGCAATTTTATCTGAGAGCTCTCTTTCATCTGTTTTGCATTTTTGAAGTTTTTCATAGTCTGACCTAACTCCATTTGCACTTTGATTTTTTTCAATTTCTTGCTCTAATTTTTCAATGCTTGCCTTTTCTTTATTTAACTTGCTAAGCTTTTCTTCTAATGTTTTAAGCTTGTTTCGCTTTTCAAGCGATAAGGAAAGATTTGCATACTTTTCATTTTTGCTATTTAACTCTTTTTTGACAGATTCATATGAAGTGGTTGATGACATAAAGTTTGACTTTGCCTCAGAAAGAACTTCGTCATTAGCATATTCTACAAGCTCTAGGCTTGCTGAAAGTGCAGTGACCTGTTTGTCTAAATCACTGACTTTTTGCTTGACTCTTTCACAGAGTTTTTCACCATATTTTGAAAGGTCAAAAATGTTGCTCATAATCTCTGTTCTTTCACTTTGCTTTGCTTTTAAAAAGGCTGAAAATTCGCCCTGAGGAAGTGCTATGCACTTTGAAAACTCATTTTCTCCAAGACCTACAATCCTAAAAATTTGTTCATTAACTTTATAAACACCCTCTTGCACCAAGGTTTCTGACTCGCCATTAACTTCATATAGCATTGCAGTTGACTCAACATCTTTGCCATTTTTGCGCACACTGAAAGTTCTGCAGACCTTATAAGTTTTTGATTTGCCTGAAACATAAATTTCAAAAATTAATGACACATTTGCCTTTTTGCATTTTGTGTTAATAAAATCTATGTTTTGCTTTGATCTGCCGACTTCGCCATATAGCGCAAGTGTGATTGCATCTAATATTGTTGACTTTCCGCTGCCAGTTTTTCCAAAAATTCCAAAAACTCCACTGCCTAGCTTTGTGAAATCTAGTTCTTGCTTTGTTTCAAAACTATTTAGCCCCTCTATTTCAAGTTTAATCGGTTTCATCTTCCTCTCCTTTAACTGAATTGAACATAGAAATTAGCTCTTCACTGGCATCATAACCACGAACTGATTTATAGAAATTTTTAAACAATTCTGTGTCACTTAAAAGTTTTCTGCCTCTTGAAAATTCTTGATCGTCTTGCTCATCTGTTTCTCTTTTTAATGCAACAGACGAAATGCAGGCAAACTTTTTCTTTAATGCTTTTAACGCAGATGAAGAAAGTGGCTCACTTTGACGCACGATGAGCTCTATGATGTCTGAATCATCATAATCTAAAAGCCTTTCTTCCGCTTCACTAAGTGAACTTACTGTGACACTTTCATATTTTGCAATGTTTTGCAATTTTATTGTTTTTACATTTTCTATCTTTCCGTTTTCTGACACAAACACATTTACGCCAAAACCACTTTGACCAACTGTTAATGATGTTATTGCCCCACTATAATACACATTTTTTGCAGGGCTTTGAGGTGTGTGAAGATGCCCAAGTGCAACATAGTTTGCCTTTGGAAGCACACTTGCTGGAACTGCCAAACTATCACCAACCTTAACTTCGCCACTTCTGGTTTTTGAACCCACTAAAAATAGATGTGAAACAAAAATGTTTACTGAATCTGAGCTGAATGCTCCAGCACCCATTTCTGCCCATACCTTTATCTTTTCATTATAACTTAAGCCGTCATCACACTTTTCTGAAATTCTTGATTCGCTTGGATATGGCAAATAGGCAATGACTGCAGTTTCTAGACCCTTTTGAAGTTTTACATAGCCCTTTCCTGTTTCAACAACTTCTACAAGTCCGCCCTTGACAAACGACTTTTCATTTAGTGCCTTTAAGTCGCCAACTAACGCAATGTTATGTTTGCTTGCAAGAGGAAGCCCTGCCTCTATTCTTGTTGGGTCATCATGATTGCCAGCAAGCACCAACACAAACCTGTCGCCACCATCTGAAAGCTTTTCTATTGTATCAAAAAACAGCTCTTCTGCATCAGCTGACGGACTTGCTGTGTTGAAAATATCTCCAGCAATAATTACGCAATCTATTCCCTCGTAATTTGAAATTGATATTATTTCTTCAAGAGCCTTTTTTTGCTCTGCCAGCCTATCTCTTCCATTGGTCTTTACGCCAAGATGCCAGTCTGCAGTATGTAAAAATTTCACAAAACTATCTCCTTAACTTATAATTTAATCAAACTTACCTTGAAATTTTGTTTTATTAGTGTTATTATAAACTAGCAAGGTTAATTTTGCAAACAATTTTAACCCCACTAAGGAGATATCAATGGCACTTTGTCTTTACTCTAGCGGTCTGGCTATGGACGGCTATACTGTTATTGAAAACACTTTCTTTAACGAATTTTTGCCACAGTCTACTGGCGACGACGTTAAGGTTTATCTTTATGGCCTGAATTTGTGCTCTAATCCTAATGCTGCAGACAACGACCTTGGCAGTCTTTGCAGAGTCCTTTGCATTTCTGAGGAAGATGCAATTAAGTCTTTTGAGTATTGGGAAGAAATGGGACTTATTCAAATTGTGTCTCGTGATCCACTGGAAATTAGGTTTTTGCCTATTCGCATTTATTCTGGTTCTGCCAAGCTTAGAAAGCCTGAAAAATGGACTGAATTTAACAAAACCATTGCGTCTATTATTTCTGGCAGAGATGTGACCCCTGTGGAACTTAACCACTATTATACCTTTGTTGAAACCGAACACTTTGAACCAGAAGCCATTATTTTGATTGCTAGCCACTGTGTTAAATATAAGTCTAACACTATTGGCTATCCTTATATTTTGCAAACCATTAGAAACTTTAAGGCAGATGGATATATGACCTATGAAGCCGTTGAGGCTGCGATTGTTGAACAAGAAAAAGCTGGAGCTGAAATTAAGCAGGTGTTAAATGCACTTGGACTTAAAAGAAATGCTGACCTTGACGAGAGAAACCTTTATGTTAAGTGGACTCAGAAATTTGGATTTACTCATGGTGTGATTATGCAAATTGCCAAGCTTCAAAACAAGCGTGGAGGTTTTGCAAAACTTGATACTGTTTTGACAAAATATTATGAACAAAAACTCTTTAGCATGGAAGACATTGCTTTGTTTAGTGAAAAACAAGATGAGATGTTTGAAATTGCAAAAGAAGTTTCTAAGGTTATTGGAGTTTATTACGGGAATTATGAAAGTGTGGTTAACACATATATCCTTGACTGGATGAACAAAGGATATGAAAAAGATGCCCTGCTTTTTGTGGCTGGTTATTGCTTTAAGCAAAGCCTTAGAACACTTGAAGGCATGAATGTTGTTATTCAGAAATTTTTTAAGCTTGGACTTGTTTCGCTGGAATCTATTAAGCAATATATTGAGTCTATTATTAAAAATGATGAGCAGATTCGTGAGGTGCTTGAAACTTTGGGGCTTCTTAGAACCATATCTAGCAACGACCGTGACCTTTATAAAAACTGGGTTTTTAACTGGGGCTTTGTTCATGAGCAAATTTTGCTTGTGGCAAAACTGATTAAAGACAGGTCTAACCAAACGACCTATCTTAGCCGTGTGCTTTCTGATTTGCACGAAAAACACATTGAAAAAGATGACGAAATTAAAAATTATCTTAAAAATTATCAGGGTTCTAAGCCTTCTGAAACCAGCAAAAAGCCTGATTATTTGACTAGGGAGCTATCTAAAGAGCAACTTTCTGCAGTGCTTGACTCTCTTGAGGATATTGAAATTTAACGGAGGAGAATATGAACTTAAACGAAATTAATAGCAATTTGCAAGCAGAGTTTGCACTTAAAAAAATTAATGCAGAAAAACTTGCGAATGAAAACATTTTTAAAGCAAAACAAAACAAAAACTTTGAACCTTTGGTTTTGCTTGAAAGAGAAACTGAACTTGCTTTGGCTAAGGAAAAAACTGCAGAAAAACCAAACAAAAAGCAAATTGCTAGTCTTGAAAAAACACTTGCTGAAATTAGAGAAGTTAAGTGTAAGATATTATCCAGCTATTCTCTTTCACCTAGCGACCTTGTTCCTAAATATGAATGCCAAATTTGCAAAGATTCTGGCTTTGTTGGAACACAGCCATGCTCTTGCTTTGTAAAAAGAAAAAATGAAGAACTGATTAAGTCATATGGGCTTTCTGGAAAAGAACTTTGTGACTTTAATAGTTTTGATGAAAATGTTTTTTCTGATGAAAAACAAAAAGCAGACAGTATTACTCTTAAAAACAAGCTTGAAAGCTGGTGCGAAAAATTTCCAAACATTTCTAAAAATAAAATTGTGCTTTTGGGAGAAACTGGAGTTGGAAAAACATTTTTAACAAAATGCATGGCTAAAAGGCTTAGCGAAAAAAATGTTTCTGTTTGTTTTTTATCTGCCTTTGAAACGAACAACCTAATGCTTAAATATCACACAACCTTTGACAACTCTAAGCTTTCTATTTTAAAACCTATTTTAGAAATTGACGCTTTGTTTATTGATGACCTTGGAACAGAACCAATCTTAAACAATGTTAGCATAAACTATTTGTTTTTGATTTTATCTGAAAGAGAAAGATTTGATAAACCTACAATTATCACAACAAATCTTTCTGCCGAAAACCTTAAAGAAAGATATGGTGAACGCATATTTTCTAGGCTTTCTGACAAAAAATCTGGCATTATGCTTAAGGTTTCTGGTGAAGATATTAGAACAAAAAAACGCTAGTTTTATCTAGCGTTTTTATTTTTATTATTTTTGGGTAATAATCATATTTATGGCAAAGCTTATGCGTTTTTTTTAATTTTAAGCTTATAGTGGTTTTTTACAACTTTGTAAAGCTTTATTGTTATAAAATTATACTGAAAAATGACTGTTTTTGCAGAAAAACCATTGACTTTGAACCTAAAATGTGGGAAAATTAGTGTAACTCAATATAAAGGAGAAAAATTATGGCTGGATTTAATATTAATAGATATACAACCATTACAGCTATGGACAAAGCTGTAAAAAGACTTGAAACTGCTAAAAAGGATAACGCCAATATTGACAAAGGCGAAGTTGACAAGCAAATTGAAAAAATTAATAAGGCTAAAACTAAGCTTTTAAATAATATTAAAATGCTTAAAGAGGTTTATCCTGAAAGATATAGTGAACTTGCTCCAACAAAATCTGCTGAAAACCTTCTTAACATGGCTCAAATTGGAAGCCTTTTAAATGTTGGACCTATCATTGATGAAAATGTTAGTCTTCCTGGCGGAAGTGGAGCAACAGTATTGTCTGTGTCTTCTTTGTTTAAGGGCGAAGATGGAAAATTTCAGGTTGCTAAACTTGAAAAAGCTTCTCTTGGTGTTGCTGCGATTGGCTTATTGACTCAAACACCAATTGGTCTTGGTGCACTTAGTCTTGTTGGTAAAGCCGCAACTTTCCTTTTTGGAGTTAGTCCTCTTGCTGCAGTTGGTCTTGGTACTTTTGCTGCAATTAAGTCTCTTCGTTTATTAAAAAAGCTTTTTTCTCCTATGATTACCAGCTTTAAGCAAAAACAGGAAAAGAAACAAGCAATTAAAGATTTGAATAGCGAACTTGGTGCTATTGAAAATGATGGCAATGTTTTTGAAACTCAAAACCCTATTTATGAAGCATTTTTAAACAGAATTGATAATGCTATGACCAGCCTTGGAGTTGGTGCTGCTAGAATTGGTCTTACCTCACCTACAGAACAATCTTATAACGCTTCAATTAATCCTATTATTGCTGCAATTAACGCTTCTGAAAAATTATCAGAAACTGAAAAAGAACAACTTAAAAATTATATTGATTCTGAAAGAAATAGACTTTTCCCTGATTATGATAATGAAAGAGAAAATGAGGAAGAGAATGAAGAAGAAATTACTCCTGAAAAAATTGAAGCTTATAAACATTCTCTTGATAACTCTATTGAACGTTTCTCAACAGACCTTGAAAATTATTCTTCTGAAAAGGAAACTTCTCTTTCTGAAAGACTTTCAAAAATTCAATCTTCTGTTGAAAATACAAAATATTTAAGTGAAGAAGAAAAGAAAAATTATACTAATAAACTTAGAGAATTGACTGATAAACTTCAAGAAAAAATTTCTACGTCAGAACAAAAAAAAGATAATGGCGAAAGTGAAGGCAGTGAAAGTGGTGACGGCAGTAGTGGAGGCAGCGATGACAGCGGAAACAGCGACGGTGGAGACGACAGCGGAAGCGATGGCAGCAAAAAAGAAGATGAAAAGAAAAACGCTGAAATCAAAAAGCTTGAAACAAGTATTGAAGCTAAACTTGGTTTTCTTGAAGAAGATAACACTTTTGACCAAGATGAACTTGACAATGTTAGCGAATTAATTAATAAATATGAAGCTTTAGGCGGAAAAAATGTTGATAAATTTAAAGAAAGATTAAATGCTCTTAAAGCAAAACTTTCTGAACGTGATGGTAGCGAAAAAGAAGATAAAAAACCATCAGGAAGTGTTCTTGATCAGCTTAAAAACGATAAATCAGAAGCTATTAAAAATGTTGGTAAATCTATTAGCGGAATCATTGCTAGTGCTAAAAAATCACTTAGTCAAGCAAAGACTGAAAACCTTAACGAAATTGTTGAAAGCGGAAACATTAGAACAAGCATAAACAACGCTCGTGCAGCTATTAATGACCCTAGCATTGACCCTAAGAAAAAAGGTATTCTTGAAAATTTGATTAATCTTATGGATGATAAAATCAAAAATATTGCTAATGACCTTGTTAGTGGAAAATCAAAACAAATTAAGGGCGGCGAGGTTGAAAGACAACTTAATGCAACCTTAAATAACACTGGTTTGGGCTTCTAAAAAATAATATTATATTTGGGAAAGTAAAAATATATATGGAAAATGAAAACGATGTTATTCTTGCTCCTGAAGAAGAAAACCTTCCCCCTCCTGTGATTGAAAAAATCAATCTTGCGGAGGTTGAGCAAGAAAAAAAAGCTATTGAACAAGAAGAAATTGAAAAAAATAATCAAATTGAACTAAATATTTTAAATTCTGCTTGCGACAACTTTATTGAATCTGTTTTAGCACTTAACGACGAAGAAGTTAAGCGGGTTCAAGAAATTATTGACTCTGTTAAGAATGAAGAAGTTGAAGATTTTAGTAATATTAAAGAAGGAGAAAATGAATAATGAGTGAAATGAATAATCCAGATTTGAAAATTGAGCCACTATTTTCTAAGGAAACCTATGAAATGTATAGAGCAATGGGTTTATCTGAAGAAGATATTGCTGTTTTGGAGCGAGCTGAATCTTTATGTAACCTTGCTGATATTTTGCCAGAAGACCCAAAAACTGCTTTTGACAAAATTGAGGCACTTCCAAGTGACCCTGGTCAAGCACTTGACACCTTAAACAAAATGGCAAACTCTGACCCAGAGAGTTTTGCACAAATTATGGCAACCGTTGAAGCAATTGACCAAGTTATTGAAGACGGAGAAAATTAATTTAAAGATAAAAAAACGCACTAGCTTTCTTTTTGCTAGTGCGTTTTTTTGTTGCTTATTAAAATTGAAAATTGTTTAGTAAAAAATTATATTCAATATCCTAAACACTGGGTTGTTTTTAAGGATTAGATCCTTCGGCAAGCTCAGGATGACAAGGAAAGAAGGATTGGATACCTCGCTGACACCACCACTGTGGGTGTTTAGGATGACATTTTATAAGGTTATATGCAATAGCCAAAACAAACCCCATTAGAGGTAACAGCAATATCGTTGCTTATGGATCCGCTGTTACCGACAGATAGGAAAAGAATACTGTAATCCATGTAAGGCGAACGAAGCCACCATGCATTAGCACTTCCCGCTCCATTAGACAACTTCTTTATCAAACCCGCATCACTATATTTTGAATCTCCTATTAGATTCCTATAATATTCATACTGTGTCCCTTGACTCTTATATACTGTTTGGTTAGTTGTATTGCTTGTAAAACTATTTATTGCTGCTTGTCCACATAACTCTGCCATACTAAATAACCACAGTTTATCTGTTGAAGTTGTTATATTTGTAGACTTCTCTCCTGCACTGGCATCCTTATTTACTGACTTTATTACTGACTTTAAGTCGTTTGGTAACTTTTCATAATAGTTATTAAGTGTGGTTCTCATTGCACTTGCTTCCCAGCCACCTGCGTTTGTACCTGTTGTGTTCATATGTGCTTTTGTTTTGGTTAGATGTTTCATTCCAATACTCATTTTTGCTTTGCCACCACTGGTTAAGTTATCGTGGTTAAAGCCAAGCACAACCACTGTTAACACTTCACCATCTGTTAGGGTTATGTCTTTTTCATCGCCAACTGAGAATACTTCTGCTGCATATCCCGCTTGAGCTACTTCGTTTATATCTGACCAAGATGAGTTTGCAAAAGTTATTTGTTCACCTTTCTCCCATGCTGTGGTGGTGTCTGAACTTAAGCTTAATGCTATATCTCCATTCACTGTGAAGGTCCTTCCACTTGCTAGGCTTGTTCCATTGGCCTTTAGAATATTTGTTGTGGTTGCCTTCTCTGCCCACTTAAAACCAGACTCTATCTTTGTGTTACCTGTGAGCCTTACGCTTGTTTCTGTGTAAGTAAACGTTAGCACATCTCCCCAATATATTACTGAGTTGCTATTTAGAGTTTCATTTCCACGCTTCACGGTTACTCCGCTTGGGATTATTCCTAAGCTATATTGAACCATCTCGCCTCTTTCCCATGCAACGCTTGCACTTGATGTTAAACTTAAAGTTACGTCTCCATTTACCGTGAATGTTCTTCCACTTGCTAGGCTTGTTCCATTGGCTGTTAGGCTATAGATTGTGGTTTCAACTTCTGTGTAATGGTAGCCAGCCTCCTGTTTTGTGTTACCCGTATCTCTT
This sequence comes from uncultured Clostridia bacterium, assembly GCA_948434855.1. Lineage (GTDB taxonomy): Bacteria > Bacillota > Clostridia > Christensenellales > UBA1242 > RGIG1681. The sequence continues at coordinate 708 of CAOJFR010000032.1, read as the reverse complement.
CTTAAACTTTCTGTATATGTAAAAGTTAAAACATCTCCCCAGTAGATTATAGAGTTACTATTAAGCATTGTGTTTCCACGCTTCACGGTTACTCCGCTTGGGATGGTTCCTAAGCTATACTGAACCATCTCGCCTCTTTCCCATGCTGTGCTGCTGTTGCTATTAAGAACCATACTTACGTCGCCGTTGGCCGTGTAAGTACTTTCGTTTGCTTTGTTGACTCCGTTTACTACCAAACTATAGATTGTTGTTTCCACTTCTGTGTAATGGTAGCCACTCTCTTGCTTGGTGTTTCCTGTGTCTCTTCTTGAAGTCTCTGTATATGTGAATGTGAGCTCGTCTCCATAGTAAATTGTGCTATTGCTAGAGAGTAGTTCATCTCCACGCCTTACAGTTACTCCTGCTGGGATGCTTCCCAAAACATATGCGTTTCTGCTCTCTGTGTATTCTATTGCAAGGTCGCCCTTAACAACCCATACTCCACTAACAAACTCTGCTCCATTTACTGCAAAGGTCTCTTTATGGTGTCCCTCTGTTTCTGCATAACTTATAGTTAGTTGGTCGCCATAATATATGGCTTCGTTGCTGCTTAATGTGTGGCCGTTTCTAGTTACTGTTACTTGATATGGTATCTCTCCGATTGAGTATTCTGATGCAGCTTCATTGTATGTTATGCTTAGGTCTCCGTTGCCATCTAGCTCATACTCA
>CAOJFR010000031.1 GCA_948434855.1 uncultured Clostridia bacterium | reverse complement strand
ATGTTTCTAAATTTGAAACATATTTATAATATTTATAGCAGTTTGAATCTTCCGCAAAAAAGTCACCATCTTCAATTGCTTCAAGCATAACATCCTTAAATACCGTTGGAGTAATCCCCTGATAATTTTCCGAAAAAATCTTAATCATCATCTTAGAGCTTTTAAGTTCATTTTCTGCGTCCTCAAAATATTTCTCAAACTCTTCATAATTTTTCACTTTAAAATCAAATAGCATATTATTAAGCTTTCTAGCACAAGCCACTTTAAAAACTGAATCAAACACTTCAATAAATGTTTTATTCACTGCTTCAGAATAAAGTTTTTCACCCTCTCCAAAATATGGATGAATATATTTGTTAACGCTTTTGTCTTTTGCTTTCATTTCAAAAACATCATCAGTTAGTTTTTCAATTATATCTATTATCCTGTCTTTAAATTTTTTGTCTGAAGAAAATTCCGCTTTAATTTCTTCAAAATCAAATCCAGCAAAAGCTAGTTTGTGCTTTAAAAGCATTTCACTTTCATTTTTCAAAGCTTCAAGCGTCATATCTTCAATTTCATACTTTCCACCTTTGCTAAGCAATTCTTCTGCCCCAATTAGTTTAAATAAAGAATTACAAATCGTGCATGTTTTTTTGCTTTTAGTGTCAAGCATAGGTTCAGCATAAAAAATTCCGCTCACAGGATAACTCATGTCATCAATAATAACCATTAGTGCATCATGAGTTCCGCCTTTTGAATGCCTGTTTTTATTAAAATTCTTAGCTTCTTTTTTTGCTCCAACAATCGCACAATAAATGCCAGCGCTCTCTAATGCCTCAGCAAGCTGTCTGGTTAAGTTTTTATTTTTAACATTAGAAATTAAAGAGGAAACCTCTCCATCATTATTTTTAGATATTTTTTCATTAAAACCAAGAAGCTTTGTATAAACATAATAATATGTTTCAAGTTTTGATAAATTTAAAATGTTACTATCATTTGAAAAATCCATAAACTTCTCCTACAAATACATTTTATCACAAACTAATTATTTTTTCAATCCCAAATTAAAAATCCAGTTAAACTGCTATTGGCTTAATTTGTTTACAAGCTTATAAAAAAGTGATAATATAAACATATGGATAAAAACTTATTAGAAAAAAACAAGCAAGATTTTTTAACACTTGCAAAAACAAACATAAAAAGAGAAGGAATTGAAGAACTTTTAAAGTGGCTAGAAACCACTGATTTTTACGAGGCACCTGCAAGCACAAAGTTTCATTCTGCAGAAGCTGGTGGGCTTTGCTTTCATTCATTAAATGTTTATAAAAGACTACTTAAGCTTATGTCAGACGAGTTTGGGGAAGAAAATATAAACTTAGAAACCATAACCATTGTTGCGCTTTTTCATGATATTTGCAAATGTTGTTACTATAAAACCGAAACGAGAAATGTTAAGGAAAATGGCGAGTGGGTTCAAAAGCCATACTATGCAATAGACGACCAACTTCCTTATGGCCATGGCGAAAAATCAGTATATATAATTAATGGCTATTTAAGACTAACTCGTGAAGAAGCGCTTGCCATAAATTGGCATATGGGCGGCTTTGACAAAAGAGTAATTGCAGGAGACTATTCAATGTCAAAATCTTACTATAAATATCCAATATGCACACTCACTCATATCGCAGATATCATGGCAACCTATCTTGATGAAACCGCTGCAGATTAAACGATATAAAGCAGTTTAAAAAATATGAATTTTAGGAGAAAATTAATGGACTATAAAAAACTATCCGAATTATTATATAAAAATGTTCACACCACACCAGAATATTACTATAAAAAGTTTCCTGAAAGAAAACTCCCAGCTGGTGCAGAGGTCACAAGAACTGCCCCAAGCCCTACAGGATTTTTCCACACTGGTTCACTTTTTGGTGCAATGATAGACAAACTTGCAGCCGATAAAACAAATGGTGTTTTTTATTTAAGAATTGAAGATACTGATCAAAAAAGAAAATTTGAAAATGCTGCAGACATTGCATATAATATGCTCACCACTTTTAACACCAAACCACATGAAGGGTTTGCTGGTGAAGGCAAACCACAAGTTGGTGAATATGGAAGCTACATTCAATCTGAAAGGCTAGAAATTTATCAGGCATTTGCAAAAAGACTGGTTGAACTTGGCAGAGCCTTTCCTTGTTTTTGTAAGCAAAGCGAAGGAAAAGAAGATATAAAAGAGCGCCGTGTAAAGCAACTTGAAGAAACAGGAACAATAATTGAACAAGACCCTTGCAGAAATCTAGACTATGCAACAATAGAAATGAACATAAAAATGGGTAAACCTTGGGCACTTAAATTGCTATCAACTGGAGACCCCGAAAAAACTTACGAGTTTACTGACCTTATTAAGGGAAAAAGAGAAATTCATGAAAACTGCAAAGATATTGTTTTGATGAAAAGCAATGGCATTCCACCATATTCATTAGCACATATTGTTGATGACACATTAATGCACACAAGCATAGTTGTTAGAGGTGAAGAATGGTGGGCTTCACTTGCTGCACATTTAGAAATCTTTAATGCACTTGGAATAAAGCCACCAAAATATGCTCACACTCCTGTCATTTGCAAACTTGACGATAAAACAGGAAATAAGCGTAAACTTAGCAAACGCTATGACCCAGAGGCAGACACAAGATATTTTGTTATGGAAGGATACCCAACTGTTGCAATCAATGAATATTTATTAAATTTAATCAATAGCGACTTTGAAAATTGGAGAAAAGCAAACCCAGACAAGCCATATACAGAATTTCCATTTTCAATCAAAAAAATATCTTCAGGTAACCCAATGTTTGACCTTGTCAAAATTAATGATATTTCAAAAAACATAATCTCAAGAATACCAGCAAAAGAACTTCTCAGAAATATAATAGACTGGGCAAATGAATATGATTCAGAATTTGCAAAGGTTTTGTTATTACATCAGCCAACAGCTGAAAAAATGTTAAGAATAGACAGAGAAAATGACAGACCAAGAAAAGACATTGCACATTATAGTGAAGTTAAAGAACTTTTTAGTTATATATTTAATGAATATTACAATCCAAAGTCATCTCTCATTTATGATGCAAAACTAAAAAAAGAAGATATTATAAAATTTTTAAAAGAATATCTTTTAGTCTATTCAAGTGAAGACGCAAAGCAAGAATGGTTTGATAGACTAAAAGCTTGTGCAGACTATTGCGGATTTGCAGATATGAAGACCTATAAAGCAAACCCAGAAGCTTATGTTGGAAGCGTTGCAGACGCTAGCAACATCATAAGGATTGCGCTCACCGGAAAGTCAACCACTCCAGACTTATATGAAATTATGAAACTTCTTGGAACTGGTGAAATCAAGCACCGCTGTGAATATGTAATAAAAAATTTAAAATAATAAAAAGTTAAAAAGATACAAACAATAAAATTGTATCTTTTTATTTTTACAAATCAAAATCTTGTGTTATAATTTTCTTATAACACAAAAGGAAAAATTAATATGAAAAATAATGTTTTAAATATTTTAAAAAAATCTCTATTCTTATTAATGCTTGTGCCATGTATGTTCATCTTCACTTCTTGCGGCTCAACTTCTGCCTATGAAGTTGCGAAAGAAAATGGATTTTCAGGAACAGAACAAGAATGGCTCAATAGTTTAAAGGGCAAAAGTGCATACGAAATTGCGTGTGACAATGGTTTTGTTGGAACAGAACAAGAATGGCTTAATAGCCTAAAAGGCCATGACGGAACAAATGGCGAAGATGGAAGTGATGCCCCAGTTTTAAATACTTATGAAATGTATCAAAATGCAATTAAACCAGAAAACGGGTTTAATGGAACATATTTAGACTTTTTAAAAACATTAAGTGGAAACAACCTCGACGTAACACCAAATATACTTTCAAAAAACTTTATGAGCGTATTAACTGTCAATGCATTCAGATCAGGCTCAACCAACGGAACAACAGGTTCTGCTGTTTTATATAAATACAATGCAGACGGCAGTGCATATTTAATAACAAATCGCCACGTAACTGCTTATAGCAGCACACAAAACTACTCAATATACAACGTTTATTTAGCAAATAGCAACTATAGAATTTCTGCAACATATGTTGGTGGTTCAATGGATCACGATATTGCAGTCTTAAAAGTTGCTGACAGCTCAGATTTAAAATCTGCAAATGTTGAACCAGTTGTGCTTTCAGATCATAAGCTTGGTGAAGATTGCTATTCAATCGGAGACAATCTTGGTGCAGGGATGGCAATAACCAAAGGCATTGTGTGCACAGACAGTGAAGACATTAATATGGAATTTGGAAATTCAGTAAAAACAATCAGAGCATTCAGACATGACAGCTATATAAATCATGGAAACTCTGGTGGTGGACTATTCAATTCAAAAGGTGAACTAATTGGCTTAACCAATGGTGGTGCAAAAGAGATAACAGACCTAAGATACTATGCAGTTCCATCAAGCATAATTGAAATTGTGGCAGAAAACATAATTGAAGACCATGAAGCAAATAGCGGTTCAGGATACAGCATAAATCTTGGTATAACAACCCAAGCTTACGCCCACACATCATACTACGATCCAAACACTTCCACTGCAGTGCTAAAAGAAATTGTAAAAATAAAATCAATCGCCACAAATAGCATTGTTAATTATTATAACCAAACTTGTGGAAATAACAAAACCCAGCTAAAAGTTGGCGACACATTAGTTTCGTTAACAATTAATGGCAAAAAATATAACATTACACGCACATTCAATTTAAACGAATATATGTTGTCAGCCAGAATTGGAGATGTTATAATAATTGAAGCAAAAAATTCAGCAGGAACCTATACTGCTGAAATATCGCTTAATAGCACATATATTTCTCCATTAATTTAAAAATAAAAGAGATGATTATTCATCTCTTTTTTTCTTCCACTTCTTTAATATAAGGATTAACATGAACCAAACAATGCTTAACAAGCTTCATGTTCGCTTCAATTTCATCATGAACCCTCTGAGCAATTTCATGACTTTCATCAAGCAAAATTTTTCCATCACAGGCAATTTCAATATCAATATAAATCATATTTCCAAAAAGCCTTGTCCTAAGTGAGTCAATTTTTTTCACTCCATCAACTTGCTTAGCAATATTTTCAATTTCAAGCTGAGTTTCAATAGGTGCCGAAGTATCCGTCATTTTTTTAATAGAGTCCATAAAAATATCCACAGAAACTTTAACAATCATCAAACAAATAACAAATCCAGCAACAACATCCAAAATTTCAATTCCAAGAATAGCCCCTAAAATTCCAATAAAACTTCCTATTGAAGAAAGTGAGTCTGAAAGATGGTGCCAAGCATCTGCCTTAAGTGAGCCAGAATTAACTTTTTTCGCCACTCTATAAGATACCAAAAACAAAACGCCCTGCACCAAAATTGAAATAACCGCTGCAATTAGTGCAATTAATTTTGGCTCTTCTGAAACATTATATTGTCCAGAAATTAAGTTCATCAGTGCATTATATCCAATTATCACACCAACTGCAAAAAGAGCAAAAGATAAAATCAAGGCTGTCACACATTCAAACCTGTCATGACCATACGGATGACTTTTATCTGCTTTCTTAGAAGAAATCTTAACACCAATAATAACAATAACTGTTGTAAAAACATCCGAAAAAGAGTGAACTGAATCTGCCACCATTGCATAAGACTTACCAATCAATCCAGCAATAAGCTTAAAAAAAGATAAAAGTATATTTGAAATTAAGCAAAATAGCGAAACTTTAATCACAGCCTTCTCACTATTTTTTTCTCCTGTTCCTCTTTCAGAGTCATTCATATCATCAACAATGGTTGTAGAAATTCTGTCCTCTGCCGCCTTAAGAGCTAGGCTTTTTTTATTTTTCATAAATACCTCAAACTGCACTTTAAATTATTTTATTCATCTTCATTATTTTTGTCAATAATGCTTAATCGTTAAAAATAAAAACCACCAAGTGGCTTTTATTTCTTTACAATCATTGATTCTTTCATTTCATTAGGAACATCCAATCCAAGCATATCCAAAATCGTTGGTGCAACATTAGCAAGAGTTCCATCTTTCTTAAGTTCTGCATTTTTAAACCTTTCACTAACAAGAATAAACGGAACAGGATTTGTTGTATGCTTTGTTAAAACAGTACCATTCTCATCAAACATTTCCTCGCAATTTCCATGGTCTGCAATAATAATACATTCTCCACCCATCTTAAGCGTTTCCATAGCCACCTTATAAGCACATTCATCACAACATTTCACAGCAGTTTTCGCAGCTTCAAAATCACCAGTATGCCCAATCATATCAGGGTTAGAATAATTAACCAAAATAAAACCATATTTTTTGCTATCAATAGCATCCATCAAATATTCTGTTATTTCAGGAGCTCTCATTTGAGGATGTGTTGCAAAGTTTTTGTCATTATAACTATCAATAAGTTGTCTTTCTTCACCATCATACTGCTTTTCAATTCCACCATTAAAAAAGAATGTAACATGCGCATATTTAGTTGTCTCAGCAATATGATATTGTTTTAAACCTGCCTTAGAAACATAAAAAGAAAGGTTATCTTCAACAATTTTTGGAGGATATATTGTGTTTAGGTGAGAAAGCTCTTTTGCATATTCCTGCATAGGTGTCACCAAAACACTGCTAAGGTCTTCAGTTTTAAACTCCTTAAAATTTGGGTCAGTAAGTGCAAACGTAATTTCTCTTGCTCTGTCAGACCTATAATTATAAAAAATTAAAGAGTCTCCATTTTTAATTTTTCCCTCTTCTTCAATAAGCATAGGCTCACAAAATTCATCAGTAATATTCCTTGCATAGCTTGCTTCAATGGCAGATTTATAATCATCAAACTTTTCACCTTCTCCATAAACATATAAATTATATGCCTTTTGAAGTCGGTCATAACGCTGTTCTCTGTCCATTGCATAAACTCGTCCACAAAGAGAAGCAATTTTTGCATTTGTTCCAGCAATCTTTTTAGCAGTATCATCCAAAAATCCTGCGCCGCTCATAATTGAAGTGTCTCTTCCATCCAAAATTGCATGAATATAAATGTTTTTAATATTATAATTTTTTGCGGCATCCAAAATTGCAAAAAGGTGTGTTATTTTAGAATGAACTCCACCAGTTGAAAGAAGTCCCAACAAATGTAAATCAGAACCATTTTCCTCAGCATACTTAAACGCCTTAACCAAACTTTCATTTTTTTGAAACTTTCCATTTTTTATTTCGTTATCAATGTGAAGAAGGTCTTGTTCAATAACTCTTCCCGCCCCAATTGTAAGGTGCCCAACTTCACTATTACCCATTTGTCCTTCTGGCAAGCCAACAGCATTTCCAGAAGCTTCAATCTCAGCATAAGGATATTGTGCCTTAAGCTTATCAAGGTTTGGAGTGCCTGCTGCACTAACTGCATTACCAAGTTCATTTTTGTTTACTCCAAAACCATCCAAAATACATAACGTAACCATTTTAATTCTCCTTGTTTTATTAATAAAAATGTAAAATTTAATACATTTTATATTTTTTTATACATTTACATATATTTATTTACAACTTCTTAAACATTTAAAATATAGGTTTTTAAATTTAGAAATATTAACTTTAGTGCAAGTAATGCAGTTTGGTTTTTCCTTAAAACTCATTGTTAAAACTCCTGTTTTAATACTGTCAAAATACTTAACCTTTGCATTTACTGGCTTAATTTCAAAAAACTCAGGATTTGTTAAATATGCAATTGCACAACCATCATGGGTTGCAATTCCATTTTTAACATGCCTGTCCTTATAACTTCTAAACACCACTTCCAAAACGGCACCAGTATAATTCATCGTTTTTGTTTTAAACACATCCTGCCAATCCAAATATGCAGTATGTCCCATTTCCATAGGAACAACTTCAATTCTAACGCCACTTTCAAATAATGCTTCACCTGCTTCTGGATCAGAAGCTATATTAAATTCAGGATAAGGCATTTCATTGTTAGAAATCTCCTCAATAGTTCCTGCCATCAAAACAACTCTTTCAATCTTATCCAAGCAGTCCTTATGTTTAGTAACAAGTTTTGCAATGTTCGTTGTTGGAGACAAACAAACAATGGTCACCTTCTTATCAGATTTCATCAAAACATCATACATTTCTTCAACAGCATCTGTTTCTTTAATCTGTCTTTGAGTCTCATCAAAAACATATTCTCCTAGGCCACCGTCACCATGAACAGCAACTCTTTCTCTTTGTTTTTTAAAACATTTGCTATCACCTTTAACAACCGGAATATCAGGAGCATTAATCAGCTCTAAAATGTTTAGAGTGTTCTTTGCCGCCCTAACAGGCTCAACATTACCAACATTAGTTGTAATTAATTTAATATCAATTTTCTTACTTTTAACAGCAATCAAAATAGCAACTGCGTCATCAATACCTGTATCACAATTTAATATTATTGGAATTTTTTTATTTGTTTTACTTTTCAAAATAAATTTTCCCCCTTAATAATTCTACCTCTTTAGTTTATCACAACTAAAATTATTTTGCATACTTTTTTGCACAAAAAAATATGGAAATTAATTTCCATATTTTATATTTTATTTAAAAAGATTTAAAATTGTGTTTTTATATTCTTCAGAAATTTTTCCAGCCTCATAAGCTTTTTCTGCACTAGCTTTAATATTATTGCTACTGTTTTCGTCAATACCTGCAGTCATTCCAGCAAGTTTATCTCCTTCTATCTCAGATGCCTTCTGAAGAATATTCATCATATTGTCAGATCCTGCTATTGCTTCAACAAACGCATCCGCATTATTTGAATCAATGTTCATTTGTCCATTATTGTTTTCAGCAGATTTCACAATTTCAATAATTTTTTCACCTGCAGCAATATCTTTTTCAATTGTCTGTTGTGAGCTATTTTTTATAAAGTCAACAAATATATCTTTAACAACAACCGCGCTATCACTTGAACCAATAAGTTCATCTGCAAGTGCGCCATCAACAATTTCCAAAATCATATCTTTGCTAGCTTCATTGCCAACAATATCTTTCAAAACATTTGAAAAATCATTCAAATCAATGTCCTGTGCATTGGCAGCAATATCTGCAACAACCTTTGCTGTTTCTGCAATAGCCTTAAATGTCACTTCAAAGCTAAAATCTGGATTCTCTTTATAACTCCATCTTTTATTAATATGAGAAATGAGCTCTGTTTTAATCTTAACATTTCTGTCAGGATCACCAAAATCAACCTTATCGCTATTAATGTATCCAACCATAAATGATTGCAAAGAATCAGATAGCATTTGAGATTTTCTTGAAAAATCAATAACTCTTCCAACAGTTCCAAGTTCTTCAGTTAAATCAACATTTGGGGTTTCCAACATTCCATAAAAAGCCATAAGTTCATTAACAACACTCTGCATATTTTCTGCCTCAGCGTTCCAATCAATTTGAGCCACTTGGTCATCAGTTAAATCTTTAATAGGATTCTCTCCACCAACCATAGAGTCATAGAACACTCTCAAAATCTCATTAAAAACAGCTGGCAAATTATTTCTAAACTCTTCAGTTTCTGATAATGTTGAAATAATCCCTTTAACCAAAGTTTTGTTACCAGAGAAATAGTCAACAATAACATTTCCTTCAGCACCAGAACCTTCCGTCATAGTAGAAATAAAGTCATTTTCGTTTGCAACTTTAATAAGGTTAAACATAACCCTAATGTTTGCATTAATTCTATTACTATTTTTTACTTTAAAAACATTTAAAAGTTTATTTACAACTGACTTAAACTCATTATCCATTGGGTTTTTAATTCCCAAAAAGCTTTCATCGTTAGACCATTTTTCCGCCATTGTTGGCAAAAGCTCAACAACATAGCGATTAATAATTTCAGATTTAGTAATATTGTCATAAACATTAATAAGTTTATCAACAGATTCATTGTTTGTAATATCAAAAGAATTGGCAACAAAAGTATCCTTATATGCGTTGTATGTATGAATAATTGAAACTACTTCACTTGAAAAATTAACCTTAAGATCTCCTGATGAAACTTCTGTTAAATATCCAAAGGCTTTTCCACCAAGAGCACTAAGTCCCATAGCGTTGCAAAATCCACCAACAATAGATTTATCGTACTGAGTTTTAACCTCACTATATTTTTCAATATAAGTTTCAATAGAACCAATAGTTCCGTCTTCCTTATAATACGGTCTGCCACACACAAGTGAATTTGTTAAGCCTGCTGCATAAGCGTGTCCTTTTTTGTGATCTTCACTCTCAACAAAGTTATTGCAAATATCCATTGCTCCAAAAACAGGAATAGCAAGTGCAAAAAATATCACACACATTGAAACAACACCAACAACTCCGCCAACAAGTCTAAGCCAAATGCTTTCATGCTTTTTTTCTTTCTTATCGCTTTTACCAGCGTGCTTAATAATTGCACAAATTATTGCATAAATAATTAAACTAAATAACCATAAAACAATAAAGAAAACAAAGAATATAGCAACATTCATAACAACATTCAAAAGTGCTGTTGCAAGTTCATTAGTAACGCCTTCTGCTGCAGCCAAATCTCCAGCAAGGTCAGAACCAACAAGATCATTAATAAAATCAGAAAAATCAATACTAAAATTAAATATTGAAATTGTTGTTCCATGAGCAATTTTCTTTAAAACTGCCTTTGCAATTAGTGGGGAACAAAAAATTGCAATAACAACATCAACAACCAAAAGTCCAAATCTAATTAAAGACTTTTTCCAACTCCTAAACATTCCCCATAAAAATCCAAATACCAAAAGAGCCAAAAAAACTGAGGATAAAATCAAAAATACATCCATTACACATTCTCCTTACCATCATATGGCAAATAGCAAAGCTCAATGCCTGCTTGTTTAAGCAATTTAACAGAAAAGTTATCAGGATAATTATATCCATAAACAATTCTTTTTATTCCAGCGTTAATCAGCAGCTTTGTGCAAATAACGCATGGCCTGTGAGTAACATAAATAGTAGAGTTGGCAACAGAAATCCCAAGCTTTGCAGCCTGAATAAGTGCATTTTGTTCCGCATGGGTAGCAAAACAAATTTCTGCTCTTGTTCCACTTGCAATTCCCAGTTTATCTCTAAGGCAATAGCCACGCTCTGCACAGCTCATAATTCCAGCTGGTGCACCATTATAGCCAGTCGCAATAACTCTTTTATCTTTAACAATAACGGCACCAACTTGTCTTTTATCTCTCACACAAGTGCTCCAAGTAGAAACAATGTTTGCCATTTCCATAAAACGCCTGTCCCATTTTTTTACTTTTTCCAACTTTTCAGTTTCACTTGTCTGTTTTTCTGTAACGCAATCAAGCAAAGCTCTTTCAAAATCATCAGCAACCAAAACTTCATCTTTAAACATTTTATCCATAACAACCTCTTTTTATTTCTGAATTAAAATTTAAATATTGTTTATAATTAAATTATATATTAATTAATTCTTTTTTTCAATAAAATTTAAATAAAAGGAGCTTTTTGTGCCAAAAAGTTTTAAAATAATAAAACAATATTATAAGCTAGCAAATGTAAAAGGCTACCTATTGTTTTTTGAATTTATAATGTTTTTAATACCATCCATACTTTCACTAATTTCTCCAGTGCTCGCTGCAAACGCAATAACCGCATTAACGGTATATGACTTTAGCAGAGCAATCTTAGTTTTAAGCATAGACTTTGGAATAGTTTTACTAACATCATTTTTTTATTTTATTTATCATTTAATTTCAAATAAAACAACAAAAATTATCGTTCACAACCTACAAGAATATATTTACACCAATGTTAGACAAAATGAAAACTTAAAAAAAATTGATTCATCAATATTAGCTGACATTTGGAACTGTGCAGAATTTAATAGAGACTTCCTATATAAAATCTGCTATTTAATAAAATCAATAATTTTGCTAGGGATTTTGTTATATTTTAAATTATTAATTTGTGGAATAATAATTCTCGTAAGTTTAATAAGCTTCTTATTATTAAGAATAACCAATTCAAAAATAAAAACAGGTGACACAGATCTTGCACTAACCAAAAAGAAAACATTAGAATTTTTCAATAACATTCAACAGGGAATCAGACAAGAAAACAATTCTTTGCTTGAAAAATCATTAAAGGATAAATATTTTGCAAATATTGATAATTCTGTAAAAATTAATAATAAAATTTCCTTTTTTTACAATTTAAATAATAATTTCATATCTCTCATATTAAAGGGTACAGTCTTTGGATTAACCATATATTTAGTCACTTTAATCAAAACAACATCACTAACTTTATCGCTATATTTAATCTTAACCCCATATTTAACCAGCGCTGCAGAAAACCTAATTTCATTTTTTGAGTTCATTCCAGAACTCGCAATAATTGATAATACGCTTAAAGAATTTGATGCATTAAAATATCAAGTTAAACTTTCAAAGCCAAAGGATGTAACCATTTCAACTTACAATCTATTCTTTTCAAACACAAGCCTAGAAAGTTCACATTCAGCTTCACTGCAAAATTTTGATTTATATATCAGCCACAAATCATCAATTCTTTTTTATGGAGAATATGGCTGCGGAAAAAGGGCAATATTTTCCATGCTTTCAAGAAAAGAAAAACCAACTTCAGGCAGTATATTGCTAGATAATAAAAATATCTATGATTTAAATGAACAGCAATACAATAAACTATTATATCTAACCACTAAAACGCCATATTTTTATAAAATGAGCATATATGAAAACCTATATTTAGTTTGTGAAAATAGAGCAAAAATAAATAAAGTAATAAAGCAATTTGGATTAAAACAAGAAATACAAAAACTTCCCGATGGCATAAACACAACAATAGATGAAAACTTTCCAAAAGATCTTATGTTTTTCCTAGGGCTTGCAAGGGCATATCTGTCAGATTCAAAAATAATTTGCATCTATGAAATTATTTCAGATTTAAACAGTGCAGGAAAAAATCATCTCATAAAAATATTGGGATTAATAAATTCAACTTGCACATTAATTGTGTTTTCCCATTCAGATGAGTTAGGTTATAAATTTGA
>CAOJFR010000030.1 GCA_948434855.1 uncultured Clostridia bacterium | reverse complement strand
TCTGATAAATTAGCATCTTTTATGCAATTTTTAAACTTTTGAGCATTATTTTTTAATGTTTCAAGCAAACTTTGCACTTTTTCAAGCGAAAGGTCTTCTTGATTGCAGGTGAGTGATACACCATCTTTTTCCATAAAAATTGCATTTTCAATCTGGTCACCACGAGATGCTGCTTTAGGGAGTGGAACAAAAATTGTTAATATGTTGTTTGACAACAATTCAAAAATAGTGTTTGCTCCAGCTCTAGAAATTGCATAGTCTGATGCTCTATAAACTGTTTGCATATCATTGCTAAATTCAACCTGAACATAGTCTTTAAATTTAATTTCAGAATTATAGTTGTGCTTTCCAACAAGATGATAAACAAAATAATGTTTAGTTAGTTCTTTAACATTATTAAAAATAAATTCGTTAATTGCTTTAGAGCCAAGGCTTCCTCCAGTTACAAGCAAAATCTTTTTGGTTGTGTTTATGCCAAGTTTTTGCTTTGCTTGTTCTTTTGAAAGTGGACTCAAAATTAATGGCATTCCAGTATGAATACATTTATTTCCATTTTGCTCAGCAGTAACTTTAAAGTTGGTGCAAATTTTTGTTGCATACTTTTTTGCCAATTTGTTTGCAAGTCCCATGCTTAAATCGCTTTCATGACAAATTACAGGAATACCTAATTTTTTTCCGGCAATAACAACAGGCAAGCCAACATATCCGCCCTTAGAGAAAATAACAGACGGTTTTTCTTGTTTTAAAATTTTTTTAGCTTCAGCAATTCCTTTTTTAAGTTTAAACGGAATAGAAAAGTTTTTTAATATTTTTTTTCTTTCAAACTTAACAGTTGTAATTTGTTTAAATTCATAGTCTGTTCGTTTGCTAATAAGGTCTTTTTCAATTCCATTAACTGAACCAATATAAATAATTTTGCTAAAGTGTTTTTTTAATTCTTTTTGCAAATTTATGTTTACGCAAACATGTCCGGCGGTTCCACCACCAGTTAAAATAATTGTGTTTTCCATAAACTTAGTTTATGCCAAGTTGCAATTAAAAATTCTTTTTACATAAATTTTGTTAGCCACCAAACAAGTGGTGCTTTTTTGTTAATTTTGCAAAGTCTTTTATTTTTTCTGATTAATGGAACGCTATCCTTAATCATCTTTTTAAGTTTTTTCTTTAATTGTTTGTCTTTAAACTTATCTCTAAAAGTATAATAGAGAAGCTCTATTGCAATGAGACCTTGCATTGATTTTGCACATAAAAGCAGCACTGGGTTTTGCTTTACATCAGATATTATTTTGTCATAACAATCTAAGCAAGACAATTTTTTTGTATTAAACTTGCTTGTTACAATGCTTCCTTTTCTAACAATATAGTGATAAAGTTTGTTGGTTGCAAGCGCAAAACTTTCACACTTATTCATAAAGGAAAAACAAAAGTCTAGGTCTTCGCCATAATGAATGTTTTCATCAAATTTTGTTTTGCCCAAAAACTTAGTTTTAAATAGCTTGCAATAAACTGTTCCATTATAAAGGTTTGAAGATAGCATTTCTGCAAGGGCATCTTGCTTATTAAAAACAAAAACTTTGCTGTTGGCATTTAGCTTTTTTGATGAAAAATATTTATTTTCTTTATGTCTAACTTTTCCGCAGAGCGACATATCAACATCAAAGTGTTTCATTGTGTTATAAAGGGTTTCAATATAATTGTCTTCAGCCCAGTCGTCTGCATCAAAAAATGTAAAGTATTTAGACTCAATTTTTGTTAGCAAATAGTTTCTTGTTTTAGAAATGCTATTTTCATTATTTTTGTGATAAATCTCAATATTTTGATGCTTTTTCTGGTAATTTTTAACCAAAATTGCGCTTTTATCGGTTGATCCATCATCAACAATAACAATTCTTAACGCCTTATAGGTTTGAGATAAAAGTGAATCTAAGCACTTTTCTATAAACTTTTCACAGTTATAAACAGGAATTAAAATATCAATTGTTTCCATAACTACTCCTAAAAACATTATAATTTAATTTGTAAAAAAATGCAATGAAATATTTAAATTGACTTAACGGGCATTTTATAGTATAATATAATTACAAATTAGGGGGTCACCACTATGGCAGAAGAAATGAAAAATTTATTTAATGAATTTGATGAATATGATGAAAGTATGATGCTTCCAACTGGCGTGTCTGAAGCTGAGTTAAAATCATATTCGTATGGAAATGCTCCTGCAAAAATTAAGGCATTCAACAATATTTTAAAGAGGGTTGAACTTGGCTTAAACAAAACTTTAATGGGGCTAAACATTTCTGTTAAAACACTTAAAATTAAAAACACTTTTTCTGCTGGCATAAAGTCTAGAAGTGTTGCAACAAAGTTTTCAATTTTAATGTCAGGTGATGGCTCATCTGCCATTAATATGGACTTAAATGCTAATGTAAATAAAATTTTAAATTATCCAGCTCTTGAAATTTATTCGCTATTTTCAACAATGGCTCTTAGAGCAATTTTGGGAGGGCTAAATAAAGAAGAGCTTGAAAAGTTAAAAACACAAAATTCTGAATTATCTCAAAATGCAGAGCTTTTGACTTCAGCGGACATAACAAAAAACAACAATAACAAATCTCAATATGAAGTTTCCAAGTGGTTTCTTTGTATGTATTTAAAAGAGTTTTTGCCAAGCTATTTTGGATATGGTGAAGTTGATAATATTGATTATATTGCTGAGCTTGTTGCAAATGAATTGCTTGGTCACATGAATGAGTGGGAGATTGCACAGCTTTCAAGCACTTTCTTTAAATTTGACAAGTTAGATTCAAAGGCAGCACGTGAGGGTAGAAAGTATTTTCAGAGTGGAAATTCAATATATCCTTATAGAACTGCAAAAATTCAAGAAAAGGCAAATCGTTTTGCCTTAAACCCAGAAGAAGATTTTACAAATAAAAAAGCGCTTGGTGCAGAGCAACAATATCTTGCACTCTCTAGCACTTTTGCGGGCAGACAGGCAGAAGTTAAAGATGCACTCTCTGGTGGCTTTTCTAATGACAATGAAAAACTAAAAAATTTCTGCAGGGCATATGCAGAAAGCTTTATGCAGTCTAACGGCTTAAAAAATATTGATGTTGTTTTTGTTAATGAGGGTGACTGTCAATATTTTGACAGGGGAGATAGTCATGAAATTAGAATAAATTTAAATTCTCCAGTGCTTCGCTCTGGAAGTGTTGCTGAGCTTGTTATGACAATGTCACACGAGCTTACACACGCTGTTGACTCTTCAATTAATAAAAATAATTTAAACACAACTAGTGAAGGCTATGGACTTGTTGGTTCAATGAATGGCAATTTTGATGGGCTTAATATTGATGAAAAAGCAATGCCACTATTAAATAGAGTTCAGGCATATTGCTATCAGCTTGACCCAAATGAAAGACATGGAAGAATTGGTGAGATTTCAGCACTTAAGTTTTTAAGTGATGTTTATGCTGGCGACAGCGAAATGGCAGAACAGTTGCAAGAGAGTGTGAATGTTTACACAAAATATCAGTTGCAAACAATTAATGCAGCAGAAGGGCTTGGCAATGTTATTGCTAATTTTGAGGCAGAACTTGCAAAACTCGGAACACAAATTGATTCAAAAGCATATAAAATGATAGAAGAAAGAATTGAATATTTAAAGAATATTAATAGTAGTCTTGACGTTTCTGCAGAAAGAAATTCTATTGAAGATGCTTATAAAGCCATAAGTGAAAGAGCAAATTATGATAGAAAAAAAGATGCTGAACGACAAAATGTCGCAGAAATTTTAGAAAAACAATAATTATTATTGAAAAAAACACTTGATAAATTTCTAAATAAATGTATAATATTCTAGGAGGTTTTGAGGGTGGATGAAAATCAGCTTAAGTTAAGACAACTTTTGGAAGAAAAACTTAAAGCATACTTTGAAGATAAAGAGTTTGATGTTAACGGCATGGTTAATTCATTTTCTGACCTAATTTTGAAATATATTGATTGTGATTATACAAATTTAATTGCGGCAATAGATAGGTTTATTAATGGAAGACAAAAGGGTTTATCCTCAGAAATTTTATCTGGCAGAACTTCTTTTGATGTTTCTATAGACGATTCAGAAATTAAGGTAAAAACATTTTTCCATAAAGGTTTTCCTGCTCTATATTTTTATAGAAATGGGGAAGAAGGTTCATTTTTTAAGATTAAAGAAGAAATTAAAGATGGTGCACACATTTTTAAAGCAAGATACAAATCTTCTGAAAATGCAGAGAGTCAAAATTTTGAGAGAAACACAGAAGAATATATCTTTAAAAATCGTGCAGCAATGTTTACCAAGGTTCATACAAAAAAAGCTGCAGCAGCAAACACAGAAAATAAAATAGATTTATTGTCGCTAGCTGATGAGCAATACGAATTTTTAGAAATCTTAAAAATTTTGTTAAATAAAAATAATGTAGATTTTGGCAAAAATCTTTCTTCGGATGGCAAAGACCTTATTTTTAATGAGCTTTATATGAAAGCTGTTGAAATGACAGGTTTTCAAGAAGAGCTTAAAGTAAATGAAATTTTAAGAGTTTTGATTGAAACACTTTATCAAAAAAATGGTGCCAGCACAATTTCTAGAATGATAGATAGCAGGGGAGGCAACGCATCAAACTTTTATGCGAACAATGGCTTGAAACAAAATGTTAGCGTTGCAAACTGTGGTGAAACAATCATGCTAGATGTTTATAATTCAGAAAACGAATGCGTTTGCAAATATAACATTTTTAAAACAGCAGAGGGTTTTACAATTTACAGAAATTATACTGGCAAAATGTCTAGTGAAGAAAATCCGTTCTCTTCAATGACAATCAATTTAACAGATAATATGCTTAAATTGTCTGTGCTTGGTGGTGGCAAGTCGTTGAAATCTCCGATTGAGATTACAGCAATATTTAACGAAGACGGAAGCCTAGAGTTTGGATGTAATGAAAATATTGTGTTTGAAAGTGGAGTTAACCCGCTAGGCAAAAGACAAAGAGAAGTTGAAGAAATGTATTAATAAGGGCACAAGCCCTTATTTTTTTGTTTTTGTATTTTTTTGTTTGCAAAATTTTGCAATTTTTTGTTATAATTTTTGTATATAGTGATTAGGGGGATTTTATGGCAGCAACAAATGAAACTGGCTCTGAAAATTTAAAAAAAGATAAGCAGTCAAAGTCTTATGAAGCAAAAGACATTCAAATTTTGGAGGGTCTTGATGCAGTTAGGCTAAGACCTGGAATGTATATAGGAACAACAGGATCAAAGGGTTTGCATCACCTTGTTTGGGAAATTGTAGACAACTCTGTTGACGAAGCAGCAAATGGATATTGTTCAAGAATTATTGTAACACTTCACAAAAATGGTTCAGTTACAGTAGAGGACAATGGAAGGGGAATTCCAGTTGCAGAACATCCTGTTAAAAAAGTTTCTGCTGCAGAAGTTGTTTTTACAGAACTTCATGCGGGTGGAAAATTTAATAATGATAACTATGCATATTCTGGAGGCTTGCACGGAGTTGGTGCTTCTGTTGTTAATGCTTTGTCAAGATGGCTTAAGCTAGAAGTTAACAGAGACGGAAAAAAGTATGTTCAAGAATATGAGAGCAAAGAAGACGCTAACGGAAAGGTTAAGGGTGGTGTGCCAAAATATCCATTAAAAGAAGTTGGCATAAGCACAACCACTGGAACATCTGTAACTTTCATGCCAGATGATAGAATTTTTGAATCTATAGAGTTTAATCCGGGTGCAATAAAAGAGCACTTGCAAGAAGTTTCATTTTTAAATAAAGGTTTAGAAATAGACTTTGTAATTGAGGCAGATAATGAGTTAGAGTCTAAGTCATATGTTTTTAAATATGATGGCGGTGTAATAGACTTTGTTAAATATATGAATGAAACAAAAAGTTCGCTTTATCCTGAACCAATTTATATTTCTGGAGAGTCTGACGACATTAAGGTTGAAATTGCAATGCAGCATACAGACAGTTATACAGAAAGCACCTTTTCATATGTAAACAATATTCAAACTCCAGATGGTGGAACTCATGAAGTTGGTTTTAAAAGTGGGCTCACTAGAGCGCTTTCAGACATCGCAACAAAAGTTGGTGGAATGAAAGAAAAAGATGTAAACCTCTTGTCTGGAGAAGATTTCAGAGAAGGTTTAACCACTGTTATTTTAGTTAAAATGAAAACTGTTGAGTTTGAGGGTCAAACAAAAGCAAAACTAGGAAATCCTCAAGCAAAGCCTGCAGTTGAAAGCGTGGTATATAAAGGCTTAGTTGAATATTTTTCTAGCAAAAAAACTGGCAAGGTTTTATCTTCGGTTTTAGATAAGGCAATGAGTGCTGCAAAAGTTAGAGAAGCTTCAAGAAAGGCAAAAGAAATTGCCAGACAAAAAAACTCAATAGAAAACTCAACTCTTATAGGAAAGCTTGCTTCATGCACAGGAAAAGATTATAAGAATAATGAAATTTTTATTGTTGAGGGAGACTCTGCGGGCGGAAGTTGTAAGCAGGCAAGAGATAGACACTTTCAAGCAATTCTTCCACTTCGTGGAAAACCACTTAACGTTGAGAAAAAAAGAATTGACCAAGTTCTTATGAATGAAGAATTTAGAACTTTAATTTCTGCACTTGGGGCTGGAATTGGTGAAGATTTTGATATAAATTCAATTAAATATAACAAAATTATAATTTTGGCAGATGCTGACCAAGATGGCTTTCATATAAGAAGCATATTATTAACATTCTTCTTTAGATATATGAAACCGCTAATAACAAATGGTCATGTCTTTATTGGTCTGCCACCGCTTTATCGTGTTTCAAAAAAGGATAAGGTTGAATATGTATATTCTGACGCAGAGCTTCCAGAAGCAACAAAGCGAGCAGGAAAAGGATATAAGCTTCAAAGATATAAAGGTCTTGGCGAAATGGACAAAGATCAGCTTTGGGACACAACAATGGATCCAAATCAAAGAACCTTAATTCAAGTTACAATAGAAGATGCAGCTGAGGCTGAAAAAATGATTTCAACTTGGATGGGCGATAACGTTGAGGTTAGGAAAAATTATATTTCCGAGCACGCTAACTTTTCAAGAATAGACTCACTTTCAGAGTTTATGACCAAAAAGAAATAATAGGTGGAGAAAAATTATGAGTGATGAAGAAAAATATGATGAAATAAATGAGCAAACTTCGCATTCAGATGCAGAGAGTGCGGATGAAAGTGTAAATGAAAATTTGGAAGAAGTTGATGCTGAAGGCAATGAAACTGAAAGTGATATTGAAACTGGTGATATTGAAGTTGAAATAACAGACGAAGAAGAGGAAGAAAAGCAAACCATTATTGATGGCTCTGGCTTTGGAAAGAGTGTGCTTCAAAAAGATATTGACGAAGTGTTGAGCGAGTCAATGATTCCATATTCAGAGCACGTTATTTTAGAAAGGGCACTTCCAAGGGTTGAAGATGGCTTAAAGCCTGTTCAAAGAAGAATTTTATATACACTTTCAGAGCTTGGAATAACTCCAGATAAAGATTATAAAAAAAGTGCAAGAATTGTTGGTGAATGTCTTGGAAAGTTTCACCCACATGGTGACACTTCTGTTTATGATGCCATGGTTCGTATGGCTCAAGACTTTAACATGAGAGAAGTTTTAGTTGATGGTCATGGAAACTATGGTTCAGTTGATGGCGATGGTGCGGCCGCAATGCGTTACACAGAAGCCAGAATGGCACCACTTGCAATGGAAATTTTAAAAGATTTAGAAAAAAACACAGTTGATTGGACACTAAACTTTGATGATACCTTGGAAGAACCAGTAACTTTGCCTTGCAGATTTCCAAACCTTTTGGTTAATGGTGCAAACGGAATTGCCATTGGTTTGGCAACAAACATTCCAACACACAACTTAAGTGAAGTTATCACAGGTGCGATTGCAATGATAGACAATCGTGATATAACGCTAGATGAGATGATGAAAATCATCCCAGGTCCAGACTTTCCAACAGGCGGCTACATTATTGCTGGCGAAGAAATTAGGCAGGCTTATGAAACAGGCAAGGCAAAAATTACAATAAGAGCAAAGGTTCATATTGAAGGAAAACCAGGAGAAAAACAAAGCATTGTAATAACAGAGCTTCCATATCAGGTTAACAAGTCTAGGCTGCTTCAAAGAATTTTAGAGGTTCGTGACAATAAAAAATATGACCTTTCTTGCATAACTGAAATTTTGGACGAAAGTGATAGGTTTGGAACAAGAGCAGTTGTCAGAGTAAAAAAGGATGCAGATGTAAAAAAGGTTTTGGCTGTGCTGTTTAAGGAAACTGATTTGCAGGTTTCTTATGGAATAAACATGGTTGCAATAGCAGACGGAATGCCTCAGCAAATGGGCTTGTTAGATATTATTGCATATTATATAGATTATCAAAGAGATGTTGTTTATAGAAGAACAAAATATGATTTAGACATTGCAAAAGAAAGAGAGCATATTTTGCTGGGTCTTATTGTTGCTGTTCGCAATATTGATGAAGTTGTAAAAATAATAAAAACCAGTGAAGATACATCAGAAGCAAAGAAAAGACTTATGGAAAGATTTGAGCTATCAGATAGACAAGCTCAAGCAATTCTAGATATGCGTCTTGCAAGGCTCACTTCGCTTGAAATTTACAAACTAGAGCAAGAGCTTAAAGAGCTTCAAGAGTTAATCAAAAAGCTTACAGAAATTTTAGGATCAAAGAGACTTCAGTTTGACATTGTTAAAACTGAAATGCTTGAAATTAAGAAAAAGTATAAAGATCCAAGAAGAACAATAATAATTAGCAATGAAAAGGCATATAAGGTTGAAGACCTTGAAACCTTAAAGGCAAAAATGGTTCAAAATGTATATGTTGCAATCACAGCAAATTCATACATGAAGTCAATGTTGCTTTCAACATATTCAAGTTCAAGCAAGGTTTGGACAGAAAAGTCAAAACTCAATGAAGTTCATACAGCATATGTAAAAACCACCACAAGCAAAACTCTTTTGGTGCTAACAAATAAAGGCAATGCTTATAAATGTGATTCTTCAAAAATTCCTGTATGTAAGTGGAAAGAAAAGGGCATAGAAATTTCAAAGGTTATAAAAGAATTTATGCCAAATGAAATTGCTGTTGCGGTATATGAATATCCAACTGTAAATTCAGAGGGATATTTCTTGTTCTTCACAAAGCAGGGAATGATTAAAAAGACAAAGATTTCAGAATATAATGTTTCAAAAACTGCTTATCAGGCAGCAAAAATGCCGTTGAAATTGACAAGCCTGATACTTCAATAATGTTTATAACCAAAAATGGAATGGGCTTAAATGCTGAAAAGTCAGATATTCCAGAGCAAGGAAGAGTGTCTGGTGGTGTAAAAGGCATACTTCTTGCAACAGATGACGTAGTTGTTTCAGCAAATCAGGTTCAAAAGGGTCAAAACATTGTTCTTGTTTCAAACACAGCCCATGCAAAACAAATGAACTCATCAGAAGTAGATGTTAGTGCAAGATACAGAAAGGGCGTTAAGGTGTTTGACCTTAAAGGCAATTCATCTAGTGGAAGTGAAATTTTGTGTTCTGGTATATTTGAAGAAGATGATGAAGTTTTGGTTGAAACATCAGAAGAAGAATATGCTTGTGTCAGCATAAGCTCTATAAAAGAAGACCTTAAGTCTGGCAAGGGCAAATCACTTTCGGTTGAAAGCAAAAAGTTAATCAGTGCAAAAATAAAACATAACACATAAACAAAACCAAAAAAACAACTGCAAAACTGCAGTTGTTTTTTTGTGTTTATTCTTCGCCTCTTTCAGAAATATGTATATAGTCTTGCTTAATTTCTTCTGCAAGTGTTTCAGAGATTTTGATTAAATTTTTGCAATATGCTTTTGTTGAAAAGGCAAGTGAGGGATTTAATGAATTTAGGGTATAAATAACCTTAGGGTTAAGTTTGTGATAAACCTTATTTGCCAAGCCTTCAGAAATAATTTGAAGTACATGGTTGTTATAGTTGTGAATTTTAATTGCAACAGATTGCAAAAATTTATAGCTAGAACTAAAGCTTTTAGTTGGTCTAAGCAAATAAAATACAGGTGGATTTCCATTGATTGTTAGTGCGTCAACCAAAAATTTTAGGGTCTCGTCATTGCAATGTTCAATAGTATTTCCGCCGATATCTAAAATTTTTATATTATTTTTTAATACCCATTCTTTAATTTCAGTAAAAAGATTAATTTCTTCAGCATGACCTTTATAATACCTGTGATAGGCACAAAGTGAGTCCGTGCTAAATTTTTCAACGCCAAGTTTTAATGCTAGGTTTTTTGAAACAGTGGTTTTTCCAACCATTGTTGGACCAATAAAAACAATAATTCTGTTTAAATCATTTTCCATAAAACAAATATAACACAAAAATTGATGATTGTAAATAGCAACTAGGTTTTTATTTTTTTGCTAAAGGTTTATTATTATTTGACCAAAATTTGTGTGTTTGATATAATAATAATGTATTATAGTCTTAAAAGGAGGAATTTTATGTTCGGCAAAAAGAAGTCAGTGCCAAAGGTTGAAGAGCTTGAAAAAGAAAATAATGAATCTGAAAAAACAAAAGAGCAAGAAACAAAAGTTAATGATTCAACTGAAGAACTTTTAAATGAAATTTCTCCTGAAGAAAATAAAGATTATGAAGATGAAGACGATAAATATAGCTCAGTAAAAAGCAAAATTTCAAGAATTTTAAAGTCATCTAACATTGAAATTATTGATGAAAATGAAGGTGATGAATATGAGTTTGAAAATGATAAAGACAAAGAAAAACAACAGCATGACTATGATGAGTTAAAAGCAATTTTTGGCGGAAACAACAAAGATAAAAAACAAGAGCTCACGCTCACAATAGATGATTTTGACTACACTTATACTGGTGAATATTTAGATGAATATGACCTTGTACACATAAAAAATATAAAGAAGATTAAGCTTCAACACAAGCATTCAAAACTAATTAAAAGGCTTGCCATTGCAGCATCAGTATTAATTGTTGTTGGAGTTGCAATAACGCTCAGCATTGTGCTCACAAGAAAAACTCCTGTATTTTTAAAATCAATATCTCTTTCAAAAACAGAGCAAAGCTATTATTTAAATGAAAGTTTTGATTATACTGGAATTTATATTTTGGCAGAATACTCTGATGGCAGGGTTGAAAGAATTAAGCTTAGCAAAGATTATTTTTATGATTCACAGGGATATGTTGAAAGACCAGGCAATGAACTTGTGTTCACAGATGGACAAGAGGCAATGCTATATTTCAAATATCAAGAAAAACAAGCATCAATCAAAATTAATATTTTAAGAAAAGAAATGACAGGAATGTTTGTTGAAAAAAGTAAGAGGTTAGAAAATTTAAGTTATGGTGATTATATCACACAAGAAGACTTGTTAATCTTTGTTAGATATTCAAATTATCCTGATGAGTTAATTAACTTTTCAGATAAGTTAACAATCGCTGTTGGTGGTGGCGGAACAATATTAAAATATGTTCCAGAAAGAAATGGCTATGAAGTAACAACATCGTTAAAGGGAACATACTTAACAATAAGTTTTGCAGGTGTTAGTCATATTTTATATTTAACATAAAAAGCAACTCGTTTTGAGTTGCTTTTTTAATTAGCTTCTTTTTGCATTAGAAGACTTAAATGGCACGTGTTCTGCTCTAACATAATCTTCAGAGTTAACGCTTGCACTAGTATATTCTTCTTTCTGAGTTCTTTCAGGATTACGTTCTGCTCTAATAGTTTTTGATTCCTCAGTGTTTGGAATGTGTTGCATAAGATTCATTACCTTTCTATTAAAAATATTTTTATTAGTGTCATTTTTGTCATCGTTTTCCATCTTGCTAGTAGAATTAATATTTTGCTCACTAGTCATAAAATTTTCTGTATTTGAGTGATTTTGGGCACTATTTACACCAATATTTTGATTATTTTGCACTTTTTTTGCATAAGGTCTTCTTTTTGTAGTTTTTCTATTAAGGTTATTTGTTCTTGGTTGAATAACCTTATCTTTTGATGTATTATTGTTATTTGTATTGTTTTGGGTGTTATTAAAAATGCCATTATTGCTATTAATGTTTTTATCATCAGCAGGGTTGTGGTCTAAAAACTTATCATTTCTGTGTGCTGGATATGTTGACATAATAGGCTCATTTTTATCTTGAATTGGATTACTCATATCAAATGATGGCAAAAGCATAATGCCTTCATTTGGATTGTTAGTTTTGGTTTTTTCATCCTCAGTTTTTTCTGGCAAAATAAATTTTAATGAGTTAGAAATTGATTCTGCAATTTGTGTGTGAATAGGATTTTGATTTGTTTTGTCTTGCTCTTTGTTAGAAACATTAGAGAGAAGTTTGTCATAAGTTCCGCTAAGTTTTGAGCTATAGTATGGTGAAGAGTTTGTTAAATTATCTTCAATAATTTTTGTTATAGCGTCAATAGCAGAAATTGTAGAGTCAAGTTTGCTTGCTCTGTTTTCAAGAGCTTCGCCAGACTTAATAATATAATAATTTACAAGGTTGCCATTAGATTGATTTTCTACAAGGTTGCTGGCAAGCTTTAATTGATTTTTAACCATTCCACGATTGCCGTTTAAAAATGAAGTGTTCTCTTTAATAACATTAACATATGCATTAATTGCAGTTTTGTTTTCTTCAGAAAGGTTAACATTGCCGCTATAAATTTCATTAACATAAATCATTAAAATTGATCTTTTCAAAATAAGCTTATTAATTTTGCTGTCAATTTCAGAAGATGTCTGTTCAATTTTGTTTGTTGAAAATTGAACATTAAATGAAAGCGAAGCATTGTTGTCATCGCTAGTAAGTGTAACAAAAGGTGACTCAGAAAGCACATAAAGCTTAAAGTCTCCTTGTCTTTCACTTGGGCTAGTGATTGTGTTTTCAATTTCAGCCTCAGAAACATTTTCATTCAAAAATTTAATTTGATTATTTTCGTTAATAACATTTCTTGTTTCGCCAGCATAAGCAGTTGCATTGGTTTCAACAAGTTTTCCAATTTTGTCATTTACTGGTTTTCCAGATTCAACATAGTCTAGGTTGTTGATGCTAGAAACAAAGTCAGACATACTCTTGTCAATATTTTTTGCGAGTTTGTTACCATTTGTGCCAGAACATCCAACTGCAGTTAGTGCTGTGGCAGAAATAATAGAAGTAACAATAATTTTTTTAATTTTTCCTTTCATAAAACCTCCATGATATATGGTTAGTTTCTTCAAAATAACAAAAATTATTTACTGGTTCTATACTGGTTTTGAAATTAATAAAAC
>CAOJFR010000029.1 GCA_948434855.1 uncultured Clostridia bacterium | reverse complement strand
CTTGACTTTTTATTTATAATAGATATAATTAGTATTGTTGAAAAAACAAATTGCCTAAGACAGCAAGTGAATTTCACATAACATTATATGAAAAAACATAAAAATGTATGCAAAAATTCTTAATATCTTGCCGAGGAACAGTTAAGTAATAGAAATAGTTACCTTATGTTCCTTTTGCAGCATAAGGTTTTTTTAATACTTCACACTAAAATAGGAGGAAATAATGTCAGCAAATTTTGAAAACAAAAAGCTTGTTGTCAGTGAAATTGAAGAGCTTGCAAAAAAAGCAAAGTCAATTGTGCTAGTAGACTATCGTGGTTTAACAGTTGCTCAAGTAACAGAGCTCAGAAACAGTGCAAGAAATGCTGGTGGAATTTATAAGGTATACAAAAACAGACTTATGAAGCTTGCTTTTGAAAACTTAGGAATTGAATTTCCAGCATCAGACTTTGAAGGAACAACAGCAGTTCTATTTCACGACACAGACGAAGTTGCCCCTGCTAAAATTGCAAACGAAGGTGCAAAGAAATATGGCGTGTTAAAACTCAAATCAGGCTATGTGTCAGGAAAGTATTATAACACAGCAGAAGTCACAGCACTTGCAAACATTCCATCAAGGGAAGTATTGCTTGGACAACTTGTTGGCTTGCTTACAAGCCCAATGCGTTCACTTGCAGTAGGTTTAAGTGAAGTCGCAAAAACAAAGGCGTAAAAAACGCACAAATTAAAATTTAAGGAGAAAATAATATTATGTTAGATATTCAAAAATTTATTAGTGATATTGAAAGCTTAACAGTTGCAGAACTCAACGAACTTGTTAAAGCTATAGAAGAAAAATTCGGAGTTTCAGCAGCAGCAATGGCAGTTGCAGCACCTGCAGCAGGCGGCGCAGCAGCAGCTGAAGAAAAAACAGAATTCACAGTAATGCTTAAAGATTTTGGTGCAAACAAAATTGCAGTTATCAAAGCAGTACGTGAAATCACAGGACTTGGTCTTGCTGAATCAAAAACAATGGTAGAATCAGCTCCAGTAGCAGTTAAAGAAAACATTGCTAAAGAAGCAGCAGACGAAATGGTAGCTAAGCTTAAAGAAGCTGGTGCTACAGTAGAAGTTAAATAATTTTAGCAGATAAATTAATGTGTGAAGTTAAGTGAGGAAAAATTTCCTCACTTTTTTTGATGCCAAAAAGCCCATATTTGAAAATTGAAATCTTAGGCATAATTATTGCAAATTTTTTTTAATGTGCTATAATTACAAATATATGAATAACAAAAACAAATGTTGGTGTGGCAGTGAAAAAGACTATGAAGCTTGCCATAAGTCATTAGACGAAAAATTAGAACAGCTCAAAAAACAGGGCAACATTGTTCCACCACACAGCCTAATAAAAAATGAAAAACAAATAGCAGGCATTCGTGAGGCAGGCAGAATAAACTCACTTGTGCTAGACGCGGTGCAGGCAAAAATCCGTGCAGGCATAAGCACAGAAGAAATAGATAAAATAGTTTATAATGAAACAATTCGTTTGGGTGGCAAACCAGCGTGCCTTGGCTATGAGGGTTTTCCAAAATCTGTTTGCACATCCGTCAACAATGTGGTGTGCCATGGCATACCAAGCAAAAAAGTAGTCTTAAGAGAAGGAGATATAATAAATGTTGACTGCACTACTGAGTTCGGCGGTTATTTTGGCGATGCTTCTCGCATGTTTATTATAGGAAAAACAGACGAGGGCAGTGAAAAATTAGTAAGGGTAACCAAAGAGTGTCTAGACCTCGCGGTAAAAATGCTAAAGCCCTACTCTCATGTTGGAGACATTGGTCACTATGTCAGCAAACACGCAAGAGAAAACGGTTTTTCAGTTGTCAAAGAGCTTGGTGGACACGGCGTTGGACTAGCCATGCATGAAGATCCCTTTGTCAGTCACATAGGCAAGCTTGGCAAAGGCATGGTGCTTGCACCAGGCATGGTATTCACAATAGAGCCAATGATAAACGAGGGTAAGGCAGCAGTGTGCATAGACGATAGCGACGGCTGGACAATATATACAGAAGATGACAGTTATTCAGCTCAGTGGGAATACACTTTGCTAATGACAGATAACGGTGTAGAAATTTTATCAAAATAGCTATTGAATTTTAAACACATGCGTGTTATAATGTGCCCAGAAAAAGATAGGAGGGACAAAAAATGTTTTTAGGAGTCAAAGGAATAAGCAAAAGATACAATCCATTTGTCTGTGGAAAAATGGCAATAGACATGGAAAAAGAGGCAGAGGTCATTGAACAAATGCTAATAGAAATGGAAGCAGAAGATGCAGCAAAAGCATCAGCAGAAAAAGTAGAAGGCTTAGAAAAATAAAAACAGAAAACAAAAAGGGGTTAAAACCTCTTTTTTTATTTAAAATAATTTGCTATAATAAAAGTGCAAAAGGAGAAACTTATGGAATTAAAAGAGATGCAAAAAAGGGTATATGAAAACAAGCTAAAACATGGGTTTAATGTAACAGATGTTCCGCTAGAGTTCTGCCTGTTAGAGGGCGAACTTTCAGAGGCATTTGAGGCATGGTTAAAAAAGCATGATAATCTTGGCGAAGAGCTTGCAGATACTGCCATATATCTGCTTGGCTTGTCGCAAATCGTTGGCATAGACCTCCAAGAAGAAATAGAAAAAAAGATGCAAATCAATGAAAATAGAGAATATGTAATGGTAAACGGCGTGCTGGTTAAAAAGGGATCAAAAGACGATCAAACCAACAAATAAAGCGCAATAAAAAAACAGGCTAACGCCTGTTTTTTATTAATTAACTTATTTTCCTTCAATAAGCTCAATAGCGTGGGCAATTTGTTCTTTCATGTTTGCCTTGCCAACCTTGCAATAATCACGAATATCAAAGTGTTCTGGGTGGTTAAAAATATCATTTCTAACGCCAGCGGTAAATGATAGCCTCAGGTCTGTGTCCATGTTAATTTTGCAAATTGCAGATTTACTCATTTTCACAATATCTTCTTCAGAAATGCCCTGACTTTTTTTAATTTCGCCGCCATATTTCAAAATCTCGTCGACCCATTTTTTAGGAACAGTAGAGCTTCCATGAGCAACGAGTGGAACTTCAGGAATCGCCTTATGAACACTTTCAATAACGTCATATTGAATAACAGGTGTCTTAATAGACTTGTTAATGCCATGAGCGGTTCCGATAGAAATTGCCAAGCTGTCAACGCCAGTTTTTTCCACAAAATCTCTTGCTTCTTCTGGGTCAGTAAAGCTTTCAGTGTCGCTGTGAATCATATCTTCTGTTCCAATAATTTTGCCAAGCTCAGCTTCAACTGAAACCCCTCTTGCGTGGGCATATTCGCAAACCCTTTTTGTCTCAGCAACATTTTGTTCATAAGGAAGGGCAGAGCCATCAAACATAACACTGGTAAACCCCGCATCAATAGCAGCCTTGCAAGCCTCAAAGCTTTTGCCGTGGTCAAGGTGCAGAGCAATGTCATTATCATAGTGACCAGCCGCAGTTTTAACAATCGCGGTAATATAGTCATATCCTGCATATTTTCCGGTTCCCTCAGATGCCGAAATAATCACGGGAACATTTTTTTCTCCAGCCACCTCAGCAACAGCCTGAGCCGATTCCAAGTTGCAAACATTAAATGCAGGAATTGCATATCCTTCAGCCAGTGCTTTTTTAAGCATATTTTTTGTGTTAACAAGTGCCATAAATTTTCCTCTTTTCATAAAATTAAATTAGAAGAATAAAATCCGCAAGGGATAAAATCCAACTAATATTATTATAAAATCCTTAACAATTTTTGTAAACAAATATTTAATTGTTTGATTTATTTTTGTGAATAATATAAAATTAAGATGTAAATTATAAAGAAAGGAGATAAATTTTTTATGGCAAATATAAAGGTAGCAATAAACGGATTCGGAAGAATCGGAAGACTAGCATTCAGACAAATGTTTGGAGCAAAGGGTTATGAAATTGTGGCAATAAACGACCTCACCAGCCCAACAATGCTAGCTCATTTATTAAAATATGATTCAGCTCAAGGACCATATGCGCTCGCAAGCAAAGTAAAATCATCAGAGGAAGGTGAGGCAGAAGGCTGGATATCAGTTGCAGGAAAAAAGATAAGAATTTATGCAGAAAAAGACGCAGCAAACTGCCCATGGAAAAAACTTGGTGTAGATGTAGTTTTAGAGTGCACAGGTTTCTACACATCAAAAGAAAAATCAATGGCACACATAAATGCAGGCGCAAAAAAGGTAATCATATCTGCTCCAGCAGGCAAAGACTTGCCAACAATAGTATATTCAGTTAATGAAAAAACACTAAAGTCAACAGACAACATCATTTCAGCAGCAAGTTGCACAACCAACTGCTTGGCACCAATGGCAAAAGCGTTAAATGATAAATATGAAATTCAGTCAGGCATCATGACAACTGTTCATGCCTATACTGGCGACCAAATGCTTCTTGACGGACCTCACAGAAAGGGCGACCTCAGAAGAGCAAGAGCAGCCGCTGCCAACATTGTTCCAAACTCAACAGGCGCAGCAAAGGCAATTGGTCTTGTAATTCCAGAACTAGATGGCAAATTAATTGGTTCTGCTCAGCGTGTTCCAGTTCCAACTGGATCAACAACAATCTTAGTTGCTGTTGTAAAGGGCAAAGACATAACTGCAGAAAAAATAAATGCGGCAATGAAAGCTCAGGCATCAGATTCGTTTGGTTACAACACAGATCAAATTGTTTCTGGCGACATTGTTGGAAGCACCTATGGTTCAATTTTTGATGCAACACAAACCATGGTAACAAAAGTTTCAGAAGAGCTATATCAGGTTCAGGTTGTTTCATGGTATGACAATGAAAATTCATACACATCTCAAATGGTTAGAACAATAAAATATTTTGCTGAACTAAAATCAAGCAAAACAAAAAAATAAAACATAAAACCTTGTTAAATTTAACAGGGTTTTTATTTTGAAAAAAGTTTTAAAAATTTCTTGACAAACATATAATAGTGTTGTATTATTGTATTAGTTAAGTAACACAATCAAAATAAAAAGGGGAAAATGATGACTTATAAATTTTCAAATGACAAACCCATATTTGTTCAAATATATGAGCAAATTCAGTCAGAGATTGTCAGCAACAAGCTAAGTCATGGACAAAAGCTTCCGTCGGTCAGGGTGCTTGCAGAACAATACAAAGTAAATCCAAACACAATTCAAAAAGCACTCAGCTTGCTAGAAGATAAGGGTTTAATATACACCGACAGAACAAATGGCAAGTTTGTTTCACATAGCAAAAATTTAATATCAGAAACCCATGAACAAATAATAGAAACCAAAATAAATAGTTTTTTTGAAGAGATGCAAAAGCTGGGCTACACAGAAAAAGAAATAATAAAATTAATAAAGAAGAGGGAGAAGAATAAATGAGCGAACTTTTAGAGTTTAAAAACGTAAGCAAAAATTTTGGAGATAAAGAAGTTTTAAAAAACATAAGCTTCACAGTTGGCGAGCATAAAATTGTTGGGCTTCTTGGAAAAAATGGAAGTGGAAAAACCACCATATTCAAATTAATAAATGACCTTCTCACACCAAGCGCAGGAGAGATATTGGTTGATGGCAAAAACATAGGAGTAGAAACAAAAAAACTCATATCATTTTTGCCAGAAAGAAGCTATTTAAATAGCCAGCAAAAAGTCAAAGATGCAATAGATTATTTTGCTGATTTTTATGAAGATTTCAGCAAAGAGAAAGCGGCAGAGCTTTTAAAGGCACTAGAACTTGATCCAAATATGAAACTTTCAAAAATGAGCAAAGGCATGAAAGAGAAGGTTCAGCTAGTGCTAGTAATGAGCAGAAAAGTCAAGCTATACATATTAGATGAGCCACTTGGTGGGGTAGACCCAGCCAGTCGTGATTATATTCTAGACACAATTCTTAGCAGTTTCAATGAAGATGCCACATTGTTAATATCAACCCACTTAATTTCAGATATAGAAAAGATATTAGATGAAGTAATTTTCATAGACAATGGTCAAATAATTTTGGCAGGAGACGCTGATGAACTAAGAAAGCAAGAGAAAGCGTCAATAGATGAAATTTTCAGGAGGAAATTTTATGTTAGGTAAATTATTAAAACATGATTTAAAGCGAACCTTTAGCTGGATGTGGATTTTATCGGTTGTCACCATTGGGGCATGTTTGCTCACAAGATTAATGAGTGAACTAAACAATGGTTCAAGCATCTTTGAAACTTTAACAGGCTTTTTTGTAGGCATAACAACAGCGCTAGTAATAAATGTTTTGTTGCAGCCATTTATAAGATATTTTGCAACATTCCAAAAAGACTTTTATGGTGATGAAAGTTACCTTACTCACACATTGCCAGTAACAAAAAATGAACTTTTATATTCAAGATATTTATCAAGCACAATTCAAACCTGTGCTGCAATAGCAATAGCAATTTTGTCATTTTTCATTCTATATTGGTCGCCAGCAGGCTGGAAAGCTTTCACTGAAAGTTTTGGAATGGTTTTGGTTATGAATGTCAGTGGAATAAAGATGTCAGTTGGCGTGTTAATTCTATTAGTGTTTTTAATTTTAATAACATGGGTGCTAGCAGCAACTTCCATTGGCTATATGAGCATAATCATTTCAAGCAAATTCAAAAGCCACAAAAACTTATGTGCAGTCATACTTGCAATAGCAATAATCTATGGCGTAAACTTTTTAGCAGCCATAATCTCAATAATAATCATGGCAATTAGTGGCATAAATTTCACTGCAGAAATGATGCCTGCGTCAGCGTTAATAATTTTATTAATAACAGTGCTAACAATGCAAATTGTCAGCCTAATCGTTTCATTCTTTGTGTCAAAACACTTGCTAAACAAAGGCGTAAATGTAGATTAGTCAAATAAAAACAAAAATAAAAGGGCACAAAGTGCCTTTTTATTTTTCCTCTTGCAAAATGAAAAAAGATATGATATAATAATCATATAAACAAATAGGGGAGGAAATTTTATGTACACACAAGACGAACAAAACAGAGACTTTGCAGTTCCATATGTAAAAAAGAGAGATGGCAAATACTACATCTTAAAAGAGGGCACAAGCGAAGACTGGCAAGAGGTCAGCAAGGAAGTTGCTGAGGACTACATTTGCAAAGAAATCACAGGAGAAACCCGTGAAGTTTTAAGCAAAAAACACAAATCAGCAATATTTCCACAATATCCAATTAACTTTGATAGAGCTGGTGGTGGAGATGATGGTCCAGAACAATTTGGAATGTAAAATAAAAATATAAAAAAGGCTGCAAAAAGCAGTCTTTTATTTTTTGCCTAAAAGAATTAACAGCTCTGTAAATGTCCATAATTAAATTTACATTTAAAAATTTTTGTGCTAAACTAAAACTGATACTTTTAAGGAAAAGGTGATTATATGAAAAATTGCCCAAGATGTGCGTCAGAGCTAAATAAATATGCAAAAACCTGTCCAAGATGTGGGTTGCCAGTTTCACAAATGCAAGAGTTTATTGAAAGGTTCAATTTGGCAGAGAAGCCAACAGAAGAGGAAAAACTTTCTGGTGAAACCAACATAAATTTAAGCAAAAAAGAGCGAAAGGCGGCAAAAAAACAGGCTAAAAAAGCAGAAAAAAAAGCAAAAAAAGAAAGAGAGTCAAAAAGTGATACAGATTTCAGAGCCATGGCAAAAGAAGATGACTTTGGAGATGAATATCTAGACACAGACACTTTTTACGAGCGTAAACGCAAAAGAAAATACAAACTCACAAAGCCAGTTTTTGATATTGATGAAAATGGCGAATTTAACATAGATACTTCAGATGTAGAGATTGTTGGAAAAGAAACAGGAAAGATAATAGAAGAGCGTTTTGAGCAGTCATACAGCGTAAAGAAGCAGAGGGGAGATTATAAACAGCCAAAAATCAAGTGGTGGGAAATATACAAAATTTCAGACAGATATTTTGCCAGACGCAAAATAAAAAAAGAAGTCACAAAGGCAGCAAGAATACGTCCAAGCTTTATCAGCAAAACAAAACTTTTGCTACTTGCAATATTTTTTGGTTGGACTGGTGCCCACAACTTCTATGCAAAAAACAAGCGTAAGGGTTGGGTGTCGGTTATATGTTTGCTCATTTGGGTTGGCGTACTTTTGCTTTCAAGAGAGGGCATCAAATTTTTCAGGTCAATAGAAATTTCTGTTGGTGGATTTGCGGGCTTCATAACCGTGCTAATTTGGATAACCGATATCATAAACATAATTTTCAACAAATTCAAATATAGGCTTCAAATAGACAAGTTCATTTCAGAAATGAACATAGACACTCGTGCAAAACTTGGAAAAAAATATATAGACCTAGACCTATATCACAGCCCATGGTGGGTTCGTTTTAAGGTTTGGTGTGAAGAAAAAAAGAAGAATTATGCCGAGTATAAAAGAGATAAAAGACAAGCCAATATAGATAGACAAAAGAAAAAGGCAGAGCTTTTGGCAGAAAAAGAAAAAATAGATAGTGAAATTTATGCCTACGAGCAAAAAGAAAATGAAGAGCTGTCAAAGAAGAAGCAGGAAGAGTTAGATAAACAGGCAAATGCAGAAGCAGAACTTGTTGCAAAAAAAGAGGAAGCAACAAAAACTGAAGATGCAAAAGTTTTAAACAAAGAAAATGAGGGCTCAGAAAAAACTTCAAAACCATCAAACATACCTGTAAAAAAATATTCAAAGACTGTCAAAAACACAAAGGCAGCAAATCGCAAAAAGAAAAAGTAATATGAAAATAGAAGACAAAGATAAAAAAACAGTGGTTGTTGGGCTAAGCGGCGGGGTAGACTCGTCAGTTTCCGCGTTGCTTTTAAAACAGCAGGGCTATAATGTCCTTGGTCTTCACATGAAAAATGGAAATTCAGAGAGCGAGGCAGAAGATATAAAAATGCTAAACTCTTTGTGTCAAAAAATAGGCATAGAGTGCAAAATTGTAGACTATGAAAATGAGATGCAGCTTATAAAAGATTATTTTGTCAGTGAATATGCCGCTGGAAGAACTCCAAATCCATGTGTCATGTGCAACAAAATGGTCAAGTTTAATCCGTTTATAAAGTTTGCAGAAAGTGTTGGTGCACATTATTATGCAACTGGTCACTATGCAAAAATAGTCAGAGAAAATGGCAAAACGCTAATAAAAAAGGCAATAGATCAAAACAAAGACCAGTCATATTTTTTAAACCAGCTCTCAGAGGCTCAAATTCAAAAAGCAATGTTTCCACTTGGAGAACTAACTAAAGAAGAAGTAAAAAAAATCGCTGAAGAAAACGGACTTATCATGGCTAACCGCAAAGAAAGCTATGATGTTTGTTTTTTAGAAAATGAAAAACTAGAAAATTATTTAAGTGGCAAAGTCAAATCGGCAGAGGGTAATATAATAGATATAAACTCTGGCAAGGTTTTAAAAACTCACACAGGGCTTTCAAAATTCACGCTAGGTCAAAGAAAAGGTCTTGGCATTGGTGGCGGACATGGCAAAACTGGTGAGGGCTGGTTTGTTGTGAAAAAAGATATAAAAAATAATATTCTTTATGTTGCGCAAGGTGCTGATGATTCACTATACAGCAGTTCACTTGTTGCCACAAATTTTAACTGGATATCAGGCTTGCCTAAAATACAAAATTTTGAATGTCTTGCAAAATTTAGGTTTCGTCAGGCAGACCAAGCAGTTAGTGTTAACATAAATGAAGATAAAACTGTTTTAATAACATTCAAAGAAAAACAAAGGGCAATAACAGAGGGTCAATATGCGGTGCTATACACAGATGACGGCACAATGCTTGGCGGCGGAGTTATTGAACAAGTTATAAAATCTTAAAAACTTTAGGAGAGGTTTATGAAACAAATAGTATTAACCGGCATAAAACCAACTGGCACACCGCATATCGGAAACTATTTTGGTGCAATAAAGCAGGCAATAGAAATGAGTGAGAGTGAAGAGTATGAAAATTTTTATTTCATTGCAGACTATCATGCGCTAAATGCACTAAAGTCAAGTGAAGAGTTAAAAGCATACACAAAAGAGCTTGCCTGCACATGGCTTGCCTGTGGTCTAAATCCAGAAAAGGTAACGTTTTATAGACAAAGCATGATTCCAGAAACCACAGAACTTTGCTGGGTGCTTATGAACATAACTCCAAAGGGCTTAATGGATAGGGCTCATGCCTATAAGGCAAAAACTGAAGCAAATCTTGCTAATGGCAAAGACGCCAATGATGGCATAAATATGGGTCTATATAACTATCCAATTTTAATGGCTGCAGACATACTTTTGTTCAACACAAAGTTTGTGCCAGTTGGTCTTGACCAAAAACAGCATGTTGAAATGGCAAGAGATATTGCAAAATACTTTAACAAAAAATATGGCTATAGTTTGGTTGTTCCTGAAGAAAGAATACAAGAACAAACATCAACGCTTGCTGGGCTAGATGGCAGAAAAATGAGCAAAAGCTATGGCAATCAAATTCCGCTTTTTGCAGATGAGGCCACACTCAAAAAATTAATCATGAGCATAAAAACCGACAGCACTTTGCCATCAGAACCAAAAAGCACAAACTGCACATTGTTTGATTATATAAAAGTTTTCGCCACTCCAGAAAAGGTCGCAGAAATGGAAAGACGTTTTGCAGAGGGCATCTCTTGGGCAGAAGCAAAAACAGAACTATTTAATATAGTAAATAATTATATTTCGCCAATGCGAGAAAAATATAATTATTATATGGAAAATTATGACGAGGTAGAAAGGATACTTTGTACTGGAGAAGAAAGGGCAAGAAAGATTGCAAAAGAGACCATAGAAAGAGTAAGAAAAGCAGTTGGAGTAATCTAAAAATTCTCTTAACTTGTTATAAAAATGTTATAAAGATGTTATAAACTTGTTATAAAAATGTTATAAACTTGTTATAAAAATGTTATAAACTTGTTATAAAGATGTTATAAACTTGTCATAAAGTTGTTATAAAAATGTTATAAACTTGTTATATTTTTGTTATAAAAAGCATCCAAAAATGCTCCATAGCCATTCATGAAAATGTTTTTTTAACATATCTTATGGAATTACTTTTTCATAAAAACATAATAAGAATAAAAACAATTCGTTTCATAAAACTTAATTTCACCGCCAAAAATAAGCGGAGAATAAACAGAAAAAAAGAGCCTATTACGGGCTTTTTTTTGAATGGAAAAATGAGAAAAGCCCAATCATTATAACTCTTCAAACTCAGCATTGTTAAAGTTAGTTTTGAATTTCAAAGTATTGAAACTGGGTCATTGTAACCCGCCAAAAACAGCATCATTAAAGCCTATCATCGGGTTTATGTTTTTACACTTTGTGGCAAATTTTGACCATTCTCAGATTATTTTTTTCAATTTTCCACATTTCTGAACCTCACTCATTTTTCAATTTAGCATAGCAAAAACTTGCACTGTATAAGAGAAGTTGATTTTGCTGAACCAGCCCAATTCTCATTTTTTCATCTTACTCCGCCCTCCAACTCCTTTAACTTCTTAGTTTGGCATAGCAATCTTGTCAGCTGTTTTAACCTCTCCAAACCCCAGCATAAATTCCCTTAAAATCAATATAAAACCGCAAAAAAACCGCAAAAACAGGTAAAATCCAAGCATAAAATAGCAAAAGTATACTATGCCACCTTGCTGCCCATCTTGTTATTTCTTAATCTATTAAAGTAAGTGATCCCGCTTGCTTTGGTTTTAACCGCCTCAAAGCAGTATTTTTCCACAAAAAAGTGTGTTTTTATGCCAAAACCACATGCGAAAACGCAGGATATAACACAAACACTGCAAAATTGCTATAGTTATAATGCAAAACTATGGAAATTTATTAAAAACTTAAAAAAAGGTTCTAACCACTTGAATTTAGCGGGGGGGGGGCGTATACTATAGGCAATCGTTGCGGTGACGTAAAGCATAATAAAAAGATAAAAAACAAAAACTAACATTGGAGGAAATTATGAATAACACAACCAAAGAAAACGGAAAAGGTAAAAAGATAATAATTGGAGTAGCAACCATAGTTGCAGTAGCAGCAATCGCAGTGCCAACAGCACTAACACTCACAGGAAACAGAGATAATGCAGGTGCAAGCGGAAATGAAGATAACAGATATAACATTATTGTAAGCAGTGGAATAGATAGTGTTCCAGACTATAGCCTGAGCATTGAAAAGGGCACAACCATAGAGGAGTTAAAGAGTCTACTTAAGGCAATAGATGGCTACACAATCACAGGAATATACAAAGACGAAGCCATGCAGCAACCATATGCAGATAATGAGATAATAACATCAGATGTAAAAATATATATAGAGTTCACAGTACTTACTCACATTGTAAACATTTACGCTGAAGACGGAACAACCCTATTAGACACACAAGAAGTTTCTCATAAAGATATCCTTACACTCACAGATCCAAGCAAAGCGGAAGACGACTTTGCAACCTATGAGTTCAAGGGTTGGTTAAATGAAAGGAATGAACAAGTTAACTTAAATGAAATAACAAGTGATTTAAATATCCATCCATATTTTGAGACCCACATGAAAGACTATAGAATAGGTTTCACCAATTCAAGCAACACAGAAAGCATTTCAGTAAGTGTTGGAGGAAGTCCAGTAGACCTAAACAGCACATATCACTATGGGGCAAAGATAGTAATAAGAGCCACCCAAAATGTTGGAAGAGATATAACAGAATTTAAGGTTAAAGTAGGCAACAATGAACAACAAGACATTTTAACAGAAGCCTATCGCCATGAAGAGAATGGAGTTGTGTATTATGAGGTTGAACTTACTGGAAATGGCGACCTCAGCATAACCTACAACGAAGCTGCAAGCGAGTATTCAATTGGAGAGATACCAGAAGACATAATAGTAAAACGCAATGGACACACTCTTTCAAGTAATGAAACAATATATTATGGTGATGAGCTAGAGATAAGCTATCCAGAAGATTATGATGTAGAAATCTTTGAAGTTTCGGGAGCAAACATTGTTCCAGGGACAGAGAACACATATAGCGTAACAGGAAACATAAACATTATTTTTGAAGGTACATATAAATACGCCTACTTAACATTCACAGAATGTGATGGTGGCTATGAGGTTACTGGAACAAATGATAATGAAGTTAGAGATGTTGTTATTCCTGATACATATAAAGGAAAACCAGTTGTTTCAGTAAAAGAAATGGCTTTAATGGATATGCGAAAAATTATATCATTAAAAATTGGTAATAATGTTAGCAAGGTAGGAAGAGATGCCTTTGGAATGGCAGACAATTTAACCACTCTTATTATTGGAAAGAGTTTAACAAATATAAAATATCGTGGTGATATGGATTGGGAAAATCCAAGTTTTGAATTGTCAAGAATGTCAAAATTATCTACTGTAATTATTGATAAGGAAAATCCGTTATTTACAAGTAGAGATTCATTTGGAAACGAGATTAATTGTGTAATTAACAAAGAAACAAAAGAAATAATTAAAGGCACAGGAAACTCAATTATACCATCTGATGGGTCTGTAATAAGCATAGGAGATTCTGCATTTTCTGAGTGTCTAAGTTTAACTTTAATAGAAATTTCGGAAGAAATTAAAAAAATTGGAGAATGTGCGTTTTTTGGGTGTTGGAATTTAACTTCAGTTAATATTTTGAGCACTTCAATAAATATGGAAGGTAGAATTTTTGGAAATTGTTTTGGTTTAACTACTGTAAAAATTTCAGAAGGAATGACAACTATTGTGGATGGAATGTTTGAGGAATGTAATAATTTAGTGTCAATAGTAATTCCAAACAGTGTAAAGAGTATAGGCGAAAGAGCATTTGTTAACTGTAGTAGTTTAACTTCTATAATAATTCCAAATAACTTAACAAGTATAGGAAATAATGCATTTGCTGGCTGCAGTAATTTAACTGCAATTAGCATACCAAACAGCGTAACAAATATAGGAGATTCTGCATTTTCTAATTGCAGTAATTTAACTGCAATTAGCATACCAAACAGCGTAACAAATATAGGAGATT
>CAOJFR010000028.1 GCA_948434855.1 uncultured Clostridia bacterium | reverse complement strand
TCTTCCGTAACTTTATATTTATGACCTTTTTCTTCATAAGTTCTATATGAAAGGTCAGATGTTTTTTCAACATAAGTAAAAGCACGGAAGCCATCAAATTCGTTGTTAGAAAAAATCACAGCAACTTCTTTGTCCTCGTGTTTCATAATAGAGTTGACAAAATCATAAAAGCCAAGTTCAACAGCAGCTTTTTTTGCACCATTAACGTCTTTAGTTTTAAAGAATGTAACAAGCTCTTCTTCGTTTTCAAAAACAATGTCATTCACATCAAAGTTTCTGGTAAAAGAATAAAGTCCAGCAAGAGAGTGAACTTCTTTGTTGTCATCGCTAATATCAGGTGTTTCGTCTGGCTTAGGGTTTGGTCTAGGGTTGCTAATATTAGAAGTGTTGTCAGCATTATCTTTTTTGTTTTCAGCGTCGCTGTTATTGGTGCAAGCAATAAGAGCAAGTGAAGCAATAGGAATAATTGCTATGGTTGAACAAATTTTTGCAATAGTTTCTTTAATTTTACTCATAATTTTATTCTCCTTATAATTAAAACTCTATATTATATTCTAAAAATCATAATTAATGTCAGCTGGTGGAACAAGTGTATAAGCATAAGCAACGGTAAAAAGTCTCAAGTCTTTAATGTTTTTATCATAAACATTTTCAAACACATAAATTGTTCTAGTTTTTTTTGTGTTGCCGTCAGAAACATTTGAAGCATCAGACTTTGCATCATAGGTGAGTGAAATATAAAAGTAGTGGTTGTTTGTGTCATCATTACAAATAAAGAAGTTTTCTTTGTCATATCCATTTGGGTTATCAAACACAACAACCGCAAGTGTTTCATCTCCATAAACCTTGGCTGTGCTAGGTTTATAGGCTTTTGTGCTAGATGTCGCATCAAACACACCATAGTCTTCAGTTCCGCCGGTGCTAGAAGTTATTGAATTAATGTTAAACACATCGCCTTTGTCACTTCGTCTTTTCAAAAGATATTGGGCAAATCCATTTGCATCTTTAACGCCCTTGGTGTTATAAAGCTCTTTAATTTTTTCTGCAGTAAGTCCATTAGGGTTGGTTTCAGACCACATATTAAATTCAACAGATTGAATACCGCTAAGCTTATATTTTCCTTGATACTTTCCAGTTGATAAAACTTTTTCCAAAATTGAATCATTGCCTGCGTTAGTATAGTCATAAATGCCAGAAACTGTTTGATTGTTAGAAACATTTCCAGCGTTGTTTGGGTCATCCTTTTTCTTTTTAGAACCATAAAAAGAG
Organism: uncultured Clostridia bacterium; assembly: GCA_948434855.1. Taxonomy (GTDB): domain Bacteria; phylum Bacillota; class Clostridia; order Christensenellales; family UBA1242; genus RGIG1681. The sequence continues at coordinate 13,036 of CAOJFR010000028.1, read as the reverse complement.
TAAAGTAGAACAGAAACTGCAACTACAACCACCAAAGCAATGGCAACGCTCAAAAAAATGATTTTCTTTTTCTTTTTTGATTCCATCATTTCACTCCCTTAAAAATTCTGGTTTCAGACCCTTATTTAGTTATTAGCATTATATCAATAAAACGCAAAAATGTCAATAGGCAATGAAAAATTAGCATAAAAAAACCCCGAAAAACGGGGCAGTTAATTAATTATTTTTAATAATTTTCTTAAGAATCTGAGGATATTTAATCAGTTCGCCAATTCCAAGCACATTAGACTGTGTCATGTTAGAAAAGTTAACCTTAAAACCAGTTTTGTCAAACATATATTTTTCAAAGCCAACCATAGCGGTTGCACCCCCAAAATAATATATGCCATTTTTAGAAATATCCGCAGCAGATTCAGGTGAAGATGAAGCAATAATAGATAAAACAGCTTCAGCAATCTTTCCATAATAATAGTCAACAATAGGGAAAAGTTCAGAAGAAGAAATTTCAATTTCCTCCTTCAGCTTAGATTTTTTGTTAATGCCAAGAACCTTAGTTTTAGCAGAATAGGTGCTAAAAAGCGAACAAATTTCTTTTTTAACATGGTCAGCCATGTCTGGACTAATTTTAAGGCTATAGGTTTCTTCAACATATTTTGCTATTGCAACATTAATAATAGAGCCGCCAATAGAAAAGTTATAGCCACTAATAATTGAATATCCTGAAACAATAGCAATGTTAGTGTTGTCGCCACCAATATTAACAATCATCTGAGCAATATCACTTTGCAAACTCATTTCGCTTCCAATAGCATAAGACAATATGTCAGGAATAATATAAACATCAGTAATGCCAGCCTTAAAGCAAACAACTTCATATTTTTTTCTTTCAGCTGCGCTAATTCCGAGTGGCACGCAAAGTATAGCTTTAATCTTCTGACCAAAGGTTTTAACAGGAAAAACCTTTTTCAAAAACCCTTTAAGCATCTGAACCGTAAGGTCTTCATATCTGATTGTTCCGTTAGAGATAGGCGAGAACACAGAAATGCTTTCATCAGTCCTTCCAACAAGAGCCTTTGCCTCCAAGCCAAAAGCTCTAAAATCACGATTTTTTTGAGAAGCACTAACAGCAACAAGCGTAGGTTCTCTAAGAACCAAACCATTTCCAGACTTATAAATCCAAGTGTTGTTAGAACCAAGTTTTAAACCAATATAAAATGTAGACATACTTACCTCATTTTTATTATATAATATTTTTTTCCATCTATCAAATATTTTTACAAATTTTTGTATAATACAATAACATTTGCCAAAATAAGCCCAGAATATGCTTTCACACAAATAGCCATAATCTTAAAATAATAGTATGTGCAGAATAATAAGTTTTGTTTCAGCAGCGGGTGGGCTCGGAAAAAGTTCGCTCATAAATCTTCTCGCTAGCTCACTTTCGCAGAGTGGTTTTTCAGTCTGTGTTTTTGATGGCGTGTTTGCATTAAACACACTTTCCACAAGTCTGGGCAAAAGGGGAATGATAGATTTAAGTCTATACCTTGCTGGAAATATTAATAGCTATCTTGCATTAAATAAGGTCAATGAAAATTTATATTTTATTAAAACAGATGACGCCAGTTTTGATTATCTTTCAAAGGCAGAATTAATTACAAAATTTGTGAGTGACATAAGTTTTAATTTTGATTACATATTAATAGAAACCAGTTCCTACGACACTCGCAACATTTCATTATTTTTATCACTTTCTTCTGAAGCAATTGTTGTAATAACTCAAGATATTAACGTAATTGAAAACACAAAAAAATTAATAAAAAAAATTGATTATTATAAAAACATAACTAACAAAAAACTAATATTAAATAAGCAAAAAGTTATAGGTGAATTTAAGGGCAAATATCTAGGTGAAAAAGCAATAACAAACTTACTTTGCTATGAGCTTTTGTTTACTTTTCCAAAGTTTTTAAAACATAACATTTTTGAATACAAAAATCATTCGCCATATTATAATTATTTTAGTGAAGAATTTAAAAAGAGCATTTTACAAAATCGCTTTGTTCCAACAAAATACAAAAATCAATATCGTGGAATACTTGGTTCTTTCAGAAGAAAGTTATATGAAAAATATGAATAAAACAAAAGCATAAGTTTAACAAAAATGAATTTTTGCAACAAAAAAAACATATCATAAAATAAGGCTTAGTTGCATATAATTTAATAAAATATGTTGAAAAATGGTGAAATTATACGCAAATTTCATAAAATTAAGTCACTATTTGCGTTTTTTAAGATAGATATATCATTTTTAATCACATTCATAATAGCTTGCTTTATTGAAGAGGTTTTTATTTATGTGTGCTTTGTTGTGTCCTTAATTTTGCATGAACTTTGTCACTATGCGGTTGCAAAAAAACATGGCTATATGGCATCAAGAATCCACTTAACATTTTTTGGTGCATCGCTAGAGGGCTTAGATGATTTCACTTTGTCCGATGAAATTAAAATTGTTTTAGCTGGACCATTATTCAATTTTTCGGTAATAATTTTGTGCTATTTATCATTCTGGTTTTATCCAGAATCATATAACTATCTAAATGAAATTTTGCTTGCAAATATTGGCATTTTGTTGTTTAACTTTTTGCCTATATATCCGCTTGATCTTGGAAGATTAATTTTAGCAATTCTCACCAAAAAACACATAAGAAAAAGTGCACTCAAAAAAACAAAAACGCTCGGCATAATTTTTTTGGCACTTTTATTTATAGTCTTTTTAGTTTCATTTTTTTATGAATATAATTTCAGTTTGGGCTTTGTGTGTGTCAACCTTGCAGTTTTGTTATTTCGGGAAACTGGTGGAACATCATTTAAAAGGGAAATGTTTATAAAGCGAAAATTAAAATTAATTTCAAAGGGCTTGCTGGAGAGAAATATTTATATCAAAAATGAAACTCCATTATATTCGCTTTTCAAGTTTATAGATGACTATCATTTTGTTAACTTTATGTTTGTTGATAAAAACTTTGAACTAATAAACATGATGACAGAAAAAGAGCTGTATCAAAAAACAGGTTATTGTTAAAAATAATAAAAGTTAAAATCGTACTACTTAATATCATGTCAATTAAATTTTTCAATATTGACAAATTTAAGCTTATAATTATAATTTTGATTATGAAATTAAATTGTAGTGATAAAGAAATTTTAGTTAAACTTTTCAATTATTATTCCTTTCTTATGGCACAAAGAGAAACTGGGCAAATTAGGTTTAACAAACTGCCATCTGAAAGGGAAGGAATATATGATTATTTTTTCAGAAAAATGATTAAAGTGCTTGGCTTAAATGGAAAACCAAAAGTGCTTGGAGATGAGGAGTTTTTAAATTTAAGCAAAGAGCCTTTGTGTCATGGATTTAATAAGTTTGAGTATGGCAGAAATTATTTGTGTGACAATACTTATTTTCCAGGCACTGGTCATCAAAGTGGCTTTTTTTCAACCCCAGATTTCAAAGAAGCATTAGCATATACTTCAAAGTTTAATGATAAAGAAGAAGATAATCCAGAAAAGGTTTTAGAGTTTAAAATTAATGGTGAAAATGGAATAACGGATGATGAACTAAAACTTTTTATAGAAGCTTTTGATAAAAATTGCCCAAACATTGTCATAGAGCCTTATGCCAGCAAAGTTAGGGCATTGAGAGAGTTTACAGATACAATTAAGATTAGCTCAATAAAAGAAGAATTTACAAATGCAATAAAGAGCGACTCATTGCTTGCGGCATATCTTGGCTTTGACTATTTAAAAATAGTGTATAATAAGTCTGACGCCTATTTTGTAATATTAAACAGGGCAGCAATTATAGTAAGTGAAAAAACTATAAAAAACTTTAAAGATAATGCAATTAAAGAAAAAGCAAAAGAAGAGAATGAAAAATCGTTTAATTAAAATATAAATGTAAAAATACCTTGACAAAAAGGGGTTTAAAGTGATAAATTATACTCGTGCCACTTGCAAAAGGTATTTTTCTTTGTGAAAAAATTTAAGTCGTTTTAAAAAATTTACAAAAACGCACCTTCGCAGTGAGACTGGAGAGAGGAGGAAAATTATGTACGCAATAGTTAAAGTTGGTGGAAAACAATATAAAGTTGAGCCAAACACATACTTTAAAGCAGAAAAACTAACAGCAAATGTTGGAGACAAAGTAGAGCTTCCATGCTTGCTTGTTGCTGATGGCGATAAAGTAGATGTTAATTCAAAAGCTAAGGCTGTTTGTGAAGTTCTTGAATTTGGCAAAGAGAGCAAAGTTGTAGTATACAAATACAAAGCAAAAAAGAATGTTCGCCATAAACAAGGTCATCGTCAACCTTACACAAAACTTAAAGTTGTTTCTATTGAAAAATAAAATAAAAGAAGTTTAAAATGACAAAAGTAAATATACTAAAACAAGAAAGTAAAATTATTTCCGTTGAGTGTGATGGTCACACAAATTATGGAGAGAAGGGTGAAGATATAGTTTGTGCATCGCTGTCAAGCATTGTTCAAACTGCTGTGCTTGGTCTTTTAATGGTTGCAGGTTTAGAACTTGAAATGAAAAGGGATGACGAAGCGGGCTATTTAAAATTCACCTTACCAGAAAAACTAACAGAAACAGAAGAAGTTAAGGCAAGTGCCATTCTAGACACAATGCTCTGTGGAATTTCTGATTTATATGAAAGTTTTTCAGACTATATTGAATTGGAGGTAAAAAACGCATGACAATGTTTATTAATATTCAGCTTTTTGCACACCACAAAGGTGGCGGTTCAGTTAAAAATGGCCGTGATTCAAATGCGCAAAGACTTGGAGTAAAGAAATATTCTGGCGAAAAAGTTAAGGGTGGAAACATAATTGTTCGTCAAAGAGGAACAAATGTTCATCCAGGTGAAAATGTTGGCATTGGTGATGACGATACTCTATATGCAAAAATTGATGGTGTTGTTAAATTTGAAAAATTTGGCAAAAACAAAAAAAGAGTTGCAGTTATTCCAGCTGAAAGCAAATAAAAATTAAAATGACCAATAGTTTGGTCATTTTTTTATTAATTTTTGTTGTTAAAAAGCTTAAGTGTGCTATAATAGAGTTAGGAGAAATATAATGAAAAGTAATTCAAGAATAGTAAAACTGCTCAGGCAAGCAAAAGTATTCTTTTTTGCAACAGCAGATGCTGCCCAGCCAAATGTAAGGCCATTTAACACAGTTGTTGAATATGAAGGCAAGGTTTATTTTTACACAAACAATCACAAAAATGCATATAAGCAAATGGTTAAAAATCCAAAAATTGAACTCTGTGCAGTAATTGGCGATGATAGATGGATAAGGGTAAACGGAGAAGTAGAGTTTGATAAAAGGCCAGAAGCAAAACTTGCGGTGCTAAGTGCAAATCCAGAACTCAAAAAAATTTATAACGAAAACGATAAAATTTTTGAAGTTTTTTATTTAAAGAATATGCATGCAAAAATTTCATCAACCTATTCAGAGGCTGAAATTATTTGTTAAGTCAAAAAAAATCATCAAATTAAGATGATTTTTTTTATTTTGCTATTTACAAATATAAACTTGTGTGTTACACTTTCTGAGACCACAGGAGAAAAATTATGGAAATTAGAGAATATATAAAATACATTAAAAAAATAGAATTAATAATTGCTAATGGCTGCAAAGATTGTTTGCCACATTTCTATAGGCTAAATTTAGATTTAATTAAAATGGGAAATGCAATGTTTTCTGACAGTTTTAACATAAGAAGAGAAAACTTGGGTTTAAATATGGAAGAAATGCTAGAAAATCTAAAGCTAAAAATGTCTTCAGGAATAACAACTTCTTTCACACAAAATTCTTTAGAAATTCCAAACGTTTCTTATGATGAAGTTTCTCAAGCTTTAAATTACATAAAAACAGTCAAAGCAGTTGAAACATTTGCAAATAACATTACAACATTAGTAGAAAAAGAAACTAAGCCAGTAAATAAATATTTAAGAAATATTTTAGAAGAAAATAGTGTTGGTGCAGAAAAGTTAGATGAACTAATAAATTTAATAAAAAGATTGAAGAGCAGTTCAAGAGATTTGTTTTCAATAGATAGGCAGACAAACTTTAACACATTGCAAGAAATTGCAGAAAGTATACTTGATAGAATTGTAGCAGTCACGCCATCACTATATGCTCTTTGCAGGTTAGCAGATGCGCAGCTAGAATTGAAAAATGAAAAAGATAATGAAAATGAAGCTATCAATTTAGATATTGAAAAGTTAAAAAATGAAAATAAAGAAGATATTATTGATATAAAATTAAAAGAGAAAAAAGATTTAATTTCTTCAAAGATTAATTTATTAAATTCAAAATATTCAGACCTAAAATCAATACATAGCGTGTTTAAAAGTTCAGAATTTAAAGATAATGGGGTTTTAGCATTTGTTCAATTATTTGGCGAAATGCTAAAAGAAACAGAAAAAGAAAAAGTATTTCCAATAAGTGAAGATGCATCTTCAAAGGCAATTCATGATGCAGCGCTCGTCATTCGTGATATATATGTATATATGCTAAAGGAAACTGATGCGTTAGCAAATAGCCTTAATAATTTATATGGCAACATTTATGACATTTGTTATGAAGATGTTTCAGTCAGCGTAAAAGGCAAATTTAATAATATAAAGAACAACTTAAAAGTATATAAAGAGAAATACAAAGATGCTATTAGATTAGAAAATTGCACTGCAGAAGAAGCTAAAAAAATAGTAAAAGCTTATGAACATTTAATTTCAATTTGTGATGATATTGAAGAGATGAAACAGTCTGCATACTATGCACCAGAAGCTGATAGATTTTCAAAATAAAATAAAGGCCTACATTTTGTAGGCTTTTATTTTTGTTAAAAATTATTAAAATGAGATAAAATTTCATAATAATTTAAGAGGATTTGCGTTTTTTAGTGTTTGTCACGTTCATAATAAAATAAATATTGTTGAGCAATTCCAGAATACTCTCCAAACTCATCTTCAAAGTATTTCTGAATTTCTGGTCTAGATTTTTTCTCTGAAGAGAAGTGGTTATAATAAACTTGTTCAATCCAAGTATCCACAGGAAATTTTTCCATTCTGCCAAAACCAAATAAAAGTATGCAGCTTGCAACCTTATTTCCAATGCCTTTAATTTTAATTAATGTTTCATAAATTTCATCAGATGATTTTTTTGCAAGCTCTGTCAGGTCAAGGTTAAGAAGGGCACGAGAGGCTTCAAATAAAAATTTATCTCTATATCCTGCACCAAGTTCAGAAAAATACTCAGCAGGTTTTTCTGCCAAAACTTTTGTTATTGGAAAACCGTGATAATTTTCCATGGCTTCACCAATAAGGCAAAGTTTCTCAATAATTTTCTGAATCCTTTTTATGTTATTATTTTGTGAAATAATATAAGAATAAATCATTTCTTCGCTGTCGCCCTTAAGGATTCTAATTCCATAGCCATAGTCAACCATGGGGGAGAGCACCAAATTCTTTTTAAGCTTTTCTTTAATAATGTTATAGTCAGTGTTAAGGTCAAAATAGTTAATAAAATAGTCTGGGTCAGATGAAACAATTTCATAACAATCAGACTTTTCAAATATAGTGGCTTTATGATTTTTTGAATAAACATAATAGTTGCCATTTTCATCAGTGCCAAATCTAAACACCTGACCGCATTCAAGGGTTTGCTTAGGATTAAATTGAGTTTTATCAAAAACTTTAATAATGTTGTTTTGGAGTTTATATATCATAAAAATATTATAGTATAATTTCAAAAATTTTCAAATAAATTGTTGAAAGAAATGATGAATTTATGGTAAAATTTATTTAGGTGAAACTATGTTATTTTTGTTTTCAAAATTTAAATTAAGAAAGTGGAAAAAACTCAATCCTGATAAAAGGTATAATGTTTTAAAGGCGTTTGAAAAAAAGGTTGCTTCATGGCTTGGAATTGAGCCGTTAAGACTGGAAATTTTTGATGATGGTGATCATTGGAATTGTTTTGGAGCGTTTCAAACATCAGGTGGTGAAAAGAGAATTGTTTTAAATTCAAATCTTTTGCATGAGCAAAAATTTAGGTTTCATGCAATAGAAACCATAGCTCATGAAAGTAGACATGCTTATCAGTTTTCACTAATTTCAAAAGAGTTAAAGTGGTATGAGTTCACAGCAAAAAGGTGGAAAAGAAATTGGATGGGCTACTATTCATCTGCCACAAATAGCTTAATGTATAACAATCAATCTGTTGAAAGGGATGCACAAAAATATTCGTTAAAAATTTTAAAGAAGCTCAGGGGCAAGTTCCGTGATGAGCAAGATTTTAAAACCACATATGAAGCGGTGCTATATAGATACACTCAGGCAGAAGAAGAAGCAAAAAAAGAATATGGAATGTTTTATAAACGCAAAATAGAAAGAAATATCAAAAAGAACTCTCGTTACTAATTTTAACGCAAAATTTATGTTTTATGGCATAGGTTTTGCGTTTTTTATGAGTTTTTGCAAAAAATCAGTGTTATAATTTTATAATTATTAATTTTAAAATGCCTATTGATTTTTAAATAATGCTGTGCTATAATTAGTGTATAATTTGGAGGAATAGTTTATGTTTCTTTGTGCAGGTTCACTCAGTGTTGGCTGGATAATCGGCATCACATTAATATCAGCTTTGGTGCTAACATGGATAATAGTAATGCTAGTCATGGTTCCATTTAAGTTGTGGTTCAGGGCGCTCGTTTCGTCCGCACACATTTCAATGCTAAAGTTAATTGGAATGAAATTAAGAAAAGTAGATTGTCAATTAATCACGCTAAACTATATCACTGCAAGAAAAGCAGGTTTAAAAATTTCAGTTGATGAACTTGAAACCCACTACATGGCTGGTGGAACTGTAGAAAATGTTGTCAAGGCGCTTGTTGCGGCATATTCTGCAAACATAGATTTAACTTCAGGAAAGGCAAAGGCAATAGACCTTGCAGGAAGAGATGTATATGAAGCTGTAAGAAACACTGTCGTTCCAAAAATAATTGAAACTCCAGAAATTTCTGCAGTTGCAAAAGATGGAATAGAACTTATTGTTAAAGCAAAAGTAACCGTTGTGTCAAATATGCTCATGCAAATTTCAGGAGCTGGAGAAGACACAATTATTGCGAGAGTTGGTGAGGGTATAGTAACAACAGTTGGTTCAACAGATTCGCACAAAATGATACTTGAAAGTCCAGAGTTAATCTCTTCAACTGTGCTAGAAAAAGGGCTTGATAGGGGAACAGCATATTATATTTCGTCATTAGATATTGCAGACATTGACGTAGGCAGAAACATAGATGCCGAGCTAAACATTGCAAAAGCTGAGGCAGAAAAAAGAATTGCTCAGTCAAAGGCAGAAGAGCGAAAGAGTATGGCGATTGCTGCTGAAAATGAAATGAAGGCAAGAGTTCAAGAAATGAGAGCTGAAGTTATTAAGGCAGAGGCAGAAGTTCCAAAAGCACTTGCAAAGGCACTTTCATCAGGAAAGATGACAGTCAATGATTATTACGAGCTTCAAAACGTTCAGGCAGACACAGCCATGAGAAAGGCATTAGGAAAATCAGAAGAAGAAAAGGTTGAAAGAAGTTCAAATGCTCAAAGAAAAGAAGCTGCAACAAATCAACCAAAACCAGCAACGCAACAAACTCCGTTTGGTTCAGCCCCATCATTTGGTCAATCAAATTTCCAACCACAAATGAGTCCGCTTGCTGCAAGATTTGCAAGTTTAGCAGCTGCACAAAAACGCAATAATGATGATAACAAAAAATAGTAGGTGATGTTATGTTAGAATTTATTTCAAATAATTCAATACTATTTATTGCAATAGTTTTCGTGATAATTTTTGTTTTGTTGTTTTTCATTATAAAGACCAGCAGGTCAGGAAAAAAAGAAATAACTCAGGCAATAGTAAAAGACAAAAAAGAAGCAGAAACAATATCTGAAACAGATAAAAAAAAGAAGTCAAAGCTTAAAATAAAAAAGCAAAAAAACGCAAAAAAAGAAAGCGAAGACTTAAATTTAAATGAAAAAGAGCAAAATATCACAAAAAAACGTGTAAAGAAAGCTAAAGAAAAAAAGTCAATAGAGCAAGTTTTTAAGCGGGAAGAGACGCAAAGTGCTGATGAATCAAATTTTCTTCCAGAATCTAATGGCAAAACAGAAAGCAGCATAAGCGAAGAAGAACTTTTGTCCAAAATGGAATTTGTAAAGTCTTCAAAAAAAGTATCAAAGCTAGTCAAGCTTTCAGAAAAAGAAGAGCTTGCTGCAGAGCTTGAAAGTCTTGTTACAGATGAACCATATCTTCCACCTGCAGTGGATGAAAGTGTAGAGTCAAAGCGTTCAAGAAGACATTATCATTTAAAAGAGCATACAAAGCACTTTGACAAGTCAAAAAGGTTGTCAAAACTTGTAGAGCAAGAAAATTTTGATGAGATGTTTGATTCTCACATTTCAGAAAATTATTTAGACATAGACATTTCAAGACATTTAGATACCAGTGAAAATGTGTTAAACAAGTTATATGATAGGGCATCAAAAACCTTAGCCAATAGTGATAAAAGACTCATTAGCGATGATGATGAGGATAATGAAAAGAGAAAAACAGACAAGGCATACGAGGAAGCATATATTGAAGGCAAGCGAAGAGAAATCTTTGCAAAACTAATTGCTGGCGATGAGGAAGAAGAGATTAGTGAAGATATGCAACTTGGCGAAATTGATATTGATGAAAAAACAAAATTAGATACCAAGACATTGCTTGTTGCAGAAGCGGTTGTAAATAGAAAGAAAAATAAACGAAACTAAGAATCAGCTTATGTTTATAGGCAGAGCAAAAATATTGACTTTGCCTATTTTTAGTGGTAAAATAACACGAGATTTTAGGAGAGAATATTATGAATATATGGAAAGAGTTTAATAAAGAAAGAATCAAAAGCAATGACTTCGTTAGTTTTATTGAAATTGAGCAGGGTGGAAAAAATAAATATGAGCTAGATAAAGAAACTTCATTAATAATTTTGGATAGAGTTTTGTTTACCGCAACTTATTATCCAATGAACTATGGTTTCATCCCAAGAACATTAAGTCAAGACCATGACCCATTAGACGTTTTCGTAATGTGCAGTCAGCCAATAGAAAAGATGAGTTTAGTAAGATGCTATCCAATTGGTGTAATAAAAATGATTGATGGCAATGAGCTAGACCAAAAAATAATTGCAATACCATTTGGCGACCCACAAAATAACACATATACTGATATATCAGAGCTTCCAAAACATATTTTTGATGAACTCATTCATTTCTTAACAGTTTATAAGCAGCTAGAAAATAAGCCAGTAAGAATAGAGAGCATAAGCGGAAGAAAAGAAGCGGTTGAAACAATAGACGAATGTATAGAAGCATTTGAAAAGATGTTTGAAGATAAAAAAGACTAATAAAAATTAGTAAACAATAAGGGGAGAGTTTATGAATAAAATAATCAAAAGAGCAAAGCAGTTTGTTAAAAGAGATGGCGTTGCAACATTGCCAGTTTTCAATAAAAATGCGGATGGAGAATATGAAAGCATTGGTCAAGTAGATGTTTCAACACTTAGGGGCTTAAGAGAATATCTTGCAACATATTCAGAAATTGCAAAGGTAATTAGAGAAAATTATAGAAAAGAGATATTAGACATTTATAAAGGTGCACTAAAAAACTTAATTTTCACCAGAAATAGAAGGGGTTATCTTTTAGAAGATTATAAAGAAGGCTTAACAGATGACCAATTTGAAATGGATGAAGCATTAGGCTTAACGCTTCCATACAGAACTCTAAACAGGCTTTTAACCAGTGGCTTATTTTCAAAAAAGAAATATAGACCAGGCAAGGGGATAACAGAATATATTTCCCGCCCTGTTAATGATGGATTATATTTAGTGCTTCCAGAAATGACAGAAAACGGAGTTGTTGTGGTTCCAGATAAAACGCTAAGCAGTTTGGCAATAAGGTTTAACAAATATTCAGTTGAGGATGCCGCAGCAATAAAAACAGAAATGTTAAAAGCTGCTTATGAAATTGCAGACCCAGAAATTTGTGCAATGGCAGATGAAAAAATAAAGCAAATGTTTGAACTTTCAATGCAAGCAAACATGAAAGAAATTTGTGCTGGAAAGCTCATTAAACAGCTTGCTCAAATAAGTGTAGAGTTAATGGGCACAGATATGAGCCTGTATGAAAAGAAAAAAGCAGAACAGCACACAGAAACAAGTGTTTCATCAAAAAGCAAATCAATGGCTTTGTCTGCAAATGTTTCAAAAACAATCACTGAAAAAGTTAACATGAGTGATGAAAATATAAATGAATTAATCATAGAGGGCTTAAACCTAATCAGTCAAAAAATTGATGATGGCAAAATTTCAACAGTCATCACACCGGCAGATGGCTCACTTGGCTACAAAATAATTTTTTCAGATGAAAAGGCATATGTTTCTCAAGTTTCAGAAAAGGGTGAATAAAAGAAAAAAGAAAAAGGCTTACAAGTTTTGTAAGCTTTTTTATTTTGCTTACATAAAACTGCCACACCAGCACACACTAAAATCAGGAGGCATAATATGAAAAGAATTTTAAGTTTAGTTATGCTGTGTTTGGTTTCTTTAATGTTTGTTGCGTGCGGTCAAGATAAATGTTGCAAGGCAATAGAACTTATGGGTGCAGGCGATAGAATCCATGACTCATATACTTTTGCCAACACTGGTGTAAAAATTAAAAGTGACGATAAGCAAACCTACACCATTTTTGGCAGTGTAGAAAAACTAACTGACTCAGCCGTAAAAAAAGAGTTTAAGATTGATGAAGACATAACTCATGTGGTTGCAATAAAGCTCACAGCAATAGACACAGCGGTTGATAAAGAAAAGCTCACAATTTCAGTTAATGGAATCAGATCTTATGATGCAGAGCATTTAAATGGCTCAGATTACACATTCAT
>CAOJFR010000027.1 GCA_948434855.1 uncultured Clostridia bacterium | reverse complement strand
ATAAGCAAGCTTTGATCCAAGACATTTATCTCCAAGCTTAAGTTTTCCTGATTCGCTAACATAAACAATAGGAACAATTTTAAAAAGTTTTCCAAGACCTGCTTCAAGAGCGTTTAATCTGCCAGAACGATATAAAAAATTAAGATCATGAGCAACAAATGCAACACTCATAGATTTTGCATCCTTATCCAAATCCTCTTCAATTTTTTCAAGGGTTTTGCCTGCATCAATATATTCTTTTGCTCTTTCAATTAAAGCAAGGGTTCCATAGCTTGCACTTCTGCTATCAACAACTGCAACTACTTTTTTCCCATATTTTTTGTTAAGTTTTTCAGCAACAATTTTTGCATTTTCAAAAGTTGAACTAAGTGATGCTGAAAGTCCAGTATATAAAACCTTAGTTCCCTTTGAAACATATCTTTCAAATGCCTCTTCAAATGTAATTGGATTCACACAGCCAGTTGAACATGACTTAATTTCTGTAAGCTTTTTATAAAATTCTGGAAGTGAAACATCCTCTGCATCAAATGCTGAATGAAGTTCTCCATCAAGCATATAAGATGTTTCAACATATTCTAAATTTAATTTTTTGCATTCTTCTGGAGACAAACTTGTTGTGCTGTCTGTAAAAATTTGAATCTTATCCATAATATTCTCCTTAAATTTACAATACTAGTATAATAAAATTATAGCTAAAAAGAAAAGGAAATTTGCACAAAAAGTATCCACACTTTAATACAACATTTCGCTTTAAACAAAATTACTATCTCTTTTTAAGCGATTTTAATAAAAAACACTTTTTAAAATCTTAAAAATATGCTATAATTGCCATATATTCAGGAGAATTCTATGGAAATGTCACAAAAAAGTCAAAATACTATAACTTTTGAAGCGAATCAGCCAGAAAACACTGAAAGATACATTTTGGCACAGAATATAACATTTTTTAGAAAGAAACTAAATTTATCACAAACAGAACTAGCAAAAAAAATTCAATATTCAAACAAAAATGTATCAAAGTGGGAACGTGGCGAAACAACTCCAGATGTGTTCACAATAAAAAAACTTGCTAATATTTTTGGCGTTTCTGTTGACACATTGCTCAGCCCAATTGACAACGAAACAAAAACAGCCATAAAAACAAAAAACATGGTTCCGCTAAGATGGAAAATTTATATGCTTTTACTTGCAAATGCAATTTTAATCATGGGCGTATGTATCACATTTTTTGTTTTAAAATCTGTTGATGTAAAAACTTTTCCTCTTTCACACCTTTTTGTATACATTCTTCCAGCTATGGATTTAAGCATATTTATATTTATTTGTTGCATTAAAAGAAAGGTTGACCCTGTTTCACTTTCACTATTTGGCTGGCTAATGGTAACTTGCTTCTATATATCATTTATCAACTCTAAAAACATTGAGTATATTTATATTATTGCTGCTGGATTCCAAATTATTGCACCAATTTTTGCAGTTTTGGTAAACACTGGAAACATTATTAAAATAAACAGAATTTTTATTAAAATGATGAAAAAAGAAACAAGTCAAAAAATTAAAAGCACTACAACAAAAAGCACTCCAAATTAATGGAGTGTTTTTCATTTATTATTTTGATACTTTTGTTGTTTTATTGCTTTTTGTTGCTGATTTTTCACTTTTTCTGAACCCTTTGCTTCTTTTTCTGATTTTAGTTGCTTGTTTTCTGTAAGCAAATCATGAATTTGTTTAAGCAAATTTTCAGTTGTCTCTACACTTATTGCTGTGATTAGCGTTATAATAATGTCATTTACCATTGCTTTAACAATTAAACAGTACTAATTACAAATCCAACGTCAAGGTCAATTATGTTGCCCCGCCTGATAAATTCCATAAACTATCTAAAAATCTTATCTTAAATTTCTGCTTATAAGCTTAATTTCTATAACTATATTTTTATATATTAAAAAAATTTAAAATGATTTTATAGAAACATACAATATTATTTATCTTCTTCATTCTCTGAAGGTTTTTCTTCTTTTTTATCCGTATAAAAATATTTTTCCCTAAGCTTTTCATATTCTTCAGGCGATATTAATTTTGCCGACTTTAAATACTTAAGTTTAATTAGTTTATTTTCAAGTTCGTCAATGCTTCCAGTATTTGAAAAATTTTCAGCAAACAAGTGTTTGTCAATTTCTCTTTCTTCGTTAGCATCTACTTTATTTTTTTCATCTTTTTCACTTTCCTGCAAATGCTTGTCTTGCTCTTCTTTAAGTTTTTTCGCCTGCTTAAGTTTAATAATCAATAAAACAATAGAAGCAAGCGAAAACAAAGCTATCAGTCCATCAACAACATACATTATCCAAACAAAGTTCCCACTAGTAAAACTTTTTGAGTTTACAAAAATTCCAGCAACACCAGTTGCAAGTGACAAAATGTCAATTAAGAAAACAAAAAATATCACCTTTCCACGAGACTTAATTTTTTTCTCCACTTTCTTAACAATTCCAGACTCAGCCACTGGTTTAAATTGTTTAAAAAATGTTACCTGCTTAATTAAATATACAAAGTCAAAAATAGACAAAACAATAAGTGCAATAGATAAAATTATTACACCAACCATAGATGTTGAATAATTAACTGAACCCCCAACGGAAACATTTCGCGCATCGCCCGCACTCATACCTTCTGTAAAATTTGAAACACTAGACCTAACAAATTTTAATCCGACAGAAAGATATACTCCATAACATCCGCCAAACACAAGTCCAGTAAAAAGGAGCAAACATGATATAATATAAAAAACCGATACTTTTTTTGATTTTTTCATAATTACCTAAACTTAGGTTTAGAAAAAAACGCAAAACTTATACATTTTTATTAAAAATCGCTAATATTTCTTATATTTGTATCATTTTTAGATAAATAAAAACTCAAGTGAGGTTCACTTTCACTAGAGTTACTAAAATTATATTATAATGTTTCAACAATTTTTAAGTCTTTTGATAAAATATTAAAATCCTCATCATAAACAAAATTGCCAATTACTTTGTTTCCCTTTAAAATTTCTGGAAGCCAAAAATTGTCATCTGCAAACATCTGATTAAACGGAATATTTTTCAAATCGTGCCACTCAGGATTCATTTCATCACTCTCTGAAATTTCACCATCAAAGTCTTTTGCAAGAAAAATATGCATAGAAACATTTGTTCTCTTTCCCTTAACATATTCATCAAAATCAATTATGGCCATCTTAAAAAAATCTTTTGGAACAACACCAATTTCTTCTTGAGTTTCACGAATCATTGTCTCTTCAATAGTTTCACCAATTTCTTGTTTTCCACCAACACCATTAAGCTTACCTTCACCAAAACCACGTTTTTTTCTTGCAAGCAAAATTCTATCATCTTTTATAATCAAAAGCAGTGTTGTTGTCAAATTTTCCATAAACTTCTCCAAAGTAAAAACTAAGACTTTTCTGCAGGTTTTCTTTTTCCAAAACTATCCAAACTATCAGTAAGTGTCACTTTTGCTTTTTCAATAACTTTTTTATTTTCACTTGCCTTTCTTTCAATGCAACCAAAAGCGCTATTTTTAACATACCAGTTTTTTAGACCCTTTTTATCTACGCTGTTAACATATTCATGATTTTCAATAACTGCCAGCTGAGTGTCTAATGCAACATCATAAAGCTGACCCATTGGAAATGAAAACAAATCATAGCCAAGCTTGTTTAAAATGGCTTCAAGATGAATGCCATGAACCACCAACTTATTTGTTAAACTTTTTTCTGCAGCAAAAGTAATAACATTGATTAATTCCAAAATCTTTTTAACCACTGTTAATTTAAGCTGATTTACCAAACTTGAATTTTCTGATTTTTGCACTGATAAATCTCCATAAGAATTTGTGCCAAATCTTTCAACCGTTGTAACCAAAAATTCCCTAATCTTTAAAATTTTTGAATTATCATTTTTTCCTAATAGTTCATTAATAATTTCAAAAACTTCTGCAATACAAATATTCAAATTTTTAATTTGTTCACAATTTTTTTCTCTCAGTGTTTTAGTTGCGTCCATATTCACCTCATTTTCCTAAAGCATTATATCATAATGTTATGCATTATGGAAGTGTTTTTTTAAAAAAAATTTACTATTGACTAATTAATTTAAAAATATTATAATAAAAGTATGAATAAAAATATAATTTTAATAGGTCCAAAGGCAGTCGGAAAATCTAGCATAGCATCAGTTCTTCAAGACAGTTTAGAGAAAAATGGTTTTGGAAAATATGAAATTTTAAAACTAGACCTCTTTTTTAAGTATTGCAATGACGCCTATAACAAAAATCTCTTTTTCTCAATCCATGAAAGGAAGTTTATGCTTTCAAGAGAAATTGAACAACTCAAAAATGAATGCGGCGGAGAAAATTCTGAAGATTTTAATAACCTTAAATTAAAACTTATTGCCGATTTTGAAAATAGCGAAGAAGAAAAGTTTGCACTAAATGAAACATTTAAATTTGTAGATTTTAATGACATTGTAAAAAACTATGAAGAATTTGCAAACATTCAATCTCAAACCCATATGTTTTGCAATGATAGTTTCATGACATATGACCAAACAGTTTTCTTAAAAGTTTTAGAAAGATGTCTTCAAAAATATAAAAAGCCACTAATCATTGATGCCGGTGCAAACATTGGTCCAGTTTATGACATGAGCGGACAAGACATAACTTATGTTCAATACAGATTTCCAGACATAGATATAAAAACTTATCAGGACAAAATTTTTGATAACATTCCATATAAAGTTTTTATTGAACCTTGTGAAGAATATTATACCCTTCCTTGCGCCGATATTCATGACGCTGCAAACAGAATGTATCTAAATAATCCTGACTCTTATAAAAAATATGCAAATATAACTGTTAAACCTAACAAACTATATAATTTAACTTTTGAGCATTTTGACAGAAACAATACCGTTGAAAAAATTGCAAAATCATTAAACCTTAATCAAGATGAAATTTCAAAAGTTGTAAATGAAATTATTTCACAAATGCAACAAATAAAAATCTATGAACCTTAATAAAAAAACACACCAAATCAAAGGTGTGTTTTTTATTAAAAATTTTAACATTTCAAAAATCCCCATGTGAATGTTGCATCAAAATCTTTATGATACCAATCAATATTTTTATAAATTTTAAATCCATTAGCCAGCATCATTTTCAAACTAGGAGTATTCTCCGTTGGCGCCAATAACACTTCTGCATAAAGCACACACTCTTTAAAATCCTGTTTAATTTTTTCAATAAGCCTGCTTGCAATATGTTTTTTTCTAAAGGATTCATCAACACAAAACTTTCCAATCATAATTGGTTTTTCTTGCAAATTTGTTTCATAAATTTCATAATCTTCTTTTTTAAGTAGGTTAACTTCAACCGCAGCAATCACTCTTCCATTTTCATCTGTCGCCACATAAATGTTCTTTAAATTTTTTTTATAAATAGGCTTATAAATTCCAAGTTTTTCAACCTTTCCATTTTTAACAATAAGCCTTGACAATTTTGAAAGCTTAATCGCTTCATCAATATTTTCCTTAGTGGCTTTAGAAATAATAATGTTCATACAAATGTTGCTCCAAACTAAAAATTTCAGATTAAACAAGGCATTATAAGCAAATTTTCACATAAATATTGCCTATTTTGCGTTTTTTATAATATTAATAAGCTCACTTAAACTTGAAATAGTCTTAATATTTTCAGGCTTTGGTTGTAAATTGTTATATTCAGTTTGCATAAGAATAGCCGTTGTTTTCCCTGAAAATTTTGAAACCTCTTCACACAATTTTATATCATCATCAACAAAAAAATCAGCATCAAAGTCTTTACAAATTTGTGTTTTATCTTTAACACCAATATAAAGTTTGCTATATTTAATTTTATGTTTTTGAAACCAATTTTTTGTTATTGCTTCAGGATCTGTATGCCAATCATTTGCCCTTGCAGTAGCATAAATAATTGTGTGCCCAGCATCATATAAATAATTCATTGTTTCTATTGCATTAGGTCTTGGTGGAAAATTCAGCATCATTTCGTCACCATATTTTTTATACCATGCATTAGCAGTTTGCATATCCCAGTCAAACTTTCCTTCAGCAAAACGTGAAACTTTATTTACCAGCTTATAAGGCAAATTATGCTCACTAAAAAATCTCTCTATATAATATTCACTAAACCCATCACTATCACACATGGTATCGTCAACATCAATAACAAAAATCATATTCTACCACCATTTTAACTTTTACAAAAAAACTAAATTATGCCTTCTCTATAAAAAACATCTTCAATATATTCACCTTTGTGCAAAACAAATTTCTTCTCACAAAATTTATCTTGATAACTTTCCTTAACATAGCTTTCAAAATTTTTCTCAAGCTTATTTATAAAAGCACTAGAATTTTTTCTAAATTTCATTCTTTCAATATATTCTTCCTTGCAGTCATAGTCAGGAAAAATTCTCCAATATGGAATGTTATATTTTTTACACAAATCTATCCCGTCATGAGAAACAAAAACAAATTTAAACAAGTTTAAATTTTCAACGATTGCTTTAAAATAGTTTTCTGGCCAATTAGGATTAATTTTCTTCTTTGTTCCTTTTCTTTCTTCAACCAACAATTTCTTTTCTTTTTCCGATAAAACATAGTGATAATCACTACTCTCCAAGTCTAAGAAAAGATTTTTTTCATCCCCATACTTTTTATAAAGAGTTGTCTTTCCAACCGCAGGAAAACCATAAACAACTTTGCCCATTATATTTTTATCCCTTAAACTTTGTTTTTCTCAATTTTACTTTGTTCTAATTCTTGTCTTCTTTATTTTCATTTGTGTTAGGTTGTGTCAAACCCCTTTTTTGAGATATTCTTTCTATTTCCTCTGAAATTATATCGCCCAATAGTTTTTCATCAATTTCCATGCTCTTTTTTGCAGAAACAGATTCATCAGCAAACGCATCAAATATTTTTTGTTTTTGCTCAAGCAAATCCGTAATTTTTTCATCAATAGAATTTTCGCAAAGCAGTCTATAAACTAAAACACTTCTTGATTGCCCCATGCGATAAGCTCTTGAAATTGCCTGATTTTCAATTGAAGGCTTAAGCTGTGGCTCACAAATAACAACAACACTTGCGCTTTGAATGTTTAAGCCTGTTCCACCAGATTGAATTTGCGAAACAAGAACGCTTCCTGCGGGCGAATTATTAAACTCATCAATAATTTCTTGCCTTCTATTTGGCATTAAGGCTCCTGTTATTGGCTCTAGACAGCGGTCGCCTAAAAATTCAGAGATCTTGCTTATTGTATCCAAAAAGTATGAAAATACAATAATCTTTCTGTTTTCTTCTTCAGCCTCTTTAACAATTTCCATTAGTCTGTTAGCTTTTGAAGATTTTGAAAGACTATCAATGTTCCAAGACACTCTTCTTGCCTGCATAAAGTTTCTTGCCAAAATTGCATCTTCATAAACATCTTCTTCATCAATGCTCATTTCACACCATTCTTTGCTTTCAATAAGATCAGGCAATTCTTTTAAAACTTCTTCTCTTTTTCTTCTATAATAAACTGGTGCAACCTTTTCTCTAAATTGTGGTGCTGCAGACATAAATGCTATTCGTTTCAAACTTCTTGCCACCTGAGGTTGCAAAATAGAAATTAGGCCAATCATTTCATCAACATTGTTTTCAAGTGCTGTTCCTGTCATAAACAAAATTCGATCTGCATATTTGCATAAATTTTTTGTTCCAGAGGTTCTTTTTGCACTTGGGTTTTTAATATAATGCGCTTCATCAACAACAAGCAAAGAGATCTTAAACTCCTCTGGCAAATTAAAGTGAGCCACAGTTTCAAAGGTTGTTACTGCAACCCCACCACTACTAAGCCATAACTTAATAGCATCTTCTCTGTCATCCCCATGAACTCTGATTGCTTTAAGTAAACTGTGCTTTTCAATTTCTCTGCACCAATTTGTTAAAACACTAGCAGGACAAACCACCAAAAAATGTGATAACCCAATGTTTTTTAATGAAACCATTGTTGCAATCGCTTGAATGGTTTTGCCTAAACCCATTTCATCTCCAAGCAAAACTTTTTCTTGATGAAGAATATATTTAACACCCCATTCTTGATAGCGTCTAAGCGTGCAAGTTAAGCCATTAGGAAACAAACACTCATCATTTATTTCTTTTGCCAAATCTTCTGGCAAGCCATAAACCTTATTTTCAGAGCCAAGCAAACTTGGGTCTAACTCTTCTAAAATATTATAAAAATTAACATTATCATTAACAAAATCATTCCAAGCATCATCAAAATTTGTTTCTGAAATATTTAAATAATTTGATATAATATCATTCGCCTTAAGACCATAATCTCCGCTTAAAAGTTCATTTAATTTGTTATGAGTTTCTGTCGCTTTAAGCTTTTTTGCTTTAGTAGAAAACAACCATTTAAGCCCACTTGTTGAAAAATTTAAGCTAGCAATATCTTGCTGAATCATGTCAGAATATTCGCTTAAAACATTTTTACTTTGCTTAATAATATTTAAACTGTTTTTATATATTGAAACATTTTTTACAAGTTCTGAAGCTTCAGTTGTTTTGTTGTCTGCACTAAGCTTAATTTTTATTTCCAGACGAGTTTTATCTGCAAAGTCATCCACTGTTTGCTTAATAACTTTTGCTGATTCTTCACTTATGCCTCTTATTGATGAAAGATTTTCAACAGAAAGACCCCACACATCAACCATGGTTTTTAAGTTATGATATATTAGTGGCTTAACTCTAATTCCACGCTTTTCTCTATTTAACTCTTCAACCGAAACTTCACTTAAAACTCTGAACACTTCTTTTTCAATATAAGCTTCAACAGCCCTACTAATGTTCTCTCTTAAAAACTGTTCAGACCTGCTTACACTTTTTAAATTTTTTAGCAAATCCTGATGCTTTGTTATAAGCAGTTTAGCATCGTTTGCAGAAAACTCTCTAGCCATAAATCTCCTCCAACAATACATTTATATTATAGCAAGTTTAAAAATATTTAGCAAGTTTTAAGCATTGTTTGAACCTAATATAAATTTTTAATAAGATAAAAATATCATATGGAAAAGTCCATGTGATTAAACAAAATAAATTATTTATTAATATATATATTTAAATATAAACTGAAGTTTTAATAATAAAAATTCGCATAAATTAACAAATTTTTAATGAATTTCACCTAATTTTATAAAAATTTGCGTTTTTTATGAAATATCTATTAAGATTAAATTAATTCATTAATTCTTTTTCATTCAAATAATTCATCCAATCTTCACTTAAATTACAACAATCAGCTTTTCTCTCTTTTTCAGTGCATAACAAACTTTTATCTTTTCTCCAATCAAGGCAATGCTCTCCACTACCATTTATTGTTTTATAAACTTTTGCTATTTCAAGCCTTGCATTATCAATATCACTTTTAATTTTTTTATCTATAGAAGAATCCCATTCTCCATTAAAAAATGTATAAAAATTTTTTATAATAAAATCTGCACCAGAATAGCTTGACATAAATCTTTGATAAATTGGTTTCATTTTTTCAAAAAGTTTCATTCGCTTTTGTGCTGTCTCTTGTGCACTTTCTGTTATATTATTTTTCCATTTAGATAACTGACCACCATACCTAGTGGTTTCAATTTCTGACATAGATTTTTCACTAGGAGTGTGTCTACGAATAAAAATATTTAAACAATTATTTCCAAATAAGGCTTTTATTTCTTCGGCAAGTTCAGGCAAACAAGTTGCAATAAAAGCAATCTTTCCTTGTAAAATCGCCTGCTCTATTTCAGACTTAGAATAAGCAACTCTTTGGTCACCATACATAAAACTTAAACTATCACTTTCTGATAATTTAAATGTGTCCTCATTAACACATTTAATATAATCTGGATCATCAACTCTATGTTCTCTAAATTTATAAGCTGTCACACATTTGCAATCCATATCACTTTTCAAAGCATCATAAATAGACTTCATAATATAATCTTTTCCACTTTGTGAAGGTCCACAAAAACAGACAATCAAACCTTGTTTCATAACACTCTCCAAATAAATTTTAACTTCAGTTTTTAGTAGATTTATTTTTTTTAATAAACTCAAAATATAATTATAGCTATAACAATATATCAGCAATTTCAATAACTAAAACCATAACTTATCCTTACATAACTTATTTCATCATAGAATAGTCAGTTGGCTGCAGAGTTTTACTTTCTATATTCAAAACAAGTTTACCATTTTCGTTACTCTTTTGCCAGATTTTTATTCTTTCTTCATCCCTCATAAATTTATTCCAAGCCTCTCTTTGAGCATCAAGACTTTCAAACTCCAACAAATATGTTAAATAGTTTTTTTCTTCTAAATTAACAGAAGTCCAAAAAGCAATTGGCTTAATTCCAAATTTCTCAAATAATCTTATTGTATGTTTTTCAAATCTTTCATGAAGTTCATTCATTCTTCCTTCAGCAACTTCTTAACGTCTTAATTCATAAATCATATAATTCTCCAGAGTTTAAAATTACAAAAACAACTAAATTTGCTTTTATTGCGAGCGTCACGCGTTCGGTGAAAACTGTCATCAAGCAGAGTGAGTTTGCAAACTTTTTGCAAACGAATTTGGTGCTGATGACAGGACTTGTAAGGAGCAAACTTATATTTGCGACGGAATAGCGAGCGTATTTTTTCTGACCCCGCTTTTTTAGCGAGCGTCACGCGTTCGGTGAAAACTGTCATCAAGCAGAGTGAGTTTGCAAACTTTTTGCAAATGAATTTGGTGCTGATGACAGGACTTGAACCTGCATGAGATTACTCTCACAAGGACCTGAACCTTGCGCGTCTGCCATTTCGCCACATCAGCATAATAATTAGTTATGAAACCCATTTCAAAATTTCATAATTTTATTATATATAATTAATAGTAAAAATGCAATGAATTAAAATAATTAAATATTTAGAAATTTCAACAAAATTAGAAATTTTATTGACACCAAAATAATTTTATGCTAACATAATGGAGTGAAATTTATATGCGGGTGTAGCTCAATGGTAGAGCGTCAGCCTTCCAAGCTGGTTGCGTGGGTCCGATTCCCATCACCCGCTCCATTTATTTATTTCACTTGTGTCTTTAGCTCAGCTGGATAGAGCATCGCCCTTCTAAGGCGAGGGTCGGGGGTTCGAATCCCTCAAGACACACCATTATGGTGGGTATAGCGCAGTTGGTTAGAGCGCAAGATTGTGGATCTTGAGGTCGTGGGTTCAAATCCCACTTCCCACCCCACACAAAACTTTGGGGTATAGCCAAGCGGTAAGGCAACAGACTTTGACTCTGTCATTCGTTGGTTCGAATCCAGCTACCCCAGCCAATTTAATTTTGGGTTGGAACAAACAAGAAGCATTGGGGTGTCGCCAAGTGGTAAGGCATGGGACTCTGACTCCCACATCCGAGGGTTCGAAACCTTCCACCCCAGCCAAATTTAATAAGCTACAAAATTTTACAAAAAACACTTGCAAAAACTTAATATTTAATTATAATGTAAATGTTAGTAAATTAAAAAGTAAGTTATGGTTCATTAGCTCAGATGGTAGAGCACTTGACTTTTAATCAAGTTGTCCCGGGTTCGACTCCCGGATGAGCCACCAATCAAAGAAGGGCGAAAGCCCTTTTTCTTATGCCTTTACTCATCCGTGAAAACGAATTATGTGACGCTCGCTAAGCTTGCAGTTTAGTAAATGGACGCTCGCTATTCCGTCGCTCCGCTCCTTACGACTCCCTCATGTGCCACCAATCAAAAAAGGGCGAAGGCCCTTTTTCTTATGCCTTCACTCATCCGTGATAACGAAATGATGTGACGCTCGCTAAGCTTGCAGTTTAGTAAATGGACGCTCGCTATTCCGTCGCTCCGCTCCTTACGACTCCCTCATGTGCCACCAATCAAAAAAGGGCGAAAGCCCTTTTTCTCATGCCTTCACTCATCCACATCATCCCCACACACTAATATAATATTAAAGCTTTTCACCCTAACGACTATAATAACTTTAAAAATTCAACATTGACTTTAATAAAAAAATTTGGTAAAGTATAAGCAAGGGATAAATGTCATGAAAAGAGTTATAATTAGCTATTTAAAAACAGCAGAAAAAAAAAGCTAATTTATAATAATTAAATTATTAAGAGTTTAAACTCCACTTAAAAATAAAAATAACTTTCAAACACTAATAAAATTTTATATAGATTAAAAAAATTTATTAAAAATAAAAGGAATTATGAAAGAATCAGAACTTCAATTAAAACGCACTGAGTTGCAAAATCGTTTAAACAAACTGCTTGAAGAACTAAATCTTAAGCAAGATTTTTTGCCATATATTTCAAGAACACAACTCATGATTTTTAATGAATTTTTAAGCAAAAACAATAGATCTTCAAGCTATATTTGTGGTGGTTTAGGTCTCAGTGCAACAACTGTTATAAAAGAATGTGAAAAAATTATTGAAATTGCACAAAATCAGCTCTCAAGAAAACAACAAATAGAATATTTAATAAATCATTATGGTGGAAATGAATCTTTAAATTCTTTAGCAAATGCCATGCCAGAACCCCATCGCAATATCCTGCTAAACTATATGCTTGTTTTAAACCCAAATAGCGAAGAAATAAAAAAAGCTGTGGGAATAACCTATGACGTAATTGATAACTTTGAATATGAAGTGTTTGATTTGCTAGAAAAAATGTATCCAAAAAAACTTGAAATAGATAATATTATTAATGAATCTGGCGGAAGAGACTTTATTTTTAATAACTATGCAAATACTTTAAATGAAAATCAACACGAAATTTTAGTAAATTATACTCTTTCTTACCTGCCTCAAAAAATTTCTCAACTGTCTAAATCTTTAAAAATTAGTGAAAACGAAATTATTTCTGAAAATGAATTATTAATAGAAAATTTAAATAAGATAATTCGTGTAAATAAAAACTTAAGCGAAGCTTTGCAAAATCCAAAATTAAGTGGCTATAGACTAAAAATTCCTGCGGACAAACTCAGAAAAGTTTTATCAGCAATGCCAACAATACATCAAGAATTTGCTGAAGCTTATTTTGGTGATAAAAAGTCACTAAATCAAATTTCAAGAGAAACTGGACTTAGTCTTAGCAGCATATCATCAAGAAAAATCCACTTTTATCAAATTTTTTATGAGCTATCACAAAAAAATGAAGATGAACTCATAGCTAACTATAATTCAAAATTATATAAAACCGCTCAAAGATATAGCAATATTTCAACAACACTTGTTCCATACATAAAAAAACTTGCAAGCTTTGAGCCAGAAATTAACCCAAGCACCTTAGAAGGAAAAAAGCAATTATTTGCCAAATATCTCTACCCTTTCATTTCAGAGGATCAAATTAAAATATTAGAAGAAAATATTTTAACGCCAAGCGGAAAATCAGCCGAGACCTTAGCACAAGAACTTGGCGACACAAACTATCAATATATTTATAGCACAGAAAGTAGCATTTGTAGCAAGCTAAACTACATCATAGATAAGCAAATAGAAATAAATAAACTTTATGAAAAATTTGGTGGAAAAGAAGAGCTTGAGGATTTATCTAAACTTATAACAGATGTTCAAAAAATTGTATTAAATAATTATTATCTAAGCCTAGATCCAAACTCCAATTCAAAAACTTTAAAGCTTTTAAATAGAGCCGAAACCGGAAAAAACGGCTTTGGCTCAATAAGAGAAGGCTTAATGGAAAAACTTGATGACTTGCAAAAGCGAAAAAAAGACTGTCAGGCTTTTATATCAGAGAATGGTGGAATAGAATTTTTACAGAAATTTGCAGAAATTCTCAGTGAAGAACATAAATTTATTTTCAATAAAACAATGATAGATTATCATTACACCTCTCTTAGAGATGTTTCATTAAAGCTTGGAAAGTTTGAGCAATATGCAATAAAGGCTCAAAAATTTATTTGCGAAAAGTTATCAACTGTTTTGCAAAAAGAAGCATGGGCAGAAAATGTTGCTGACAAGCTTGGTGAACTTGGAATAAACAAGTTTGCCAAAAAGCTAAGTGATAGAGACCAAAAAATTTTATTTGAATATACTTTAAACTGCTTTGCAATTTCCCTAACAGATTTTTGCAATAGCACAGGTGAAAAATATAAATATACTTCAAAAACAATTAAAGAACAAACTGAAAAATTAAATGAACTCGTAAAAGAAAAAGATCTTTATTATAGAGGATATTAAAAAAACAGCATAAATGCTGTTTTTTATTTTATAATTTAAGATGAAAATAAAAAACTTAAAATTAAAATGGTAAAATTAATAAAACTGCTTGCAAAAGCCAAAATTTTAATTATAATATAAACCATGCGGATGTGGTGAAATGGCAGACACGCAAGACTTAGGATCTTGTGCCGAGAGGCGTGGGGGTTCAAGTCCCTTCATCCGCACCAAAGACGATAAAGGTTGAACCTTTAATTCGTCAATAGCCTTGTCGTTATC
>CAOJFR010000026.1 GCA_948434855.1 uncultured Clostridia bacterium | reverse complement strand
TTCCACCGGTGAGAGTTAGTGCTGTTGGAACGGCTATTGCTGCTACTGCAACTATTGTTGCCACTCCAATAACAACTTTCTTTGTTTTTCCATTTCCTCTTGTTTTATTTTCCATAAGTTTTCCCCCTTACTTATCTTTTGATTATTTTGCTTTTATTATGCTTTACGTTACCGCAACTATTGCCTACATTATACGCCCCCCCCCCCCGACAAATTTCAAGTGGTTTGACATTATTTTTTTCTCTTTTTAGCATTGTTTCATATTTTTACACTTTAATTATAACATTTTTGCACTTTCTTTTGGCTTATCCTGCGTTTTCGCCTGTGGTTTATTAATAAAAAACCACCCATTTCTGGGTGAAGTTTTATTTTATAATTTAATTGATTAGTTTTATAGCACCATTTAATAACAAATTTAACAAACTTTGCTTAGTTAACTTTATAAATCATCTGCATCTTGAACAGGTTTTCCGCCATCCTTTGGCTCACCAGTATAGCTCCCTAGCGGGTCTTGTTTTTTAGGATCCCAAACATCAATAAGTTCACTTAAATTTACCTTTTTATTTTTCTTTTTCATAATATCTCCTTTATTGTTATTCTCTGCTAAAAAGTTAAAATTATTTGTCACTAAACCTGCATTTTATAATTTTTAATTTCTCTATTGACAAAATTTAAAATATAATATATAATAATTGTCCCGTTATTGGCGGGAGGGAGAAATTTTATGAAGCTTACTGATTTTAAGGCATATAATGATTTTGTTTTGAAAGCTGGTGATTGCTATGAATCACTTAAGGAAGAAATTAAAAATCTTGTGATTAAAAATGACAAGCTTAGAAGCGATTTGCTATTGCTTGGTGGTGGATATCCTGACAGACTCTATAGGGCAATGCTTCTTTATGCTAAAACAATTCTAGATAAATATTTTTCAAGAGAAAATGAAAAATATGAAATGACCATTACTTTGCAAAATAATGAAACAAAAGACATTTACAGCTATGACCTGATTCCTCTTGTTCAGTTTATTAAGCCTGTTAGAGTTTTTGAGGGCACTCTTTTTAAGCTTTCGTTAGATGAGCTTTATGAATTTTTATATAAGTTTGTTGGATCTCGTCACATTGCTAGCAAAGCAAACGAACTTTATTTGCTTCAACTAAATAACGCTGAAGAAAAACTTAAAAACGCAGTTTCAAAACAAGCAAAGGAAAAACTAAAAAATTCTGTGAGTGATTTAGAAATTATTTGCTCCGTTATGCAAGAATATTTAAAAGATACTGAAAAGCCATTTAATGAAAAAGGACTTGCTTTCAAAATTATTCCACTGCTTGAGGACTATAGATTATATCACTCTTATATGCTTAAAAATAATGCTGACAAAAAAAATGAGATTGATGAAATTAAAAATAAACTAAACTTAATTATCAAGAAACTTTCTAAGCTTTGCGGAGTTTCTGAAGAAAAAATTAACGAGTTTTTGAACAATGCTAAAATAAACATTTCTAACATGATTTCTAAACCACAACTGCATTTGATTTTTCAAAATTCTATTGACGAAAACGAGCTTAAATATTTGTATTCAATAAGCGAATTTGTTCAGCTTGTTAAGGGAATTTGCAAACAAAATGAAAACAAAAATACCCTAACAGCCCTTTGCAATGAATTTTTGCTTCAACGATTTTATAACTTTAACAGCCAATTAAAAAATGAATAACAAAAACACCACTTAGTCACTCAATTTTGAAACTAGCGGATTAATAAAAGAAAAACATAGACAAAGCCTATGTTTTCTTTTTTTTGCTTACTCTCTCTTAACCAGCAAAAAAAACGAATATCTCGGCCGTTGTTAAGGTTGCTAACAGCATGCACTTTAACCTTGACAACAAAGAATATTCGTTTACACTAGAATAATAGAGAGAAGAAAACAAAAAGCAAAAGAGCGGACTGCGTTATGCTCCGCCAGCAAACCGCTCTTTTTGCAACAATATTGAGTTGGTGGTGTGTGCTTGTCTGGCGAGGCAAAGCCGAGCCACTTGTATAATACAAGCACACGCCTAAATGCCAAAATAATTTTTTTACATTTTTTATTTTTTTAATACAAAACGATAAGTTTTATGGTATAATAAATGTGAGGATATTATGGCAATAAATTATAATGATATAAATAATAGAATTTGTGATAGAACAGAAAGTTGGTGTTGGCAAACTGATAGGAAAATTTCTCAAGCAGAAGTAAGAGAGATTTGGCAAGACAAACATCGTGGGATTTCAAGCAAAGAATTGATTGAAAAAGTAAATAAAGAACTGAAAGATAATAAGCTAATTTCAATCAATGAAGTGGATAAAGATTCCCAAGAAAATTTAGGCTTTATCAATTCTGTCAGAGTTGGAATTTTAGATAATGGCAAAAGGGTTATTATAAGATGCCATCCAAAAGGAATTAAAAACGGATATTTTTATGTAGAAAGTTTAGTTGCAAAAAAGTTGAAAGAAATTGGCTTGCCTACCTATTCAACTTATTGCATTCACGATTTAGAAGATGAAAATGATTGTGCATTTCAAGTTATAGACAAAATTGAAGGTATTGCTGTCAAAAAGTGGCTTGAAACCCATCCAGAAGATACGATGAAGTTGACTTATGAAACTGGAAAAATGATGAAAAAAATACACAATTTGAAAGTAAAAGGGTTTGGCAGTTTTGATAATGAAAAAGCAAAACTTGGAAGATTGGAATGTTTACACTCTTCTTTAGCAGATTTTGTAAATTGCAGCTTAAAAAATAATTTGGCAACACTTGTAAAATACAAAACAATTACTCAACAACAATCAACAAAGATTTTGAGTTTATTTTCAAAAGACAATCCGTTGCTGAATTGTAAACAATCCGTTTTAATTCATAACGATTTTGTTGATTGGAATTTGCTGACTGACGGAAATACAATCACAGGCATTTTGGATTTAGACGAATGTGCTGGAGGTGCCGCTGTATGTGACATTGCTTCTTGGAGTGGAATGAGTTCACTTGAAAGAGTTGAAGAATTTTTGAAAGGTTATTTTGAGAATGAAAAACTAAGCAAAGATTTTGACAAAAAATTGAAGCTTATTTCATTTAGGTGGATTATCTCAAATATGTCTTTAAGAAACAGCAGGTTTGAATATATGCCAGACGATAAGTTTTTGATGAGTCTGATTGCTGACGGAAAAGAGCAGATGAAATTTTATATGAATTATTTTAATTTAGGAGAAAAGAAATGAGAGTTATTTTAATTACAGGGGCAACTTCTGGTGTCGGCTTTGAAGCGGCAAAACTTTTCTCACAAGAAGAAAACACAAAAGTTGTGAGTTTGTCTATTGGCTTAGATAAAATCGAGAAGGCAAATAAGGAATTGCCAAACGCAGATTTCTTACAATGTGATGTTTCCGACTACAATGCACTGTTAAAAATTGCAGAACAAGTTGAAAAGAAATATGGAAAAATTGATGTTCTAGTAAACAACGCAGGAACGATTATTCCGGGCAATATTGAAACTATTTCTGCTAGCGATTGGGATAAAGTTATTAAAAATAATTTTTCAAGTTATTTCTATGTTTCAAAAGCTTTTTTGCCATTACTTAAAAAAGGAACAAATCCTAACATTGTGTGTATTTCTTCAATTTCTGCAACCGCAGGCGGAAGCTCAATCGCCTACTCTTGTGCAAAAGCAGGTGTGAATATGATCGCGCAAACTCTTTCAAAAGATTTGGCACAATATAATATTCGTGTAAACACAATTTCGCCGGGTATGCTTAATTCTGGCTTTC
Source organism: uncultured Clostridia bacterium (assembly GCA_948434855.1). Classification (GTDB taxonomy): domain Bacteria; phylum Bacillota; class Clostridia; order Christensenellales; family UBA1242; genus RGIG1681. The sequence continues at coordinate 15,448 of CAOJFR010000026.1, read as the reverse complement.
AAATTCACAATAATGTGATGAATGAAGAAGAATATAAAGCAATGTTGGAAAAACAAAGTGCAAGTTATCCTTTTGGAATTGGCACCGCACTTGACGTTGCGAATGCAATCGTTTTTCTTGCAAGCGAGAAAGCAAGTTGGATTTCTGGGGCAGATCTTCTTATCGATGGTGGAAAACTTTCAAGTAGATAAATATAGAGTTTGTAAAAAAAACGAACTTAATTATAAGTTCGTTTTTTTTGCTAGTTTCAAAGTTTACCGTCCTTGAGTGGTGTTTTATTTTTAAATTAATATAAATTTTAACTTATTGCATTTCATCAAAAAAATCTGGCACTTCATCAATTTCATCAAACATATAAGCAATCATATTTAGCATAAAATCAAATTCTTCTTCACAAAAGTTTTTATATTTCTCATTTGCTATTAAATTTTCAATCTGAGATTTTGAAATATCCACACTATAGGCATATTTTCTAAAAAACTTTATATTGCTGTCAATTTCTGGCAAAAACTCTCTCCAACTTTCTGGAACCATTCCATTTGCCATTCTGTGATTTTCTAAATCGCAATCACAAAGCTCCAAAAAATATGGAGTGTTGGTTTTTGAACAAACCTTAACTATTGGAGCAATCGCACTGCACGGACTTTTTCCAACAACAATATCATAATTTGAAACATTGGTTGAATTGCTAAACATTTGCTCTATTGGCTCAACGCCTCTATCACTTATAAGTTTTAATGCAATAATAAAATCATCCATTGCAAAAACTTTTTTTGCAGTTTCGGTTAACTTGAATGATGTGTCCGGAATTGGACCTGAACCAACATCTAACAAACACGAGTTCGTTCCCTTAATAATTTCACCAACAATGCCTGAAAAAATCTTTTTATTTTTGAAATTTTCTACACTTGAATAATGTTTTATTTTTGACATTAAAATAAATAATTGTGCATTTATTTTATTTTCTAAAGCTGAACGATTTTTTGATTTTATACCCCTATAATTTATTGCTTCCAGTTTTGCAGAATTTAATATGCTTGCCTTATGTTTAAGAACAAACGTGCTAAACTCATTCCAATTTTCACGAATTTTATCTAAATCTTTTATTTCATGCAATGAATAAAGCTTAAAGAGTGTGCCAATATCATAAACTTTTTTGCCTTGCCTTACATCTCCAAAAATTCCATTTTTAATCGTTTTGCTAAGTGTGCTTTTTGTGCTTAATTTCATACATTCTCCCTTTCCGTTAAACATTATAATATGATTAAACAAATCAGTCAATAGCCATTTAAAAATTTATTTAATTTGTGCTTAAAATATTGTCTTTATAGTTTTTCCATGCTAAAATTTATTTGGAGAAATTTTATGGATAAAATAACCAATATTGAAATTGAAAAAAGCTTGCAAACAAAATTTCGCAAAAGCATTCTAACAAAATTTATTAAGGGCATAAAACAATATAGGCTTATTGAGCCAAACGACAAAATTGCAGTTTGCATGAGCGGTGGAAAAGACTCTTTTTTGATGGCAAAACTTTTTCAAGAGCTTTTAAGGTTTTCGGACATTCCATTTTCAGTTGAATTTTTGGTCATGGACCCTGGCTATAACAAAGCCAACCGCAAAGCTATTGAAGATAATGCTGAGCTTATGGATATTCCTATTCACATTTTTGAAACAGAAATTTTTGATAGCGTAACTCACATTGAAAAATCGCCTTGCTATATTTGTGCAAGAATGCGAAGAGGTCATCTTTATAGCGAAGCAAAAAAACTTGGTTGCAACAAAATTGCACTTGGCCACCACTATGATGATGCTATTGAAACCATTTTGATGGGAATGCTTTTTGGTGGACAAATTCAAACCATGATGCCAAAACTTGAAAGCACTAACTTTGAGGGCATGGAGCTTATTCGTCCAATGTATCTTGTTAGAGAAGAAGACATTATTCACTGGAGAGATTATAATAAACTAAAATTTTTGCAATGTGCTTGCAAGTTTACTGAAATGACAAACAATGAATCAAAAGAAGATTTGGAATCTGCATCTAAAAGAAAGCAGGTTAAAAAACTTATTGCCACTCTCAAAAAGTCTGACCCCCAAATTGAAGGCAACATTTTTAAGAGTGTGGAAAATGTTAACCTTTCAACAGTAATTTGTTATAAAGACAAAGAAGGAAACAAACACAACTTTGTTGATGAATATAAAAATAACAGCAGAAATTAATCTGCTGTTTTATTTTGTAAATTATCTTCATTTTTTATATTCAAGATAAAGCGGTTGCTGTTTTTGCCATTAACAAGAACTTTAAGTTTTGTTCCCTTTTCTGGTGGAAGAAGACCCGACACATAGCCAACACTTTTTTTGTTATCAATTAAAACCACAACTCTAAAGGTTCTTTTCAAAACATGATTTTTACCAAACTCTCCAAAATTAACAATTTGTTCTGAAACAAAATTTACGCTTAAAACTTCAGCGATTTCTTCTTTGTTAAATTTTTTAAGTTTAATAAGCAACTTTAAATAAACATGAAAAACCATTCTAAACAATAACATTAAAATTGCCATAACAAGAGTTCCTAAAAACATCCAAAACAAAATTGAGACAATCAAAGATAGAAAGCCATGATATTTTCCAATTACAACCTCATCAATCACAGCCCAAACAATTATTAAAATTTGAAAAATTATAACAAACAACTTTTCGCCAAGCGAAGAATTTTTAAAGTTATTAGAAAGCCTATTCTTCCAAACCTTTGCCATGCCAAATTTGTGTTTGATAGAGTGCGGATTAAGTTTGTTAAGCTCGTCTGCCTGCTCTTCATTTGCCTTAACTTTATCTTTACTCTTTTCTTTGTCATCTGAGTAAATAGCAAGGTTATAGTCTTGCATCATTGATGCTAGGTTTGGTTTTCTTATTACAAATGCATATAACAAAATAAAACCAACTATATCAAATAGTGCTCCAAAAACTATTGCAAGAGTATTTGCAGAAGAATATAAAACAATTTTGCTGACATCTGATTTTGAATATCTTATTGTTTCTTCTTTGCCCTCATAATATGGATATGAATAAGAATTTTTGTTTAGCTTAACATTTAAATATTTAACCTTGCCATGAACAGGCTTGCCATCAACTTCATATTCATAAACCACTTCTGCCTTGGTGTGATTATCAAAATATTCCACGCTAACAATGGTTGCATTTGTGCTTTTTGCCATATTATATTTTGCCAAGTTAACAAGCCCCAAACACAAACTTATTGTTCCAAGAAATAGTGATAAAAAAACTAAAAATATAACCTGAAAATTTATAGGATTTTTTGTTTTTCTGCTATCAGTCTTCAATTCATTATTCGTCATCATTTTTATCCTCAAAATTTTTATCAAACTTTACAACAGCACCTCGGCAAACATTTTGTTTAAACAAAAGTAATATTACCTCTTTATGATAATTAATAAATTTTTCTTCTTCTATCATTTTTAAAATTTCTTCCTCACTTGCAAAACGAGCATCTTGAACTTCGCCATCAGAAAAACTTAAGTCACTTAAACTTATATCTTTTTTTATTATAAAATAATCATCAAAACCAGTTTCAAAATAAATTGAAAAACATGGTCTTTCATCTTTAAAACTATGAATCACACCAATCTCTTCAGCAAGTTCTCTTTCAGCAGTTTGTGCTGGATACTCTCCCGCACGAACACATCCACCAACAGAAAAATCCCATTTGTTTGCATGAACCCTTTTTGAAGCTGCCCTTTGCTGAATAAGCATTTTGCCATCATTATTAAATATGCAAATATGCACCACCGCTCTAAAATATCCGTTTGGAACACTGCAATCTCTGCTATAAGATTGTTTGAGAAGCATTCTATTTTTATCAAACAATGCTAATTTTTCCATATATTCTCCAATAAATTTAATTATCTAAAATGTATAAAAACATGATTTAAGCTAAAATTTTACACTTTTACAATTATTTCTTCTTCACTTGTTTCTTCTTTAGATTTTGAATATTCTTTAACATAAGCCTCGGCAGAAAGCGAAATAACTATTGATGCAATCAATAATAATGGAATTGCAACAAAAAGTCCAACCAGAGCATTTGTTATTAAGAAAATAATTGTTGTGAATGCTAATGCAAGGCAATAAATAATAACATAACTTAAAAATAATTGCACAATATTTTTAAAATTTATAATATTTTTTAACTTAACTTTTTTGTATCCATGAACAAGATAAGCCTCAAAAAGTGCCAAACAACCAAACAACAAAATTAACAGTAATCCAGCAATGATTGGGCTTGGTTTCCACAAACTATATAGCCAACCAAGAAGCACAAACATTAAAACCATTATAACAGAATCAGCAATGGTTTGAAGAATAAATTTTAATATTTCTCTTCTTGCAATGTTTCGGCGAATGAGCCATTTGGCAAGAAAATATCCACCAATAATGCCAAGCACCAAACACACAAAAAACATTGCAATATAAACATTATAACCTTCAATTGCAGACACAATTGATTTTTCAATATCTGCAGCAAAGGCTTGATAGTTGCTAATTTCTTCTTCAAGTTTTGCTTTTAAGGTTCCATTAAGCCATTCTTCAGAAGTCATAATTTTCACTGCTTCTGTTGGGTCTTCCCAAGGCAGCTCACGAACAGAATCCACAATTATATTTTTAAATTGATTAATATCAACATTTGCATTTTCTGTAATTGTTTCAATTTCTAAGCTGGCTTTGTTTACCTGTGTTTCAAACCCGCTAACCAAAAACACCACACCAAAAAGCAAGCCCAAAAATATCGTGCCAAGCACACTAAAGGCATACTTTAAATTTATTAAATAATTTTTTATCCCCTGCTTAACTATCATAAAAACATCCTAATTCATTGCTTTTATTTTATCATAAATATCATACCAACTAAAAACTCGTGTTATGTTTTTATGAGCAAGTTCACTATTATATCTTGCATCATATACTAGCACCTTAACTTTTTTGCAAAGAGCATTTATGTTTGATGGACTATCTTCAATCATAACATCAATTTTGTTTTCTTCAATTTCAGCAAGCTTGTTTTTTGTGGAAAAAATAAGTTTGTCATATTTAATTTTAAATTTGTTTAGCCACTTTTTAACTTCCGTCATCATCGCTTTCTTTGTCATGCTGCAATAAGAAAGATTTTCTGCACGATTTGTTATAATAAAAATTTCATGCCCTTCTTTTTTAAGAAGATCTATAACTTCGCTCGCAAAAAATCTTGGAGGAAGCTTTAAATATTTTTTTATTACATCATTCCAAAATTCATAATCTTCTGATTCTGTGGCTTTAAAAATTTGATTGCTATCATATTCATTTGGACAAACTAAATGTTTGCCTTTTTTAGTTATATAAAATTTGCTTCCAAAATCTGTTTCAAATCCTGAAACATCCGTAAGCACTCCATCAACATCAATTCCTATTTTCATAAACTTTTCCTTCTGCGTTTTTCAACAACCTGCTTTAAACCAAATTTTTTCTATATTTATGCATAACGCAAATGCAAGGTTTGCAGCCACATTCTTTGCAAAAATAATTTGGAAGATGATTTCCCCAATAGTTTTTGGTTTCATATTGCTTATTAAATCCAGAATTCTCAAGCAGTTTTTTTGCATTAATTTTTCCCTTTGCTTCTATTGCCTCACACTCAACTGCTTTTTTATTATTTGTTTTAGCATCTTCCAAAACAAATTGCATAAGCCTTGTTCCAATGCCCTTTTTTTGAAACTCTGGTATAACAATAACAAAGTCTAAAAAACAAATTTCTTCTTCATCATGCCAAACAATAACTGCAATAAGCCTTTCATTTTCTACCGCAAGCTTAATTTTATATAGCTCTAAATTTTGCACAATATTATCTGTGTCTGTTCCATTTCCCCACTGATTTTGTTGAATGGTATTAATTTCATCTTTATATTTTTTGTTATAATCAATAAATTCCATATGTCCCTATTTTATTAAGCTTTCAATTTTTTCAACAACTGAAGCATCATTATATTTTATAATCTTAAAATTTTTATTGCCTGAAACCATTGCAGAAAGTCTTTTTCCTTCTTGCTCTTTATAAATACAAATTATTTGCTTTTTTAGTTTTTCAGCAAAAGCAAGTTCATATCCAACTCCAAGGCTTGGTGTTGAAACATCTGCCACAACAACATCGCACTCCTTAAGCCACGAAATATCTCTTTCATAAATTTGCTCATCTGTTAAATTATTTTCACCAAAAGCGGATATTGTTTTGTCACCCAAATGTTCAGTTAACACAATGTTGGCTTTGTTTAAATTTGCAATAATTTCTGCATAAAGTTCTGCATTCTCTCTTCCTGCTCTAATAGAGCCAGCAAAATATATCTTTTTCATATCCCTCTTTCCTATTTCTTTTTATCTGGAAGCCCTTCACAAGTGGCAAGTACAATTTCTCTTGCAAACAAAAAGTTTTCTAGGTCAGCTAGCCTTAGCATTGGCTTTGCACCAGCATAAGGAATTTCTTTTTGAAGTCCAAATTTTTCATTTGTTGAAGCCACCTTAATTAAAACCCTGCCATCATAAATACCACCAAAAAGCTTGCCATTAAAATAAAGCAAAAATTCACCCATCATTGGTCTTATGCTAATTTCGCCCATTGGTCCAAGTTTTTCTGCAACATATTCTTTAAACTCTTTTGAAGTTGCCATATCTTTTCTCCCAAAAACATTATATCACACAAAAAATATATTTGCATTTCTTTGCAGGTATATTTAATTAAAATTTGCTAAATTAATTTTAAAATAATAAAGCTTAATTTTTAAAATTCTATGGTAGTTAGTCCATATAAAAATTTAGCTTTACAAATAACAAAATTATTTATATAATAATCACATGTATAAACTTAGTAAAAATAAAGAAGAAGAAATTAAGGAAGCAGAATTTCATAAAAAACGCATTGCATTTTTAATTGTCAATAATGAAATTTTGTTTTTGCAAAACAGCCCAATGACTCATTATGAATGGGCAAAAAGTATTAATATTGATGTTAGCAATTTTGATGAAATTACGAGAGGCTATGCCCTAAATAACGAAATTTTCTTTTATCATGGAAACTTTGATGTTAATGAAAAAGTGATTGAAGATGCAAAAATTTACACTAAAATAATTTGTGAAAAATTTAATCTTAAAAATCCAAGTGTTTACGCAGGCATGGAAATTGGAGAGATTGGAACAAGATGGAAACCAAAGGTTAAAATTTTTTAATATAAAAAATTCTCAAACATTAATTACATTGTAACTTTTGTCTGAGAATTTTTGTTTTTTCACACTAATGTACTGAATTTATTTGTAGCTTTTCACGGCAAAAATACAAGTGAGGCAAGACTCAAAAAAATTCCTACGCAGGAGTGTAGTAAATCTACATGACTGTGTAGGAATTTTTTTAGAAACAAAGCATTGCGAAGTATTTAATTCAGCTTTTTCACGGCAAAAATTTAGTGCAGTAGAAGAAAATAATAAATTTTTAGGCAGGATTTTACAAATAGTAAATGTGTGTCTAAAAATTTTTTGATTTTCGCACTAATGTGCTGAATTTTTGCCGTGAAAATTAGCCTCTTCTGCCCTTGCGATTAATAGTTATTTCGCTAATTTCAATTTGTTTTGGAATGTTAATGATATTAAAAATAATATCAGCAAGGTCGCTTGGCTTCATCCAGTTTTCTGGGTCAGTCATTACATTGCCATAATCTTTTTCGTGCATCTTTGATTGAAATCCACCCATATAAACATGAACAAGTCTTGCCCTTGTGTTTTTAAGCTCTGCCCCAATGTTATATGACCCTCCACGAAGACCATATTTGCTTGCACAATATGCAAGTTGGTTTTCCAAACCAGGGTGAGCGTGCTGGCTGTGGGTTGTTCCAATGTTTATAACATCACTGCCGTTTGCCTTTATAAGCCCAATTAACTTCGCTGTTAAATATAGTGGAGAAATTGTGTTAATTTTCCAAGTGTTTTCAAACTTTTCATACTCCAAATCTTCAAGCGCACCATAGCCAACAATTGCTGCATTGTTAATAAGCACATCAAAATCAGAATATTTTTCTTTAATAATGCTTATTGCATTTTCTAGGTCTTCTTTTTTGGATAGATCACACTTAATATTGTCTACTTCACCCCATTCGCAATTTGTTCTAGAAATGTTTACAACCCTCATTCCATTTTCAGAACATTTTTTTGCTATTGCTTTGCCAAGTCCGTCACTTGCACCCGTAATTAAAATTGTTTTCATATTTCCTCCTAAACTAATTTTTCATATTCAGTTTTCAAAAACTCTTCTGCTTTTTTTGCCTGTAAATATTCATCTTTATGCTTAATTTTATAAGTCTTTCCATCTTTAACAAAATTTGAGCCAGTTTGATGAAATTCAAACTCAACTTCGCACTCTCTGCAATCTGTATAAATTTTTTTAACCCACTCAAAATTGCATTCTCTTGCAAATGTATAAGACTCTCCACCAACGCTAACCCTATCAAACTTTTTTGTTTTTAAAAACTTTTTCAAGTCAACATATTCAAGGATTGGCGCAACAAATATAAATTTTTTCGCAGCCTTAATGTTTTCAAAAATCTTAAGCCTTTTTTCAGCCATTGCCTGATTTTCACAAGTGACCGCCAAGCCAACATTTAAATATCCATTTCCCCAGTCAGCTGGCAAACACTGGGCAATTCTCTCTGGACGCTTTGTGCAAATCAAAAACTTAACATCTGGTCGTGCCTTAATTATTTTATAGGCTTCTTCTCGCCACTCATCAGCTTCTTCCAAAAAAAAGTCTGATGTAAAACAGGTTGCAACCTCGCTTCCTGAAGGAATTTTATATTCTCCAGTTCTTGATTTTTTAAGTGGCAAGTTAAACCCAGTTTTAGACCTTTGAACAACATTTGCGTCTTTGTCATGAATGCTGTCCAAATAATAAACATAACAATTTTTACATCCGGGGCTGCACCTATGGCAGCCGTGCCAAGGACTCCATAACAAACCCATTATTTGTTCTCCTCTTTTTTAATAATCAAAACAAGCTTGCTTTTTTTCCCATATAAAATGCCCCTAATTCTTACAGGGTCGCCCGCAACATAATGGTTTTTGCATAACCCACAGGTTTTTATACCACTAGAAGGAACTTTTAACAAGCAGGCATAGTTATACTTACTCCCTTCTTCAAGCTCGTGACACTCTTCAACAATTGCAACTGAATTTACTACAGCATTTCTTCTAATATACCAATCTGACGAGCATATTTTTGATATAACAACAGCGCAAATCGCAGAAATTAAAATAACACCCATGCCAGAGCAAAGGCAAATTAGCATATATTTAAGTCCAAACTTAGAGCCTAGAACAAACGCTAAAATGATACAAGTAAAAAATATAAAACAAATTGAAACTGCAAAAATTTTGACAGATAACTTAGTTTCATCTTTCTCATTATTAACATTTTTAGACTCTTTTTTATTCATAAATTTTTCAATTTCCCAAAGTCATATTTTTAAAATCTTGTCAGCTAACAAAAAATTTTTTATATTTTAATTTTGATTATAATGGTGCTCCACGAGGGACTCTAACCCCCAACAACTGGTTCCGAAGACCAGTGCTCTATACAGTTGAGCTAGTGGAGCATGTATTTTTTATTTTGTTTCTATTATTTTAAATAACGCTTATAATTTTTATTACAATAAAACTTATAGCTTAATTATAAATATTATCTGTTTTAACGCAAAATAAAAATAGCCTAAGTTTTAGGCTATTTTAAATTTTTAGTGATTTCCATATGTGCCACGTTGCATTGGATTATTTGGATGATTAACCTTGTAGCCTTTCAAAAAATATGCCTCAAAAATATAGCTTATTGCTTTTCCACCTCTCTCTTCATTGCAAATAATTTCAGGTGCACTTTTTTCTGTTTTATCAGCAACTGCAATTGCATAATAATTTAAAATCAAAAAGTCTTTATAAGATGTTTTTCCAACCCTTGCTTTATATCTTTCATAGTCAGAGTTTAGAGACGAATCTGACTTAACATAACACTCAGCAATGTCTTCATGGCTATATGGCTCATCGCTATATAACATTTCAACTTCATAAAAATTTTTTGGAATAAAAATCTTTTTAGTTGAATCTCCTCTTTTAATTTCATATCTATTATTTTCTTCAAAGTTAATAACTTCTACATTAATTTTATTTGGATCAAGTTCCATAACTCCTCCACTTTGCCATAAATTTTATACTATTATTATACACCAAAAACAAACATATTTCAAGAGGCTGCACAAATTTAGTTTGCTTGACAATTATTAATAATTTTTATTATAATAGAAAAGCAAAAAGGTCAAAACTTTTAAAATAAGGAAACTATGAAATATTTAACATACAATAATGAAATTCAATATATTATAAAGCAGGTTAAAAGTGCTGCCAAAATTATTCGCACAGGGCTTAAAAATAAAGTTGTTTTAGATAAGGGAAAAGATGACCTTGTAACAGACCTTGACTTTGCAGTTGAAAAGTTTTTGCTAAAAAAAATGAACCATAAATTTAAAAACTTTTCAGTTGTTAGCGAAGAGTATAATCCAGAAGGAAAAATGAGTGAAAACTGCTTTACTATTGACCCCATTGATGGCACAATAAATTTTGCAAATGGCCTTGGACACTGGTGCATTCAGGTGGCACTTATTAAAGAAGGAAAAAATGTTGCTTCTGTAATGTATTTTGGAAATGAAGATGAACTTTTTACTGCAACTCTTGGCGGAGGAGCATTTTTAAATGGTAAACCTATTCATGTAAATAACATAGAAAAAAGCAAAGTGCTATACAACTTTGTTGTTTCAAAATCTGCAAGCTTTTCTGCAATAGATTTGCTTAAAGACATTACAAACAAAGTTTCTAGACACGAACGTGTTTTGGGCTCACAATCTTGTGCCTTTGCATATGTTGCTTGCGGAAGACTTGGAGCATGTGTGTTTGGCGCATATTCAAGATGGGATATTGAACCAGGCAGACTTTTGGTTTCTGAAGCAGGCGGACACATCATTGAAAAAAAAGGAAAATATATCCTTGCTGCAAACAATGCTGAAGTTGGAAACGCTTTTAATGCTGAAGTCAAAAAATATTATAATGCTAAAAAAGTCTAAAATTTTAGCATTATAAACATTTTAAATAGAAAAAACAGGATTATAAAATTTATAATCCTGTTTTTATTTTATCTTTACATAAATGGAGATACAATTCCAAGAACGCCTGCAATCATACGATTAATAAGTTTTCTTCTGCTAAATTTTTCTTTTGTAACAAGAACAGATGCCTTAAAAGTCTGTTCAAAATCTTCATTTACTTCCCTCATAAAATTTTTATCATTGGTATAAACCGCATCTTCAAACTGCTGATAAAAACTTCTAAGGTCAAAGTTTATTGAACCAACAATTGCCGCATTTTCACTAAGCACAACCTTGCTGTGAACAAAGCTATTTTTCATAACATAAAACTTAACGCCAAACTCTGCAAGCTTTTCTGCATTGTTTCTTGAAACCCTATAAACTGTTTTTTTATCCGGAATGCTTGGCAAAATAATTCTAACATCCACACCACTTTCTGCCTTGTTTTTAAGCAGCGAAAATATCACATCATCCGTAATAAAATATGGAGTCATAATATATAGTTTTTGCTTTGCACTTGCAATTAAATTTGCATAAGCATCTCTGCCTATTGAATCGGAATAATCAAGCCCATCGGCATATGGCACAACAACGCTTGAACCTTCGCAGTCTTTTGAAAGCCCCACATAAGTTGAAAACTCTGTGCTTTCTTTTGTTACAAATTGCCACTGTCTTAAAAATGTTAATGTTAGTCCATCAACAGCATTTCCCATAAGTTTAACACCAGCGTCTTTCCAATAGCCATGCATTCTTTTTTCGTTAATATATTCATCTGCAAAATTTGCTCCACCAGTATATGCTATTTTGCCATCAATAACAACAATTTTCCTGTGGTCTCTATAGTTTAGTCCAAATGAAAACCACGAAATTAGCTGGTTAAATTTATAAATTTTCACACCAAGCTCTTTAAGTTTTTTTCTGGTTCTAAGTTTAAATGAGCGGTGGCTTCCCATATCATCATAAATAAGTCTAATGTCTAACCCCTGCTCTTTTTTTCTTTTCAAAACATTAATAAGCCTGTTAAGCAAAACCCCATCAGAAATAATAAAATATTCAATAAAAACAAATTTCTTTGCCTTTTCAATTTCTTTTAACATATCATCAAAAAGCATGGTTCCACTTGCAAAATATTTTAAGTTTGTTTTTGAATATGCGCAAAACTTTCCGGTCTTTTCAAAATAGTTCACGTCTCTTTTAACTTCTGCACTTGTCTGCTTAGGAACCACTGACTCTTGCTGAAAATTGTAAGAACGCTCAAAAATTTCATTATATCTTTTCTTTTGTTTTCTAAAAAATATGTGTTCATCTGAAAAGTAAAAAATGATATATCCAAAGGCAAAGCCCAAAATTAAAAACATCACCCAAACAGTTTTAGACTGGCTGTTTCTATTTGATGAAAGCACATACAAGCATGTTATGGCGGTCATAATCACAGCAAAAACCAAATACCACCTAATAACCGAAACAAGCAAAAGCGCGCCAACTGCCATTGCGCCAATCTGCAAAATTAACAAAAGTGAAATTAAAATTGTTTTAATCATTCCAAGGTTGTTGCCCTCTGTTTTAATCTTAACTAAATGCTCAAAGGGTCTGGTGGCACGAATTTCTCTTTGTCTTGAACTAATCCTGTGCATTGCCACCTCCACCAATTGTTGCCGAAGCATCCTTGCAAATTTTCTCTATTTCAATAACAATCTCTTTTCTTTTTTGCAAATATTGTTTGTCTTCCGTTTTCTTTAAACTTGCTAGTGCAAACAAAAGCCTAACCAAAACACTAGCAATCAAAACGCAAACAACTGAGCCACAAATAATTGTTGCCAAATGAGATGATGTTATTGTGAAATATAAAAACAAACTTAGCAGCAAAGTTGCGATTGTTCCAACTGATAATCCTAAAATTGTGGAGCGCAAATATTTTCTTTTTCTAAGCTTTCCAATGTCTGCGTAGCCACTTTCCATATAAACCTGCATAAGCTGAAGTTTGTCTTTGTTTTTCACCCACCTGCTGCGTCTAAGCGTAAGCTCAATGGTGTCAGAAAAAACAGAGCTAAAATGTTTTTCATAAATTTCCCAACCAAAGCAAGAGTATGAAAGCATAATTTCATCAAAAACATTCTTGTTAATCAAAATTCGCATATAATCATATTCATCATAATTTCTTTGCTTCATTTTTCCACCTAAATATAGTTTAACACAAAAAACATATTCTGAAAATAGTTTTTAAAATAAATTTATTTATTTAAAATAATTATGGATAAAAAAAGAAGCTTTAAAGCCAAAATTCAATAAATTAGTTTCAAAATAATTTTATAAAAATTCGCTTAAACCAACTTATAAATGTTGACTAATCAACATAAATTTTGTATTATAAACCATATTAAAAACAGGAGAAATATATGAAAGTAGCTATAGTAACAGACAGCAATAGTGGCATCACACAAGCCGAAGGCAAAAAACTTGGAATTAGCGTAATTCCTATGCCATTTTTGATTAATGATGAAGAATTTTTTGAAGATATCACCCTATCACAAGATGCATTTTATGAAAAGTTGCTCTCTGGTGCAGATGTTTCAACGAGCCAACCAAACATTGCAAGCATTGTAGAGCTTTGGGATAATCTTTTAAAAACCTATGATGAAGTTGTTCATATACCTATGTCAAGTGAGCTTTCTGCCAGCACAGAAACCGCTATTCATTTTGCAGAGCAATTTGCTGGAAAGGTTCAAGTTGTTGATAATCACAGAATTTCCATAACACAAAAACAAGCTGTTTTTGATGCCATTGCAATGGCAAAAGATGGAAAAAACGCAAAAGAAATCAAAGAGTGGCTTGAAAAAACAGGTTCTGAATCATCAATATATATAATGTTAACAACCCTAAAATATTTAAAGAAAGGTGGAAGAATAACACCAGCAGCTGCCGCACTTGGTTCTATGCTTAAAATTAAGCCAGTTTTAACAATTCAGGGCGGAAAACTAGATAAATTTGCTCAGGTAATTTCTTATCAACAAGGCAAAAAGAAAATGATTGAACAAATTATTAAAGAGATTGAAACCAGATTTGCAGATGTTCATAAAGCGGGCAAACTTAAGGTTGCCATGGCATATACATATGTTCATGACAAAATTGAAGAGTTTAGAAAAGAAGCAGATGAAGCACTAAAGCCATATGGTTTAAAAGTTGAAGTTGTTAATCCGCTATCACTTTCAGTTTCTTGCCATATTGGCGAAGGAGCAATAGCGATTGCTGTGACAAGAGCATATTAGTTGCAACAAAAAAAGAGTGGAATTTCCACTCTTTTTTATTATTAAAATTTATAATTCTGAACGCTTTATGCATTTTAATAATGTCATCCTGAGCTTGCCGAAGGATCCCATCCTATTTATAATGTCATCCCGAACAGCCCAAAGGGCGTCGCTGAGGGATCCCATCCTTCTTCTATTGTCATCCTGAGCCTTATGATGGATCTCATCATTCTTCTATTGTCATCCTGAACCTTACGAGGGCTGACATTTTATTAAGCTATATGCAATAGCCAAAACAAACCCCATAAGAGTGATTAGCATCATAGTAGCAAATTTGGCCGCCGCCATCGACACTTAGGAAGTCATAAATGTTATACATAATAGGCGAACGAAGCCACCAGTTAGACGATTTCTTTACCAAACTAGTGCAACTACTAGTTGCTGTTTGGTCTCCTATTAAGTTTCTATAATATTCATACTGTGTTCCCTCTTGATTATAGGTTGTTGCATAATTCTTTATTGAACTCAAAATACAGTTGTTTATTCCTTCACTTGACCATATTTCTGCCGCACTGAATAACCAGAGTTTATCTGAAGATGTAACTATTTCTGTAGACTTATTTCCTGCACTGGCATCTTTGTTTACTGCTTTTATTACCGCCTTTAAATCGTCTGGAAGTTTATTGTAATAGTCATTTAGTGTGGTTCTCATTGCACTTGCTTCCCAGCCACCTGCGTTTGTCAATGTATCGTTCATTTTTGCAGTTAATTTGGTTAAATGCTTCATGCCTATACTCATTTTTGCTTTGCCACCACTGGTTAGGTTATCATGGTTAAAGCCAAGCACTACCACTGTTAAAACTTCTCCATCAGTTAAGGTTATATCTTTTTCATCTCCTACACTAAATACTGTTGCTGCTTGTCCCGCTTGGGCTACTTCGTTTATATCTGACCAAGATGAGTTTGCAAAAGTTATTTGTTCACCTT
>CAOJFR010000025.1 GCA_948434855.1 uncultured Clostridia bacterium | reverse complement strand
TGAAAGAATATAAGATGGGCTATATAGGTGGAGAATTTAAGGATAGCATAAGCGTAACAATAGGTGGAGAAGTTGTAGACTTGTCTAGCACCTATCACTATGGAGCAAAGATAGTAATAAGAGCCACACAAAAAGCAGGAAGAGACATAACAGAGTTTAAGGTAAAGGTAGGAAGTGGTGAGACCCAAAACATCTTAACAGAAACCTATCGCCATGAAGAGAATGGACAAGTATATTATGAGTATGAACTTGACGGTAACGGAGACTTAAGCATAACATACAATGAAGCAGCATCAGAATATTCAATTGGAAATATTCCAGAAGACATAACAGTAAAACGCAATGGACACACACTTTCAAGTAATGAAACAATATATTATGGTGATGAAATTAATATAACATACACATTATGGGAAGACTGTACTTTAAATGAGTTTAGAGTGGAGGGTGCAGAGTTTATTCAAGGAACAACAAATACTTATAAGGTAATGGGAAATACTGAGATAATTTACGATTATAAATATGAATATTCATATTTAGCTTTCACTGAATGTGAAGATGGCTATGAAGTTTATAGTTTTGATGGTTCAGTAACTGAAGTTTATATCCCAACAACATATCATGGTAAAAATGTGGTTGCGATTGGAACAAATGTATTTAGTGGGTCAGAAAATTTAACATTAGTTATTTTGAATAATTCTATAAAAACAATTGGAAATAGAGCTTTTTCAGCTTGTCCTAACCTAACATCAATAGAACTCCCAAGCAGTTTAACATATATAGGAAACACAAGTTTTGCAGGCAGCGGCTTTATATCAATAGTTATTCCTGAAAATGTAGAAAGCATAGGATTTAATTCATTTTATAATATGCCAAGTTTAACGTCTGTTACTATTAAAGGAGCAACAACAATAAATGAAAGTGCATTTGATGGATGCCCTAATTTGGCAACAGTAACCATTGAAAGCAGAGAAGTTTATACTTTAGCGACAGAAAACTATTGTTTAGGTGGTTTACTTTCAAATGCCACAACTGTTAAAATTTTATCTAGCATTGATGATGGTTCAAATACGTTTTTATCTAAATATGTAATGACCACAGAGGGTAGTTACAATATTTATGATTTAACACAAGAAATTTTAAGTCCAGCAGATTACCTTACATTTGTTGAAACTTCAGCAGGATATGAAGTTTCAGGATTTGATAAAAATTCTGGTGTAACAGATGTTGTTATTCCTGCAACATATAATGGTAAGCCAGTTACTGGCATTAAATCAAATTATTTTTCTTATGATGGTGTATTTAATAGTTCATTAATAGAGTCTGTAAAAATAAGTGAAGGAGTAAAATCTATAGGGGGTTATGCATTTGCTAATTGTAAGAATTTAAAGAAAGTTGAAATTCCAAATTCTGTTACTAGTTTAAATAATTATGCTTTTAGTGGTTGTAGTTCATTAGAATCTATAACAATTTCAGAATATGTAACTTATATAAGTGGTTATACATTTCTTAGCTGCGGTTTAAAAAAGATAAATATAGCAGAGGGGAATAATAATTTTACTAGCAGAGATTTATCTGGTAATGAAGTTAATGCTATAATAAATAAAGGGACAAAGACTTTAATTAAGGGTTGTGCAACAACAACAATTCCATCAGATGGTTCTGTTACAACAATTGGTCAGCAAGCATTCTTTAATTGTTTGGGTTTAACTTCAATTACAATTCCAAATGGAGTTACAACTATAGGTAAATATGCATTTGAATATAGTAGTGATTTAAATTCAGTTATAATTTCAAATAGTGTTACAAGTATTCAGGATAAAGCATTTTATTCTTGTGAGAATATAACAGAAATGAATTATCTTGGAACGGCTAGTGACTGGGCAAAAATTACTTTTACAAGTTTTGAGTCAAATCCGACTTATTATACTAAAAAATTAACAATTCAAGGGGAAGATGTTACAACTATTAATTTGAGTGGAAGCGGAATAAGAACTCTTGGAGCATATACATTCTATAATTGTGAAAATTTAATTTCAGTTACTATACCAGAAGGTGTTACAAGTATAGGAAGATATGCACTGGGGAATTGCATTAATTTAACTTCATTTACAATCCCATCCACTGTTAGAACTATGGATGGATATATATTTGATGGTTGTGTAAATTTAGCTGGTAGTATCACAATTCCAGATGGAGTTACAGTTATAAACAACAGTTTATTTGCTGGTTGCAGTAGTTTAACTGAAGTTAAACTTTCTAAAAACCTTAAAAGTATAGGATCTCAAGCTTTTTATAAATGCAGTAGTTTAGCTTCAGTTATCATTCCAGCAAGTGTTAATAAAATTGGAGCGCAAGCATTTTATGGTTGCAGCAATTTAACTTCTGCAACTTTTGAAAATACAACTGGCTGGAAGTCTGGAACGAGTGAAATTACTTTTCCAAATCCAACAATGAATGCAAATAATTTAACTTCATATTATTTCCGTTATGAGTGGACAAGAACGTAAAGTAAAAAAATCTAACCTAAATTTAGGTTAGATTTTTTTTTAATTTAAAACATTAACTTTCCATTTTGCTTTATAGATAAAGTTTAGTTTTTTCTGCTTTTCTCTAAGTCTATTTGCATTTTCCATAAACTTATCTACATCAGCTTGTGTTACTTTTCCATTTGCTTTGTTAACTTCCATTAATGTGACAGATTGACAGTTTTTGTCAAAGTAACCAACTATGGCTTCAGTTGAATACATAACATTATTACTTTGGTCAGCGTCAAAAATGCTAACCCCATGACACATATTTGTGTTGTATGCAAGTCCATATAAATCACATATTGTTGGATATATACTATATACTGTTGTGAAGTCTGAAATAACTTCACTTGCAAGTGTTTCGCTGCCATCATAAATTATGCAAGGGATATTATATTTTTCTTGTCCTGAATCTTGTCCTTTAATAACGCTACTCATATTATTATAAAAACAATCATGGTCAGCGAAAAGTACAATTGTTGTTTTTTCAAGCAGGCCAGATGAGGTTAAGTGTTCAATTAATTCTGCAACCATTGCGTCTGTATCCATTGCCGCACATTTGAATTGTCTATAAAGTTTTGCAGTTTCTGAATCTTTTGGATATGTGAAATCTGTGTTATTTTTAAGCCAAGTTTGATAAGTTGATAGGTTGCTATCATATGTATCATAATAGCCTTTTTTTTCAAAATTTGGATTTTCAATATCATAAGTTCCATGACCAGAAACTGTCATATAAAAGCTAAAAAATTTGTTGCCATCCGTTGGAATCATCTTATCTTTTGCAGCATTGAAAAAATCTACTTCACTGTTCCAAGTGTTAAAATTTAAGTTTTTGTTTTCAAAATCAATATCTTCAAGAAAATATAAATTTTCAAAACCAATATTTTTATTTATGGTTGATCTACTATAAAAATCTTTCTTAAAAGAGTGGAAATAATTTGTTTTATATCCCAAAGCTTTAAATAGGTTTGGAAGTGAATATTTAACCGAAATAGAGTCTTTCTCTGCGTTAAACATGGTTGTTTTGGCAACATAGCCAAGAAGGCTAATATCTTCACTTATGTTTGTCTTGTTTTTTGAGTAGAAATTATCTAGGAATATTCCTTTGCCAGCAGTGTTTTTAAATTCATCACCATAACAAAGATTCCAAAGTGTTGGTGTGTTATATGGGTCAAGTGCAAACTGGTCAATACTTTCCATGCAAATCATAATAAGATTTTGATCAAAAAGTGTTGCAGATTCATTTTTTTCAACTTCGCCTTTTTTAATCCAGTCAACATATTCGTTAAGCTTGCTGTCATAGTCAATTTTTCTAATATAAGAGTTATAGAAGTCTTTTAAATAAAACCCATAAGTTCCAAATGATTCAAGTCCAGAAATTTTATATTCTAACTCATTCCACAATTCACTATGGAATGCTGCATATCTGTCTTTATCTTTACTTTTATGAAGATATAAAATTTCAGAAGAATAAAATGTTAATCCGATAATCCAAGAACAAAAAACAACAATAAACATAAGCAGGGGTTTGGTTATTTTCTTCACTTTAAATTTTTTTCGTTTTGCAAATATATCAACTAAAACTACAGAAATTATGCTAATTACCAGCAAAATGCAGTTATAAATAATGCTGTTAAAATTGATAAAAGACCAATCAAAAGAAGATTTTGCTTCGGAGGCCAAAGATAAAAGTTCAAAGAAAAAAACATCTTCAGTTGCAAGAAGCATTGTTCCATTGGCAACATTTAAAACAAACTGAATTCCTAAAAAGAAAAAGAAGAAAATATTTGAAAGCCAATTTTTTGGTACAAGAAAAATTATTCCTGCAAAAATTAAAAATGCACCAAGGTCAAACAAAAAATACTTAGGTAAAAATTGAAGACCAAGTGTTGCAAAGTTGATGACTTCATAAAGAATTGCAAAAAGCAAAAACATGGCTGGTTTCAAAATTTGATTCAAACTGAGCTTAAAAACTTTGGTTTGCTGATTTTGAATGTTTACATTTAGTGTTGTAGCACTTGTTTGTTCTTCCACTTATTACTCCTTATTATTTTTGTTTGGTGCTAAAATTTTTACACCTTTATTTATGCATTCAAAAGTGAACGTCCCACTTGTGCATTTTTCTCCATCAAGGTTAATAGGGGTGTCCTCTGAAACCTTGATGGTAAATTTTGATAATGTTCTATAAATAACTTGTTTAGAGTTTTTGGTTATGCCAATACCGTATAAAAAGGTATTTAAAATTCTGGTTACTGTAGCAAGCCTTATATGATTTTTTGAAGTTTTAAATATAACAAGTTCAACAACTCCATCATTAAGTTTTGCTCTTCTGTTAATTTTAAAGCCTGCAGCACTTCTTGAATTTAAAATTAAAAGCATTGCGCAATTTGCTTTAATGTTCTCAGTTTCAGTTTTAAGTTCAACAGGCAGTGGGCGAGCTTTAAAAATTTCATGTATTCCGTTAAATAGATAAGCGATCTTTCCAAATATCTTTTTTTTGTATCTTTTTGTTTCATAACTAGTTTTAGAAAATAGTCCTGCACAGCAAACATAAATTCCATACTTTCCATTAACTTTAAATGTATCATGCTCATAAATTGTTCCAGTTGTTAAAATTTTAACAGCCTTTTTTACATTTTTGCTAAGATTTAGTGAGTGGGCAACGTCATTCACAGTACCCGAAGGGATGTATCCAATTATAGGTTTTTTTTCATTTTGACTTATACCATTAATAACTTCATTTATTGTTCCATCACCGCCAGAAGCAAATATATAATCACACTTTGGACCATATTCTTTTGCAAGCTCAAAAGCATGACCCATTCTTTCAGTTTCAAGCCATGTTACTTCACCATATTTTGCGCTAAGTTCAGATAAAATATAATCTTTATATTTTTTTAGTCTGCCTTTTCCGCTTGCAGGATTATAAATAAAGATATTACCCATAATGATATTATAAACCTCAATAAAAAAAATATCAACTTTTTGCAATAAGTTGATATTTTTTGTCTAATTATTTGTGATTTTTTTGAATTATTAAATTTTCAAGATCGCAAGCTTGTTTGAAGGTTTCATTTAAAATTTCTTGTTTAGTTTCGTTGCCTTTTTTATGTAAAAGAAGCTCATAATCTAAATTTATTTCATTTGGCAATTTTGAAAGCTTGTTTGCTAGAGATTTCCAGTTGATTGTACCATATTTATTTAAAGTGTGTTGATCTGCGGTTCCATCATTATCATGCAAATGTAGGCATATAATTTTGTCTCCATAGTGCTTAAAATAGTCAAAATCTTTATCAACAAAGTTGTTATGTCCGCTATCGTAACACATTTTTAAATATGGATGTTCCAATTCATTGAAGAGAGCTTTAAAGGTTTCAGGATCATCAATATTTTCAATGGCAAGAGGAACATTTAATTTTTCACAAAGCTTAAGAGCTTTTTTGATTCTTTGAAAGCCAATTTCTCTTGAGTTTTCTTTACAAAATAGGTGAACAACTACGCAGGAAAAATTATATTTTGCAGCAAGCTTAATATCTTTAAATAGCTCTCGCTCCATTCTTTTTCCAATTTTGCTATTTTTAAAAAACTCTGGCAATTCATTAATTTTATATCTCATGTGCAAAGAGGAAAGTTCTAAACCATATTTTTTAAACCATTTAAGCTGTTGTTTAAAGCTTCCATTTTGGTTTGAAAATCTTTTATCAGCACTTGTAATTACGCAGTCAAAACCAGCATCTTTTATCATCTTAGCTCTTTCTTCATGACTATTGTCATCTTTAAATCCAAAATAAAAACTTATGCCTTTTTTCATAATATTCTCCTAGTTCCAGTTTATCATAAAAACGCAAAATAATAAATAAATTATGCTAAAAATTATAAAAACAATAAAAAAACTCAGATTTTTCTGAGTTTTTATAAATCTAATGTAATAACCTTGGACTGTTTTAAGCTTTCTTGAACATCTATAATTCTTTGATTAGAAGAGCCTCTAAAATGGAGTTTTAAATCCTTAAGTTCTGAAACAAATTCGCCATCAACCAAGACATTCAAATAAGAAATCATTTCATCAGTTACATCTGTGTGTGCTCTTCCGCCTTTTGCAAGGTCTGTGTCAAAGGTATAACCAGAATAGCACCATATTGTTTTATTTGGAAATTCTTGTTTGGTTCTTCTAAGCAAATTTACTAATTCTTTTTGATTTGCAGGTTCAAAAGGTTCGCCGCCAAGAAGTGATAATCCTTTAATATATGGTCTATCAAGAAGCTTAATGATTTCATCTTCTGTTTCCTTTGTATATGGTTTTCCAAAATTAAAATCCCAAGCTTCACTATTAAAACAGTCTTTGCAATGGTGTGAACAGCCTGAAACAAATAGGCTAACTCTCACACCAATGCCGTTTGCTGTGTCATGATCTTTTATTGTAGCATAATTCATATTTGCCTTCTTTATAAGTGGAGTACTCTTGATTTAATTTCTTTTGTTTTTCCAACATTCCAGAAATTTTCACCAAGATATCCGCAAGTTCTTCTTGTAACATTCATTTTGTTGTGATCTTTATTATGACATTGTGGGCATTCCCATTCATTATTTTCATTAATAATAATTTCACCATCATATCCACAAACATGACAATAGTCGCTCTTTGTGTTAAATTCAGCATATTGAATGTTATCATAAATAAATTTAACAATTTCTCTTATTGCCTCAAGGTTTCCAGTAAGATTAGGAATTTCAACATAAGAGATGCAACCGCCAGAAGATATTGGTTGAAAATCACTTTCAAATTTAAGTTTATCAAAAGCATTAATTTCTTCACGAACATCAACATGATAAGAGTTTGTGTAATAGCCTTTGTCAGTAATATCTTTAATGATACCAAATCTTTCTCTATCAATTCTTGCAAAGCGATAGCAAAGTGATTCTGCAGGAGTTCCATAAAGTGCGAAACCAATGCCTGTTTCAGCCTTCCATCTGTCAGTTGTTGCTCTTAAATAATTCATAACCTTAAATGCAAATTCTTTGCCTTCAGGAGTTGTATGAGAAACACCTTTCATAATCTTTGTCATTTCATAAATGCCAATATAGCCAAGAGAGATTGATGAATAGCCATTTTCAAGAAGTTCATCAATGGTTTCACCCTTTTTAAGTCTTGCAATGGCACCATATTGCCAGTGAATTGGACTTGTGTCTGAAAGAGTTCCTTTCAGAGCTTCATGACGGCACATTAAGGCTTTAAAGCAAATTTCTAGGCGGTTATCAAATTCTTTCCAGAATTTCTTTTCGTCTCCACCAGAAACAATCGCAATTTGTGGCAAATTAAGGCTAACAACGCCTTGGTTAAATCTACCTTCAAATTTATAGTTACCATTTTCGTCTTTCCAAGGAGATAGGAAACTTCTGCAACCCATTGGGCTAAAGACATTGCCTTCATAATTTTCACGCATCTTTTTTGCTGAAATATAATCAGGATACATTCTTTTTGAAGAGCATTTACAAGCAAGCTCAGTTATATAGTCATATTTTCCACCAGTTAAATTGTTGAAGTCATCAAGCACATAAACGAGTTTTGGGAATGCAGGTGTAATATAAACGCCTTGCTCATTTTTGATTCCCTTAAGACGTTGTGATAAAATTTCCTCAATAATCATAGCAGTTTCTTCAATATATTCATCGTCTTTGTCAAGATATAAAAATAGTGTTACAAACGGAGATTGTCCATTTGTTGTCATAAGAGTGTTAATTTGATATTGAATTGTTTGAACACCAGCAGAAAGTTCATCTTTAACTCTCTTTTCTGTGAGTTTTTTAACAGATTCATCTGAAAGACTTGGGTCTGTTTCACGAATTTGTTTTTCAAACTTATCTTTACTTTTTCTAAGATATTTTGCAAGATGACGGATATCAACACTTTGACCACCATACTGGGAACTTGCAACAGCTGCAATTATTTGAGTTGAGATGGTGCAGGCAACTTGGAAACTCTTTGGTTGCTCAATAAGTTTTCCATTCATTACAGTGCCATTATCAAGCATATCTTTAAGATTAATAAGACAGCAGTTGAAAATTGGTTGAACAAAATAGTCTGCATCATGGAAATGGATAACGCCATCATCATGAGCCTTAGAAATTTCTGGAGGAAGCAAAAGTCTTCTAGTTAGGTCTCTGCTAACTTCACCAGCGATAAGGTCTCTTTGGGTGCTTGCAACCATTGCATTTTTATTAGAATTTTCTTCAGCAACATCTTTATTTTTGTTTTTAACGAGTGACATAATTGTTTCGTCTGTGGTGTTTGCTTTTCTAATAAGTGCACGATTATATCTATAAATGATATATTTTTTTGCAAGTTCATAATGAGATTGGCTCATAAGTTTTGCTTCAATCTCATCTTGAATATCTTCAACAAGCATTCTTTTCTTTCCTAGTGAAAGAATATATTCAATAATATCTTGAATATCTTCTTTGCTTGCACGCTCTGATGGCTTAACTTCTGTGTTTGCCTTGCTGATAGCTGTTTCAATCTTGGTTTGGTCAAAATCAACTGAATTGCCATTTCTTTTAATTACTTTCATTGTCCATCTCCTAAAAAAAGTTTACGAACATAGTTTAAGCCTATTTTGTGTTCTATGTCAAGATGCAAACCCAATATATTGTGATATTTTTATTTTTTGGTCATATTATACAAATTTAAAATTAAGTCAAAATTCACATAAAAATATGTGAAAAATTTTAAAATGCATAAAAATTATGTTAAAGTTCATTTTTTGGCATTATTGCTGTTTTTGGTAGAATATTGACGAATTAACTTATTAAAGCATTTTAAAAAATTTTAATTTTTTGATTGACAAAAATTTTTTAAATTTTTGTTTTAACAAAAAAATTAATGACTTTTTATACAAAAGTGTAAATTTTAACAAAAATAAAAACCAAACATTATGTTTGGTTTTAAAGAAGCAAGAAATCAAATGGAATAAAGTGAAGTGCATATCCAAAAATTAAGCTAGAAACAATTAAGGTTAATAAAATAAAGATATTTTCTTTTATTTTTTTATTTTCTTTGAATAAAACTAATATTCCAATTCCGGCATTAACACAAAGTCCTGTCACAATAGATCCAAAGCTAAGAAGTCCACTTATATACATTTCTGTTAAAATAACTGAAGATGCACAGTTTGGAATGAGTCCAACAAGTAGAGCAAATAATGGTTGAAAAGCAGAGCTGGTGTTTAAGAAGTTTGCAATATTATTTTCGCCTATTAAATGGACAATAACTCCCATAATGAGATTTACAATTAAAATATAAATAAAAATTTTAAGACTATGAATTAATGGATGTTCCCAATGAAATTTATTTTGATTTGAAATATCATGATGGCAACAGGCATGAATGTGCTCGTGCTCAATATGTTCTTCATGCTTTTCATGAGTCACTTCATCCTTTTCATGAATGTGTTCGCTGTGGTCTTGTTTGTGCTTTTGCTTAAAGATTTTTGAGAAGGCAAACATGGTTAGATAGCCCACAATAATTGCAATGATGATTTTTGTTGCAATGAGCATCAATAGTGCTGGAATAGATTTATAGTTTGCAATCATAATTGGCAAAGCTTCATCACTGGTTGCAATAAAAACAGCAATTAGTGCTGCAACTGAAATTTTTTGCTTTGAATAAAGTTCTGCAGAAATGACCGAGAATCCGCATTGGGGAACTGAACCAAACAAAGCTCCAAGTGCAGGGCTTGCTTTTCCTTTTAACAAGTTAGATTTTTCAAACTCTAATACTTTTTTATATTCTAAGAATTCTATAAGAAAATAAACAACCAAAAGGATAGGCAACAGCATGGCTGAGTCTTTTAATGCGTCTAAAAATATATCCAAATATTCTTTCATAAAAATCCTTTAAGTTACGGGAATTATTATATATTTATTTTACATTTTTGTCAAATATTTCATTAATTTATAATTTCTATATTTTTTTATTTAAAAATAAAAAATGTCAGACAATTATCTAACATTTCTTTATAAATTAAATAAAATAAACAGATTTTGATTAATTATTTGTATTTTTTGCGTTTTTTGAATTTCCGTGTTCAATTGCAACCCACTTAACTTCTTTTTTAAAAGCAGAACTTACAAATATAGGAATATATAAAAGAATAAAAATAGGATTCATTAAACAGCAAATAAAAGCATTTTTAAAACTTAGGTTAGAGTTTTTTCTGTCTGCAACAATAACACAAATTGTGTATAAAACCAAAAATAAATATAGTGCAAGAAACGCTGATCCAAAGCAAATTAATGGCATATACCAGTTTGGGTCATGAATGCAAAGTCCAACAACAGTTAGAACTGAGTGTGCAACTAAATAGGCAACAAAGGATGCCAATGTCACTGCAAACGGAATTATGCTAAACCCATACATAAGCTTATCTACTCTTGCTTTGCCTTTATCTTTGATTCCAGACTTAATAAGTTTTTTTGTGTAAATTTTGTTGGCTTGAGTAAAACCTTTGCACCAGCGGATTCTTTGGTTCCAAGACTGTTTTGTAGAAATTGGTTGTTCATCAAAAAATTTAGCATTTTCATTATACGCAGTTTTAAGATTGTTTGTAATTGCATAGAGCGAAAATTCATAGTCTTCAGTTAATGTAAAAAATTTCCAACCGCCAAGATCTTCAATTACTTTTGCTGCAACAAAAAATCCAGTTCCACATACTTTTATTCCTAGTCCAAGCCTAAATCTTGGCTTGTTATCAAAGTTGCTAAACATTGAAAAGGTAAGTCCACTGCAAGCGGCAATCCAGCCATCATTCCAGTTTTTTGAATTTCTATAACCAAGTCCAACATCATAGCCTTGATCAACAACTTTGTTCATTTCATTTAAATAGTTTGTGTCTAAAATGTTGTCTGCATCAAATATAAAGAATGCTTCATATCCAAGTTTTTTTGGTAAAATTTTTTGCATGGCTTCATCAAGAGCATAGCCTTTGCCTTTAAGATTTAAATTTTTTCTAACAATAATATGCGTGTTTTTATAGTTTTTAACAATTTCACAGGTAGGGTCATCTTCTTTTTCAACAATAACATATGTATCCACAAGAGACATATCATAGTTTTGTTTTTGAATGCTATCCAAAATTCCTGATATAACTTTAGATTCATTTCTAGCAGGAATTAATATTGCAAACTTATGATTTTTTTTAGCTTCAGGATATTTTTTTACTGGCATAAATGCACTTATGTGCAAAAAAATCTTATAAATAAAGAGAAGCACGCAAATGGCAAAAATAACATAAAACATGATGTTTGTAATGTTATAGATATTATAAAACATAGGCTCTCCTTAAATTTGCTAAAAAAATTATAGCAATCTTATAGAATAAAAACAAGGAAATATAATATTAAAGTTAAAATTTTAACAAAAAAACACAGATTAATCTGTGTTTTTAATGGTTTTAGTTGAAAGTTAAAAAACACAAGAAAGCATCATTATTATTATTTTGTTTTCTTAGTTTTCTTTTTATTCTTAAGATTTGCAACTTCTTCGGTCTCATATTGAAAAACCATAGTGTCATGCAAATATGTTATAATTTCCTCTTTTTGTATTTTTGCATCTTTTTCTGGATTATAAATTATTGGTTTTCCAATATACATGGCTTTGTTTTTATGGGATATAAACATAGGATAAAAAGATATTTTCTTTCCAGTCTTTCCATAGTGATATTTCCCTATAAATTCAAAACCAGTTTGAAATTCTCCAACACCTTCTTTTCTATACCAGAGCTCAGGGAAGATAACAATAGCTTTTTTCTTTTGCAAGGTTTCACTTGAAATTCTCATGGTTTCAAGATTAGCTCTAAGGTCTTCTCTTGAAACAGAGATGCCCTTAGCATGATGCATAATAAATACCACTAAATTTTTTACGCATTTTATAATAATAGTTTTAATAAATTTTGGAATATGTTTATAATTATTATAAATCATAAGTCCCATTTGTTTTTCAATATCTTCTTCGTTCATCATTTTATCAATAATCCAAGGTCTGAATTTGTATGGAAAATTCATATAAACAGAAAGGGGACCATAAATTTCATAGTGATTGCTGATAAAAACACGAGCCTCATCGGTTTTATTTACATTTTTTTTGCCTTTAACTTTGCACCTTGTAAATGGCCATATTGATATATAAATTAAATAGAAAGTAAGATATAGAAAGAAATATTTTATTATTGTTAGTGGAAATAATATTATTTTAAGTGCGAGATTTTTCTTTTTTTTCATAAGATTTCCTTTAAGTTTAATAATCAAATTTTACTTTATTTGAAATTAAAAGTAAAGTTAAAAAAATAGCAAAAATAAATTTGCTATTTTTTATCTTCATCATCTTCAAAAAATTTAGTTGTTGTCTTTCCGCCATATTCACCTTGTCTTAAACTTCCAATATTTTTTGCTTTAAAAATAATATCACTTCCATCTGTTTCAGAAACCTTGTTCCAATTTATTGAAGAATTATTTTCTGAATTAAATTTTCGTTTTTCAAGAGTTTCTTTGTTGAAGTTATCATTTTTAAGCAAATTTTTAATGTCTTCAGCGGAATATTTTTCACCAAAAGACTGTTCAGTCTTTGGTTTTGAAATATATTCGCTGTCGCCCTCGTTTGTGTTTTGGAAGATAAGATCGTCTTTAAATCTTTCACGATTATCTAGCCTTGAAGGTAAAAAAGCTTCATTTTTGGCAGTTTTGTGAACATCAACCAGTGAATAAATTAAATAGATAAATCCCAAAAGGGCAAGAGTTCCACTTATTGCAATTAAAGTTAATTGAGAGTTTGTAATTATGGAATTTCCACCAACAACTATTGGGAATATTGCAAAAGTTCTTGAAGTTTTCATTCCTTTTAGTTTTTTAATGAATATTATTGCAGCAAGTTCAAGAATGCAAATTATAAATAAAAGTACAATTAGCCAAGTGAGGTTTAATTCTTTATATTTTAATTCAAATCCGTCTTTTAAAATTTCTTCAAAACTTGCATAATAGGCATCTTCAGTTCTAGAAACTTTAACATCATAAATCCCTGCACTATTTGGAATTTCAGATGTCCATTTTCCATTAATCAAATATTCTACAGTGAATCCAAAGTGTGAAGAGAAATCTTTAAAAAATGCTCCAGACTCACCAAACTCATAAGATTGTTTTTCAAGCTTGGCTTCAATATTTCTTTTGTCTTTCCATCCTGCATAAACCTTAACATTTGTTGCAGGCATTTTTCCAAAAGTAAATCTATTGTTAAGATTTTCATCTGCAAACCAACCAACAAAATTATGATTTTTGAAAGATGGTGTTATTGGTGTGGTCATCATATCTTCATAGGCAATGTTATATGTTAAATTTGCTAGGCCATTTCCAAGCACAATTTCAAGTGTATAAATATTTCTTTCCCACTTAGCAATAAGTGATGTGTTTTCAGTTATGGCTTGGGTTGAGTCAAATTGTCTTTTAAAAGTGCCGTCATCATAAAACCAACCAATAAAGCTAAAACCATTAATAGGCTGAAAGCTAGGTGGGGTGGCAGTTTCACCAAAATTGACATATTTATTTATTGGATCATCATTGTTGTTTGGATTAAATGTAACAATAAAAACCTTAGGCTCATATTTTGCATAAAGAATTAAGTTTTTTTCTGGCATTGTTGTTTCAGTAAATTTGTTAATAAAGGTTCCTTCAAAAAACCAGCCTACAAAATTATGTCCTTCAATTTCAGGTGCAATAAGATTTAGAGTTTCATTAAACTCATATTCATAAATTTCATTGTCAAGGTCATGCCCTAGAACCAAAGTTAGAGTAAAAATTTTTGGAGTTTCATCTTCTTCAGAAATTTCTTCATCAGAAAAATCTTCGTTAGCCACAGCCAATGCCATAGCCTGCGAAGTATTTTTGTTTATGTTATTATTAATGTTTGGAATCATAGCAAGCATTAGTCCCAAAACAAAAGAAAAACATAAAATCAAAAAATATTTCTTTTTCATCAAAATTCTCCAAAAATCCTATAATTTAATAGTAATTATTTTTTAATAAATTGTAAACCAAATTTGTGGTTTTATACACATTAACAAAATAAAAAAGTAATGATACTGTCATTACTTTTTCTTTGATAAGATTTTATTAATTTGCTTTGCAATAATATCTGAATCAAAACCAGCTTTTTTATAGACTTCATTTCCGTTTCCACTTTGTTGATAGTTGTTAACATTTATAATTAGTCCACTTTCACCAACATATTTATACCAAATATTGTCGTTTGAAGCCTCAATTGCAACTTTAAGCTTAGGGTTGTTTAATAATACTGAGTTTTTATATTTGCTATCTTGTTTTTCAAATTCTGAAAT
This sequence comes from uncultured Clostridia bacterium, assembly GCA_948434855.1. Classification (GTDB taxonomy): domain Bacteria; phylum Bacillota; class Clostridia; order Christensenellales; family UBA1242; genus RGIG1681. The sequence continues at coordinate 4,609 of CAOJFR010000025.1, read as the reverse complement.
ACATGGCATTGAAATTACTCTTGTTGATAATGATTTAAGTTTTTCAGCAATATCTAGAGCAATATAAACTTCTTTTCCACTTGCAAAAATTTCAACATCAGGATTTTTATTGTTTTCAAAAATAACATATCCGCCTTTTAATGCTTTTTCAATAGAAGAAGATTCAATATTATAAATTGTAGATTTTGTAATAGCAACAACTGTTGGATTTTGCTTTGTTATAAAGTGTTTAAAGCTTGCCACAACTTCACCATAGGTTGCTGGTCTGAACACATCAAGTCCAATAATTTGTCTTAGTTGTGATAGCTGTTCAATTGGTTGATGCGTTGGACCATCTTCTCCAATGTCAATAGAATCATGTGAAAAGATTGATAAAACGGGAGTTTTCATCATTGCTCTCATTTTAAGTGCAGGGAGCATATAATTTGAAAATGTTAAAAAAGTACTATCAAAAACATTTAACTTTGGTTCATATAATGCAATTCCGTTACAAATTGAGCCCATGGCATGTTCACGGACACCAAAGTGAATATTTTTTCCGCTAAGCTCAAATTCATTTTTAGTTCCAAAATATCTTGGGTTTGGTTGTTCTGTATTTTTTACAACAGCTTTTGTTGAAGGACCAAGATCTGCAGTCCCACCAAAAAAGTAGTTATCTTCACTAAGGTCACACAAAACTTTTCCTGTTGCATCACGTCCAGCCAAACTAGCATTTGCGCAAAGAACTTTTAGTGCTTTATCAAAACTGAATGGATGGCGATTGAAGAAACTTTCATATCTTTGCATTTCAGCAGCGGTGTTAGTTTTCCAATCCTCAATAAATTTATTATTTTTGTCAGTTGCTTCTTTGCAAAAAGCATAAACATCTTGAGGAACAAAAAAACTTTCACTTACACCAAGTGCTTTTTTAAACTCACTCAGTTCTGCTGCTGGCAACGGATAGGCATGGACTGAAGCGTTGCCTTGAACTCTTGTTCCTATGCCAATTATTGTTTTAAAAATAATAATGGTTGGTTTGTCTGATTTTTTTGCCTTTGAAATAGCTTTTGAGCAGGCATCATAGTTATTTCCATTTTTAACTAAAATTGTATTCCAGCCCATTGCTTCATATTTCTTTTTAACATCTTCATTATTTGCTATTGTTCTGTTTCCGTCAATGGTGATATTGTTATCATCATATAGCAAAATAAGTTTATTAAGTTTTAATGTGCCTGCAAGAGAACAGGCTTCGTTTGCAACTCCCTCCATAAGGCAACCATCACCAGCATAACAATAAGTGAAGTTATTAAATAAGTTAGGGAACAGGTGATGCATTTTTTCCTCAGCAATCGCCATGCCCACTGCATTTGCAACTCCTTGACCAAGAGGACCAGTTGTTGTTTCAATACCAGTAACAAGTCCATGTTCTGGATGTCCAGGAGTTTTAGAACCATATTGTCTAAATTGCTTTAAATCTTCAATTGAGATATTATATCCAAACAAGTGCATTATGCTGTATGCTAAAGCACTTGTGTGTCCTGCGGATAAAACAAATCTGTCACGGCTAAGCCAGTTTGTTCCACTTGCATCAAATTTTAAGTGATCATGAAAAAGTGAAAGAAGAATAGAACTTGCTCCAAGTGCTGAACCTGTATGTCCAGACTTTGCATGAGAAATTGTTTCTGCTGTTAATGATTTTAAATAGTTTAAGCTTTTATTTTTAATATTCATAATTTCCTCTAAATTTTATTTTTAAATTTTTGAAGTCCTGCTTCATAGGCGACAAGTGTTGAAGCAAAGCCCACATTAAGAGATTCGCAAGAACCAAGCATAGGAATAATAATACTTTCAGCATTTGAAAGTTCTCTCCAAGAAGCTGAGATTCCAGTATGTTCATTTCCTGCAACAATGGCAACTCTGCCTGAGTAATCAACTTCCTTAAAACTTTTTTTTGCCTGAAGGTCGGTGACAACACATTTAAAATTATTTTTAATTAGCCATTTTTGAACCACATCAATATCTTCAACAACAGCAGGAATCATAAAGCTTGCTCCAAGACTTGAACGGACAAGTCTGCTGTGAGAAAGATTTGCTTTTTTATTAACTATAAAAGCAAGTGTACCGCCCGCACAATCAACTGAGCGAAGAATTGCACCAATGTTTCCAGGTTGTTCCAGCCCGTCCATAACAATGGCAAGCACATTATTATTTCCTTTAATCAGGTTTTCAAAATCAACTAGTGAAAATTTTGGAAGTTTTGCAATAATAAAATATTCATCGTACCCTTCACGATCGCTTATTTTTTTGCAAGCTTTTTCAGAAATAGCATAACATTTTTTACTATATTTTGTTAATTTTGCGATTTTTTCTAAATTTTCAATTGTTTCTTTATCTTCATTTATTTTATCATTATTAAAGAAAAAATGTGTTATTTCAAAGTTTTTAGAAATAAGTTTATCTGCAGCCCAAAGTCCTTCACAAATAAAAATGTCTTTATTTTTACATTTGTTGTTTACCAAGTCTTTTGCAAGATTTACTTCATCAGATGAAATTCCACAAACTAATGATTGATTAAGTATTTGATTTTTAAATTCTTCGCAAGTTTTCATAAAATTCTCCAATTAATATAATTTAAGTTTATACAACAAAAATTAATTTGTCAATTTGAAAAGGTTTAAACTTTTATTTGATTATAAAGTGATATATTGCTTTCTAAAGTTATTTACAAAGGCATAAACTTGTGATATACTCATTTTATCTTATTTTAGGAGAAAATTAATTATGAATCCCAGTGGGTTGGTTTTAGCTAGTGTAAACTTTACAGTGCCAGATGCAATAATGATTCTAGGAATAATTTTATTGCTTGGTATGTCTGCATTTTTTTCTGCAAGTGAAACTGCTTTTTCTTCAGTTAACATTTTGCACATAAAAAGTTTTGCAGATGAAAAGGTTAAGGGTGCAAGAAGAGCACAATATATTTGTGAACATTATGATTTTATTCTTGTGTGTCTTCTTGTTGGAAACAACCTTGTAAATATTGCAAACACAACAATTTGTGCATACCTATTTTCAAAATTTATCATTAATCCAACAATTGCAAACCTTATTAATACTTTTGCAATGACAATTGTAATTTTAATTTTTGGTGAAATTTTACCAAAAGCTTATGCAAAACATAATCCAGAAAAGTTTGTTTTAAAGTCTAGTGGTGCAATATTTATATTCTCAAAAATTATTTATATTATCGCAATGCCATTTTATGGGCTTCAACACTTGTTTGTAAAACATAAGGAAGAAGTTAAAATAACAGAAGATGAATTTGAAACAATTGTTGACACAATGGAAAATCAAGGAATAATAGATAGTGATAATGCAGATATAATTCATGGCGCAATAGATATTAGAGAAAAGAGTGTTTATGATATATTTGTTCCAAGGGTAGACATGATTGCCATACCATTAAATTCTTCTGAAGAGGAGATTAAGAAAGTTTTTGCAGAGAGTCAGTTTAGCAGAATCCCTGTATATGAGGAAGATAAAGATAACATAGTTGGTGTTTTAAATTATAAAGATTATGTTATTGCTGGCTTTAGTGAAAAGAAGCCTGATGTTTCAAAAGTTATGATGAAACCATTAAAAGTTTCGGAAACAATGAAGGTTGATGAACTTATAAAAACTATGCAAAAAGAAAAGAAGCACCTTGCAATTGTTGTTGATGAATATGGTGGAACAAGTGGAATTGTTACAATGGAAGATGCGCTAGAGCTTATGGTTGGTGAAATATATGATGAGCATGATGAGGCGGAAGAAGCTTCTATTCAAAAAGTTGGCGAAAACAAATATAGAGTGAATCCAGATATTTCAGTTGAAGATTTATTTGAATATCTTGAAATAGAGCATTTGCCAGAAACAAGATATTCATCAGTTGGTGGAATGATTTATGAGCTTTCTGAAACTTTGCCTGTTAAGGGAACAGTTGTTAATATCACAGCAGTTGATGATGTGCTTAATGAACACAATGATTATGTTTCAACAATTGCAGAACTTACATTTACAGTTGAAAGCGTTGAAGATAACAGAATAAAAAAAGTTACACTTGTTGTAAAAAAATCTGAGGTAGTAGAAAATAAAAAATAGGAAGATAATCTTCCTATTTTTATTTTATTAGTTTTAATTTTTTAAGAATAATGCAATATATTGCAGATATTATTCCGCTTGCAACATTAAGCAAAATATCCATAATTTCTGTGTGTCTTGAAACAGGCAAAATCCATTGATAAAGTTCAATAATTATACTAATAATAAAACTTAGTATAATTGTCTTAAAAACTGGATGATGCTCACATATTGAAAAAACAAAAAAACCAACAGGAAACATCATTACAAGGTTTGTAAAAATGTTAAACGTTCCGCTACTAAAAATTGAGAAATCTAATTTAAGCCAACCAACGCTAAAATCATACCAGATTTTGACTGATGAGTTTCTAATTTCTATATTGGCGGTTGTTCCAATAGAAAGCAAAGCTAAATAAATTATAAACCATATAGAAATAATAATTTTTAGTAAAATTTGTTTATTTTTAAAAATCAAACAAAATATAAAAGGCAGGGCAAACATAATTACAAAAAG
>CAOJFR010000024.1 GCA_948434855.1 uncultured Clostridia bacterium | reverse complement strand
CCCCCCGACAAATTTCAAGTGGTTTGACATTATTTTTTCTCTTTTTAGCATTCTTTCATAGTTTTACACTTTAATTATAGCATTTTTGCACTTTCTTTTGGCTTATCCTGCGTTTTCGCCTGTGATTTATTAATAAAAAACACAGATTTCTCTGTGTTTTTTCTATTTCTTTTGCGAACTTATTTTGAAATTGTTTGATTCGTAATTGAGAATTAGGTTTGTGTTTGGCTCTGGATTTTCTGACAAAATGTATCTTGCAACCAGTGTTTCAATTTCATGCTGAATGAACCTTTTAAGAGGTCTTGCACCAAAGTTTGCATCATAGCCCTGATTAACAATTTGTTCTTTAACTTCTTCTGAAACTTGCAAGTATAATTGTTTTTCTTCAAGCCTTTCTGACAAGCTTTTTAACAGCAAGTTTACTATGCTTATTGTTTGCTTTTTGGTTAGCGGATTAAACATGATTATTTCGTCTAGCCTATTTAACAGTTCTGGTCTGAAAGATTGCTTTAGCAAATTATGCACATCATTTGTTGCCTCGGCTGAAATTGTGCCATCTGAATTTATGCCATCTAAAATTATGTTTGCACCAAGGTTTGAAGTTAAAATTATTATTGTGTTTTTAAAGTCTATCGTTCTGCCCTGACTGTCTGTTATTCTGCCATCATCTAGCATTTGTAGCAAAATGTTAAAAACATCTGGATGTGCTTTTTCTATCTCATCAAACAAAACAACTGAATATGGATGTCTGCGAACTGCCTCTGTTAATTGACCACCTTCATCATAGCCAACATAACCTGGAGGTGCACCAATTAGCCTTGAAACTGAAAACTTTTCCATATATTCACTCATATCTATTCTGACAATGCTTTTTTCATCATCAAAAAGTGCCTCGGCAAGGGCTTTTGACAGCTCTGTTTTTCCAACACCTGTTGGACCTAAAAACAAAAATGAACCTATTGGTTTGCTCTGGTCTGCAATGCCAGCTTTGTTTCTGAGAATTGCTTCTGAAACTTTGTTTACCGCAACATCTTGACCAATTACCCTTTTGTGCAAAACATCTGCAAGATTTAATACCCTTTCTTTTTCACTGCTGCTGAGTTTGGTTATTGGTATGCCTGTCCACCTTGATACAATTTTTGCAATTTCTTCTTCACTAACCTTGTTTCTTAAAAGATTGTTTCCACTTGACTTATCATAAACCTTTTCTTGATTTTCTAACTCTTTTTCAAGGCTTTGAAGAGTGCTATAGGACAATTCTGCTGCTTTATTGAAATCATATTCTTTTTTTGCCTTTTCAATGTCTGCCTTTGTTTTTTCTATTTGCTCTTTTAATTTGTTTATGCTTTCAATAGCCTGCTTTTCATTTTTCCACTTGGCCGTCATATGATCATATTTTTCTTTATGTGCGGCTAACTCTTTTTGAATTTTCTCTAGCCTTGACTTTGAAATGTTGTCTGTTTCTTTCTTTAAACCCGCTTCTTCAATTTGAAGTGCAATCATTTTTCTGTTAATTTCATCCATTTCTGTTGGAAGTGAGTCGTTTTCTGTTTTTATTGTTGCACACGCTTCATCAACAAGATCTATTGCTTTGTCTGGCAAAAACCTATCTGTTATATATCTATTTGACAGCGTTGCCGCAGCAACTAGTGCCGCATCAGCAATTTTCACGCCGTGAAAAACTTCATATCTCTCTTTAATTCCACGAAGTATTGTGATTGTGTCACTTACTGTTGGCTCTTCTACCAAAACAGTCTGAAAACGCCTTTCTAACGCTGGGTCTTTTTCAATATATTTTCTATACTCATCAAGTGTTGTGGCACCAATACAATGAAGTTCGCCACGTGCAAGCATTGGTTTTAAAATGTTGCCTGCATCCATTGCTCCATCAGTTTTTCCGGCACCAACAATTAAGTGAAGCTCATCAATAAACAAAATGATTTTTCCTTCACTTTTTTTGACTTCTGACAAAACTGCCTTTAACCTTTCTTCAAACTCTCCACGATATTTTGCTCCAGCAACAAGGCTGCCCATGTCTAGGGCAAACACATCATGATTTTTTAAAGAGCTTGGAACATCTCCAGCAACAATTCTCTGAGACAAACCTTCTGCTATTGCTGTTTTTCCAACGCCCGCTTCACCAATTAAAACAGGATTGTTTTTGGTTTTTCTTGACAAAATTCTGATTACATTTCGTATTTCATCATCTCTGCCAATAACAGGATCCATCTTGCCAGACCTTGCACTCTCTGTTAGCATGGTTCCATACTTTTTTAAAACATTATAAGTGCTCTCTGGATTTTCTGATGACACTCTTTGATTTCCCCTGACCTCACGAAGCACTTTTAAAAACCTATCTTTTGTTATGCTGAACTTTTCAAAAGTGTCTTTTACTGCTTTATTTGGCTTTGACAAAAGACCAAGAAAAAGATGCTCAACAGAAACAAAGTCGTCTTGCATTGCTTTGGCTTGTTTTTCTGCCTCGCTTAGCGCCTGATTTAAATCATTTTCAATATAAATGCTTGTTTGTCCTGAAACCTTAGAAAGTCTATCTAATTTTGCTTTTACTTCCTTTAAAATTGTTTCTAGGTCTGTGTTTAGCGATTTTAATATTTCAGCAATCAGCCCATCTTCTTGAGCAATTAAACTAAAAAGCAAATGCTCTTGTGTGATTTCACTGTTGCCATTTTCTTTTGCCATGTTCTGGGAAGTGATGAACGCTTCCTGTGATTTTTTTGTCCATTTTTCAAAGTCCATAATTTTCCTCCCAATAAAAACTTGTTTAAGTCACAACACTGCTTTGGCCGAGCCAAAAGATAATTAAATTGTTACCTTAAACAAGAATTAATATACTACTAATTTTTAGCACTGTCAAGTAAGGAGTGCTAATTTTTTATTTTTTTATATTTTATTTATCGCATCCACATTTTTTAACAATAAAAAAACTTGGCAACTTTTGCCAAGAATTTTTTCTTTTAAAAAAAACTAATCTTTTATGCCTAAAAGCTCATCTGCAGAAACCTTGAAATATTTTGCAACAATAATAAGATTGTCGCTGGTAATATCATTTATTCCGTTTTCCCATCTAGAAAGTGTTGCAATGCTTATGCCAATCTCTTTGCTAAGCTCAAGCAAAGTTAATCCTTTTTTCATTCTTTGTTCTTTTAATTTTTCACAAAATTTTCTCATATTTATAATTCCTTTGTTTTTTATTTTTTTATAAATGAATTGTTTAATTTAATCTTTTTCCTAAACTTTAATTTTTAAACAAACCAAAAATGACAATTTTTTTTGAAACAACTAAATGCTAGTTTTAATCTTCTAGACCAATCATGTAATCGGCAGTTACTCCAAAAAATTTACAAACGTCGTAAAGTCTGTCTATTGTGGGAAGCATTCTTGAACTTTCCCATCTAAGAATAGTTGTGTCACCAACTCCAAGTGCTTTGCCAAGTTTGATTGCCGACAGTCCTTTTTCAATTCTGAGCTCTCTTAATCTTTCTCCAAACTTTATCACGTGTAATCCCCCTTGAATATAGTATATGCAAAAACGCAGAGGTTTACTCATGTCCGACGAAAACGCAGGATATAAAAATTTAATAATAAAAGCATATCTGCTTTATTTTGCAAATATGCTCTTGCTTTTGCTTGAAAAACTAATTTTTTATGTGTTATGCGTAACATAACACCTGAAAAACACAGGCTTTTGACCATTTTTTTTCAAAAAAAATACCAGCCAAATTTTTGACTGGTATTTTTGCTATTTATCTAAACACTTGTCTAAATCACTAATAATTTGCTCTTTATCCATCTTTTGACCAATGAAAACAAGCTTAACCATTCTGTCTCCAACCTTTTCATCCCAGTCTTTTTTTATGTCTGGATTTTGCCTTATATATTCAGACTTTTCTGCTGCTGGAAGTGTGTCTATCCACACATCTGCAACAAAAGAATTTTTTTGTGGACCCGCTTGTTCAAAGATATACATATTATCATTGTCATTTGAATACCACATAATTCCCTTTGTTCTGATTATGCTTCTTGGCATATTGTTTATAAATGTTCTAAACTTAGACTGAATGATTGGACGCCTTCTATAATATACGAATGAGCCAATGCCATACTCTTCTGTTTCACCTTCGCCATGATGATGGTGATGATGTCCGTGATGCTTATGCTCGTCATCGTCATCATGGGTATCATGCTCATGATGGCGTTCATGCTCATTGTGATCATGGTGCTCATGTTCGTCCTCTTCATGATCGTGATGATGCTCATCATGCTCATGATGGTGTTCATGCTCAGCTTCATGCTCGTCTTCTTCAACATCTTTGCCAAGCTCTTTCATCCAACCTGCAGATGCACAAGCCTTGTCAAAATCAAACGAGTTTGTTCCCATGATTTTGTTGATTGGAACTTTTCCAAACTCTGCTTCAATAATTTCTGCCTCTGGCTGAAGCTTTTTGATGACTGCTTTAACTTTGTTTTTTTCGTCCTCTGAAACTTGATCTACCTTATTTAGAATTATCTTTGTGCAAAATTCAATTTGTTGAATGATTAAATTTTCAATATCTTCTTCTTCAATATTTGTGCTAAGAAGTGCATCGCCTTCGCCAAACTCTTTTGCTAAGCGAAGAGTGTCAACAACCGACACAACGTTATCAAGCTTGCAAATGCTTGGCAAGTTATATTCTTCGCTCGCATCTGAAACTAAAGTGATTGATTGAACTATTGGAATTGGCTCACATATTCCTGAAGCCTCTATTAAAATATAATCAAACTTATTTGAGGCAACAAGTTCTGCAATCTGCTTCATTAAATCTGCCTTAAGGGTGCAACAAATACATCCATTTTGAAGTGGAACAAGACTATCATCTTTTTGTGAGACTATGTTTTCTGCACCAATTAAACTTGCATCAATATTAACTTCTCCAATATCATTTACTATGACCGCAACTTTATAGTTTTCTTTATTATTTAATACATAATTTAACAGTGTTGTTTTTCCTGCCCCAAGATAGCCTGTGAGCAGAGTTATTGGTATGACTTTTTTCATTAAATTTTCTCCTTTTATTGCACGTCTATTATATAACTTATTTTTTTGTTTTCAAACTATTTTTAATATTAAACATAAATTTAAATTGTAAAATTAAATTTAATATGATATTATAATTTTATGGATAAAACATTTTTTATTATTCATGGGACTTATGGAAACCCATATTCTAACTGGTTTGAAAACCTTGCAAAATATCTCGGGGGGGGGGTGTAGATATTAATAACCAAGTTTATTGCCCTGACTTTCCTGTTGGAATTAAATATCAAAACTTTGAGAACTGGAACAACCTTTTTCTTGCCTATGTTAAGGCTGGGCTTGTTAATGAAAATACAACCATTATTGCTCACAGCATTGCACCGGTTTTTGTTTGCAAGTTTTTAGTTTTAAATAAAATTAAGGTTAAAAAACTTATCTTTGTGTGTGGCTTTAACAACTATTTTGGAATTAGCCCAGATTATGATTTTGTTAACAAAACTATGTTTTTTGATGATTTTGAAAAAGTTAAAGACTTTGCTGATGAAATTGTTTGCTTTTATTCTGACAATGACCCCTATGTTGACTTTGTTGCCGAAAAGGAATTTGCAGACAAAATTTCTAATAAGCAAATTTTGCTTAAGGGTGCAGGACACATTAACTCTGAAAGCGGATTTGACAACTTTGACGAAATTAAAAAATATTTATAAAAAAACTCTCACAAATTTTGTGAGAGTTTTTATTTTTATTAAAATTATTTTGCATTGGTTTTACGTTTTTTGCCTGAGCCATTTGATTTGCCCTCTTCTTCAATTTTTCTGAGTTCATCAATAGCCCTGCTTAAAATTGTAACAACCTTTTTTGCATCGCCTGTGCAAACAGTATCAATATTATTGAGCTTTTTTGCAAGCACTTCTCTGCCAAGGTCTGTTATATTATAAAAGATTTCTCTTTTATTAATTTTGTCTTTATGACTTTCAATATAACCATCTTTAATCATTTTTTTGGCAAGGATTGCAAGGTTTGATTTTGCAATATTAAGCTCCATAATAAGCTCACGTGGTGTGACTGTTTCTTGCTTATTTAAAATGTATAGAATTTGGTGCATATTGCTAAAAATGCCCGCTTCTTCGCCTTTTCCTTCGGCAATACGGTCTGCAATAAGCTTAATTTCTACTATACTTTTTGAAAAAATATTTGTTTCATTTGTGTTTATCTGTTTCATAGCATACATTATAATTATATAACGATTTTTGTCAACCCTATTTTTTAAAAAAATTATGAAAACATATCAAAAGCCTCGTTTCTTTTGGCTCTTTTTCCAGAGTTTTCCAGCGTTTTTGGCTAAGAATTTTTTTGAAAATGGCTTACTGATAAAGTCTAGAAATTTATTAAATCCGCCAGCAACAACAAGAACTTTGCGTCTTTTTAATGCCATTAATGATATTTTTGCAACCTTAATAGTATCGGTGCAAGAAAGCTTTCCGCCAAGCCCCATAGATTTTATTGACTGCTTCATTGCTTCATTTGTTGCCATGCCCCCTGGAAGAACAGTTGTGAATGTTACCTTTTGTCCCTTAAACTCTTCGCCAAGCGAGGTCATTATGCTGACAAGAAAGGATTTTGTTGCTGCATATACAGCCATGTGCGGAATTGGATAGCTTGCTGCAACACTTGCAATCGTTAAAACCTCAAAAAGCTCATCTTTATTTCTTTGTCTGAGCAGTTTTTTTGTGAGATCTAGTGTTCCTATACAGTTTACCTGAATAACATTCATAATTTCTGCATCAGAAAAACGCTCTAAATCGCCTTCTAAAATTACGCCAGCATTATTTATTAATCTTGATACGGTTAAACCCTCTGAACTTATATTATTTACCAGTTCTTCCCTATCTTTTAAGCTGCCAAGATCACACACATAGGTTTTAACTGATATTTCTGAAAATAAATTTTTAAATTCTTCAAGCAAAGTGCTGAGCTTTTTTTCGCTTGTTCCAGTAAGTATTAAATTTTCTTTATTTTTTGCAGCAAGCTCTGTAAATGCTCTTCCGAGACCACCACACGCCCCTGTAATTAAAGTATAGTTCATATTCTTAGCCCCTTTGGATATAAATTTTTTAAACGGTTTCCTGAAATTTTTACTCCGCCTATTGCATTGCCATTTTTTGTTACAACCGCATAGCCCTTTAAATTTCCATTAAACTCAAGCTCTTCACCATGAAGATATTTTTTTAAGTTTTCATCATCAAGCTCTATCTTATTTTTAAAAATATTTGAAAGTGTCATGAAAATTGCATGGTTTGGCACAAACCTACCCTTTTGAATTTCTCCAAGTTTTGTTCCAATACTTACAAACTTAAGTTCATCTAATGCTGTTTGAATTTTGCTGTTAAAACCTTTTGGTGCAAGAAACAGAGTTTCTCCAACTGAAAGCAGTTCTCTCCAAGAAAATTCTCTTGTTAAATTTTCTTCAGCAAACACCTTAAACAATTTGTTATAGCTTTGTCCGATTTCATAAACCGAATGAAAATGCTTTTTTGAATAAAGTTCATCTTCACCAGCACTTTTTGTGCTTTTAAAAACTGCAACAAATTGACCCTCACCACTGCCTGTGTGTGGCAAGAACTTTCTGGCAAAATCTAGCCCATTGCCCATTGCGGGAATTGTTACTTCTTTAATTTCTTTAGGAATATTTAATAGCTCAAACTCTCTGGAACTAAGCAGCCACTTCACAATATCTTCATCTTCTTTTTCAGAGAAGGTGCAGGTGGAATAAATTAGCTTGCCGTTTGGCTTAACAAGTTCTTTTGCAACTGTCAAAATTTCTCTTTGTCTTTCTGCACACATTATTGTGCCATTCTCGCTCCATTCTGAAATTGTTTCAGGATTTTTTCTGAACATTCCTTCACCAGAACATGGTGCATCAACAAAAACATAGTCAAAATAATTCTTAAAAACCTTAAGTCTTTCTGGCGACTCATTTAAAATAACAACATTTTTTAGACCCTGCCTTTCTATGTTTTGATATAATACTTGTGCACGACTAAAAATTATTTCATTAGAAAAAATTATGCTATCTTCACCAACTCTCATTGCAATTTGACCAGTTTTTCCACCTGGTGAAGCACATAAATCTAAAACCCTAAGCGGTCTATTTTCTTTTTCAATTTCGCTTGAACACACCGGAATCATACTTGATGGCTCTTGAAGATAATATAGACCAGACAAATGCTCTGGAGTGTTTCCAAGCTTGTTTTCTGACTTTAGCAAATAGCCATCATCTGAGAATTTTAGCTTTTCAACCTTAAGCCCACTTAGTTTTAAAAATTCACTTTCTGAAATTTTTTTCGTGTTTAATCTTAGCCCTCTAACTGGCTCTGATTGCATTGCACTAATATAGCTTTCATAATTTTCTCCAAGCATATTTTTCATATTTGCTAAAAACTCGCTTGGAAGAGTAATTTTTTCATTAAACATATTTAAATTTTACAACAAAAGTGACCATTTAGTCCATAAATTTTATATTTTATTTTTATAGATTTTTGAAAATTCTAGACAAATTTGCTCAACGGTGTTATACTATAATGGTTAAATTGTGTGCATTTGTATTATTTGCACCATCTTAGGAGAAATTTATGGAAGAAAATAATATTAGAAACGTTGCGATTATTGCCCACGTTGACCACGGCAAAACAACACTTGTTAATGCAATTTTGAAAGAAGGTGGAGTGTTTAGAGAAAACCAAGCAGTTCAAGACAGAGTTATGGACTCTAACGCCCTTGAGCGTGAAAGAGGCATTACTATTTTTAGCAAAAATGCATCTCTTGTTTATGAGGGCGTTAAGGTTAATGTTGTTGACACCCCTGGACACGCAGACTTTGGCGGAGAGGTTGAAAGAATTTTAAAAATGGTTGATGGCGTTTTGCTTGTTGTTGACGCCTTTGAAGGAACTATGCCCCAAACCAGATTTGTGCTTGAAAAAGCACTAGCTTTAGGTCACAGAGTTATTGTTGTTATTAATAAAATTGACAGAAAGGATGCAAGAGTTAGCGAGGTTATTGATGAAGTTTTAGACCTTTTGATGGACCTTAATGCAACAGATGAACAACTTGACTCTCCTTTTGTTTTTTGTTCTGCAAGAGCTGGCATTGCATCGCTTGACAAAGATACTCTTGGAACAGACATGAAACCACTTCTTGATACAATTTTAAAACACATTCCTGCACCAAAAAGTGAAGGAAACAAACCTTTTAAAATGCTTGTGTCTTCTTGTGAGGCTAATGACTATCTTGGAAAACTTGCTGTTGGCAAGGTTGAATGTGGTCATGCTAAGGTTAACGAAACTCTAGACATTGTGAACTTTCATGATGAAACAAAACACAAAAGCTTTAAAGTAACCAACATTTTTGAATTTCAGGGGCTTAAAAAGGTGCCTGTGACTGAAGCCAACCCTGGCGACATTGTGTGCATTTCTGGCACAGATGATGTTACTATTGGTGACACAGTTTTAAACAAAGAAGACCTTTCACCTATTCCTTTTGTTAAAATAAGTGAGCCTTCTATTGAAATGGAATTTTCTGTTAACGACTCTCCTTTTGCTGGAACAGAAGGCAAGTTTTTCACTTCAAGACACCTTCGTGACAGACTTATGAAAGAAGCTGTTCGTGACCTTTCACTTAAGGTTTATGAAACCGAATCTGCCGACAGATTTAGAGTTCTTGGCAGAGGCGAAATGCATATTTCTATTTTAGTTGAAAACATGAGAAGAGAGGGCTTTGAATTTCAGGTTTCTATGCCAAAAGTTATTTATAAAGAAATTGATGGCGTTATGTGCGAACCTATTGACAACCTTACTATTGATGTTCCTGAAACTGCAGTTTCTACCATTATGGGTTCTATGGGCATAAGAAAAGGTGAACTTCAAAACATGAGCCCTAAGGGCAGCAGAATTAGACTTGAATTTAAAATTCCTTCTCGTGGACTTTTTGGTTATAAAACTCAGTTTTTAACAGAAACTAATGGTGAAGGAATTATGAGTGCAACATTTGCTGAATATGCACCATATAAGGGTGCAATAACCACAAGAAACTTTGGTGCACTCATTGCCTATGAAAATGGCGAGTCTATTGTTTATGGACTTTTTAACACTCAGGAACGTGGCAGACTTTTGATTGGTGCTGGCGTTAAAGTTTATGCCGGTATGGTTGTTGGAATTAACCCAAAAAATGAAGACATTGTTGTTAATGTTTGCAAGAAAAAACAGCTTACAAACATTAGATCTAGTGCTTCTGACGAAGCTTTAAGACTTACGCCAATTAAACCTCTTACTCTTGAAGAAAGCCTTGAATTTTTGGGCGAAGATGAGCTTTTGGAAGTTACTCCAGAAAATCTTAGAATCCGCAAAAAGATTTTGGATCACACAATTCGTGGCAGAGAAACTTTTAGAAAAAAACAAGAACTTGGAAAAAAATAGTATTTTGGGGCAACTTTTGCCCATTAGCTTTTGGAGAAACTTATGACACCTTTTAATAACAAAAAATATAAACAACTTCAAAAACAAGAAATCGCTAATCGCATTAGCCAGTTTGACAAGCTTTATATGGAAGTTGGTGGAAAACTTTTTGATGACAAACACGCAGAACGTGTGCTTCCTGGATTTGCACCAGATGTGAAGTTTCAAATTTTTAAAGAGCTTAAAAACGATTCTGAAATTATCTTTTGCGTAAATGCCAGAGACATTATTTTAAACAAAACTCGTGGCGACAACGGACTTTCTTATGGCGATGAAACACTTAGGCTTGCAAAAATTATGAAAGATGAAAACATTACTGTTTCTGGCATCATGATTAATTTTTATGAACCTCATGAAAGCGTGCTTACATTTGAAAAAAAGTGCAAGGCTCAAAAAATTAAGGCCTACAAATCATATTTTATTGAAGGTTATCCAAAGGCGGTTGACCACATTTTAAGCAATGAAGGCTTTGGCAAAAATGAATATATTAAAACCAGCAAAAAACTTATTTTGGTTTCTGCACCTGGTGCAAACAGCGGAAAACTTGAAACCTGTCTTAGCCAAATTTATAACGACAAGGTTAATGGAATTAATTCTAGCTATGCAAAATATGAAACCTTCCCTGTTTGGAACCTTGACCTTGACCACTTAACAAACATTGCCTATGAAATGGCAACAGTTGACATTAAAGATAAAAATATTATTGATCCATTCTATAAAAAAACTCATCATAAAAATGTTACTAACTATAACAGAGATGTTGAATCTTTCCCTATTGTTTCCGAAATTTTAAATGGCATTATGGGCAAAGAGGTTTATGACTCTCCAACATCTATGGGAATAAACTGCGTTGGGCTTGCAATTGACGACGACGCAGCTGTTCAAGAAGCAAGCTATGAAGAAATTTTGCGTAGATATGAAAAACATAACAGAATGTTTAACACAAATAAGCTTTCAACAAGTTCACTGGAACTTAGTGAAAAACTATTAAAAAAGGCTGAAAAACTTATAAAAAAAGTTAGAAGAAAAAATAAGTAGTGAGGTGAAAATGACAAACAAAGAACTTTTGGTTGTTTGTGACAAACTTGCAAAAATAGAATCTGAAAAGTTTGGGCAGCCAGCACCATATTATTATAACATTGCCATTGAAAAAGCAGAAATGCTTGCAAATGAAGTTGGTGCAGACATCACCTTGTGCAAAATTGGCGCTATGCTTATGGACATTAAACTTGGTGAATGCTTTGTGAACCATTGCCCTGCCGAGCATATTTCAAAAAGTTATGATTATGCTGAAAAAATTTTAAATGAAAATAATGTAAGTGAAGAAACTAAACAAACTTTGCTTTCCGCTATAAAAACTCATCATGGTACTTTAGATGGAAAATATGATTCACTTGTTGCAGAGGTTGTTGCAAACGCAGACTGCTATAGATTTTTAACTTTTGCCGGAACTTATGGAAATATTTTGTTTGCGGCAAAATCACTTAGTCTTGGACAAAATGATTCAATAGATTTTTGTTTAAACAAAATTGAAGAAAAGTTTTCTATTTTATCACTAGACAAAGCTAAATTAGACTTAACTAAAAATTATGAAGCTATTAAAGCCTTTTTAAATTCATGTAAGGAATAATAAAAAACAAGCCGTTTGGCTTGTTTTTTTATACCAATAAATATGACTAAAACCTTCCTAATAATTTATCTATTGAAATATCTAAATATTCTGCAACCAAAATTAAATTTGCATAGGTTGGCAGAATGCCCTTTGCCCACCTTTCTATGCTGCTGTGAGATATTCCGAGGTCATCACATAATTTTACCTTTTTTATACTTTGCTCTTTCATTATATTTCTTAAATTATTATAAAAATTTATTTTATAAGCCTTATTATAATGATAATTAAGTTCGTTCGTCTTTTTCTCAAAATAGTCAAGTGATGATGAAAAATAATCTGCAATCAAAATTGCATTTTCTACTGTTGGATTAAACCTTTTTAAATTATAAATTGTGCTAACTGGTATGCCAATTATCGTGGATAACTCTGATTTTGACAGATTTCTATCTTCTAATAATTCTTTTAAAGTTTCATCAAAATTAGACATAAACACCCCCATTTCTAATAAATATATTAATTATTAGAATAAAAAATACTTTTAATCATTACATGTAGGGGTGTATAATATAGAAAAGGAGGAAAAATAACACGCTTTAAAATTTTACAAAGGAGAAAACTATGAATAAAAAGAAACTATGTGAAGCATTGGTTGATTTAATTTTTATTTTGCAAGAAAAGCAAAAGCCTTGCAAGGATTCAATTAAGGCTTTAAATTTATTTTTAAAAAATGAAGAGAAATTTTTATGTAATCTTTCTGAACAAATGAAAAAAGAATACTCAATTTTGCTATTCAAATTAGAAAACTATCAACAAATAAAAATAAACAACATTATAACCTTTGCCGTTTGCACCATTGTTGATTTGCTAAAATAAAAACACCCATTTTTATGGGTGTTTTTTGTTTTATTATTTTATTTTTTATCTGTGTCTATGGTATCTATAATATTTTTTGATTCAGTGTCTTTGCTTCCAAAAACCTTAAATGGGTTTTTGAAAAATGCATCATTACTTTGAATGCTCTGCTTATTATTTTTTTGCTTCGCTCTAATTTGTTCTTCTCTATCATAACCATAAGATGATGCACTTTGCTTTTTTAATGCTTCATCAGCGATTGTAACAGTAAGCTTAACGCTTGTATTTTTTTTATATACTGCAACAAAGCTTATATCTCTAGTTAAAAGCATCCCCTCTTCATATCCTTTAAAATGTGAAAATGCAAGCGAGCTATCTTCACTCTTTGGTGGCTTTGGCTTTAAAATTGGTGTGCCATAAATTGCAGTCATTTGAGATAAAATTGTTTTTTCATCGGCATCATAAAAAGTGTATGTAAACTTTTTTGGAATAGCTTTAAAAACAGGATATATATTTTCATTTTTATATATGGTTTTTGTATCTTTATCCCAACACTCAAACTCATAAGAAAATTCTTTTGTTTCTGCCTTGCTTAGGCTTATGTCAGACAAATCAATTCCTGCACCATACTCAACAATTTCTGACCTTATTATTGTTGAATTGTCTGTGCCATAAACATTAACTCTATATGTGTTTACCCTTCTGATAAAAACTGGTTTTGCAATGGTATTGCCCTCTTTATCAACATAGTTTTTATTCCAACCCATAAACTCATATGTGTATTCTTTTGTTGGTGCTTTTGCTGGCTCTGGCAAAAATTCTGTTCCAGAAAAGTTTTTACTTTTATCTGAATAAACCGTTTTTACAGGCTTGTTTGAAGAAATTGTATTCCCAAAATTTCTAACACCTTCTCTAAACTTTTCAAAGAGTTCTTTTACACTTCTTTGCTTAATTTCTGTCCACCACAAAAGGCAAACCACAGCAATAAATATGAGTGCCACAACAACCGACAAACAAACAATAAATGCAGTGTTATTTGCACTTGCAACTAAATTTTTTGGGTTAAACATAACTTTCTCCTCACAATATTATTTTGATTTAAATTGAAGATTTTGTCAAATAAATTGCATTATTCAACACTTTTAAGTGATTCTATCATATTAACTTTCTTTACTTTTACAAAGCAAAGAGCTGTTATGACAACTTGTGTGGCAAGAACAATTAATGTTGTCCAAACAAAACTGAGCGGACTAATATAATATAAAAAGTTAAACACTTGAACCCTGTTCACTTTAAGCACAAGAACCATAAGCGGATAGCCAAGGCACATTCCAAAAACAAGTCCAATTAAAGACATGAACAAAATTTCAAAGTAAATTGAAAGCGTTATGTGAAACATGTCTTGTCCCAGCACCTTTAACGTTGCAAGCTCTTTTACCCTTTCCTTTAAAATTAAGAAGATTAAATTTAATAACACAATGATTGCAAGCATTATTGCAAAAAACTTTAAGGTGTTTGTCATGAGGTCTATTGCTGAAATTTTGTTCTCCGCACCATCTTTAAACTCTTCCATTGAAAGTGCTGAATTTGTGCCATTTATTTTATTTACTTGCTCTGCCACTAATTTAGCATTTGTGCAAGAAATCCACGCATGTTTTGTTGCATAGGATTCTTCATATGCAAGATTTTTTGCTGTGAAAATTCCATTAACAACACAGGTTTTTCCTATGCTTGTAACTTTAAATTTTTCTGTTATACCACCAATGGTTGCAACAACCTCGTCGCCAACTTTAACTCCCAAATCATCTGCAACAGACTTTGAAATGAACACCTCATTGCCCTTTAATTTTATTGTTGTGAATGCTGAGTTTTCTGGAATTTTAAACACATTAGTGTTTTTTGTTTTACTTCCAAAAACAGCACTTCCATAATATTGGTCATAAAGCTCATAGTTTTTTAAGCCATTAGTTTTTTTGAGATTTTCTTCAAAATCAGATGAAACATATGTGGTTGTAACATCATATTTAAACACTTTGCCCAAATCATTTTTTATGGAGTGTTTTAGTGTGTCACCTATTCCAAACCCACAAAGAAGCAGTGCAACACAGCCCGCAATTCCAATGGTTGCCATAAGAGTTCTCATTGGCTTAATTCTTATATTTCTGCTTGCCATTTTTATTGGAAGTGGCAATTTTTTAAATTTGCCTTTGTTTTTTGTTAGCGTTTTTGAGTCAACTTTAAGGTCATATCTTAAGCACTCAATTGGCTTTTTATGCAAAATTTTGTGGCATGACAAAAGCGAAACAAAATAGCCCATTGCCACAACCAAAATCAAAACAAGCAGCACCCACAAAAATGGAACTCTGAACCTTACAAAGTCTGACGGGATGCTATAAACTAAATCATATTTTATGAACATGATTCTTGGAATTATAACCACTCCCAAAATAAGCCCAAACAATGCACCAACAAAACATAACACTCCGCCATAAAGCGAATAGTGTCTTAAAATTTTTCTGTCTGAAATGCCGATTGACTTTAATGTTCCAATCTTTTGCCTTTCTTGCAAAACAAGCTGGTCTATGGTTGTGAGAATAACTAAAATTGAAACCACTAAAAAGATTATTGGGAATACATATATCATTTTTCTTGACTGGCTAATTTCAGAATTTAGAAGCACAACAGACTCAACTGAATCTCTGTCAAAAACATATAAAAGCTTGCTTGTGTCTTCTTCATTTTCGCCAGCAGCATAATATTTTTTTATTTTGTTTATGGTTGCTTCATCATCAGTTTTAAGCAAAATTTGGTTATACGGAACTTCTGTAAGTTTTTTCTGTTCATTAGCAGGAATATTTAGCTCTGTCTGTATTTCTGAAAGTTTGCTGTTTAACTTATTTAAAAATAGTTCTTCTTCTATAAACACTGGCCAAGATGAATAGGTGTCGGCACACTCATCAAGACACATTGACCCGCTTATGCTAAAACTTAGTTCTATTTCTCCAAAAATTTCGTTTGGAACGCTGAAATTTATTGAATCAAATGTTGGCTTAATGCCATGATTTTTCATAACATTTTTGTCTATAAGACAGCCGATAATCCCAGACTCTATGTATGGCGTTGAAATTTTGCCCTTGCCAACATAAATTTTTGCACTATTTGTTGCAGGCTTTCCACTGATGCTGGTTGAAACCTCTAAATAAAGCCTTTCGTCATATTCAATGTTTTCGCTTTCAAAAAATTTTCTGTCATCGTCTGTTACACCGCTAACATAAAGCCATGTTTTTGCTAAATTTGTTTCATCAAAATAGTTATTTATATTCTTTTTAAAACTATAAGAATTTGCAATAAAGCCAGATAAAAGCATAACACCCAAAAACACAATCAAAATGACTGAAGCAAATTGCTTCAGATTTGACTTTATGGTTCTGAAAGTTAATTTTCTAAACAGCTTGTTCATTAAATTTCAATTTCCTCAATGTTTTTTGGATTTTTCTGAATTTGGTCGCTAACAATTTTGCCATCGCTAATTTTAATTACTCTGTCGGCAACCTCAGCAATAGCACTGTTGTGAGTTACCACAACAATAATTTTGTCTTTGTTTAAGTTTATGTCTTTTAAAATCTTAATAATTTTTTTGCCGGTTTTGCTGTCTAGCGCACCAGTTGGCTCATCGCAAAGAAGCACTGTTGGATTTTTAACGATTGCTCTTGCAATGGAAACCCTTTGCTGCTCTCCACCAGACATTTCACTCGGAAAGTTGTTTGCCCTTGTTTCTAGCCCAACCATTTTTAACGCATCCTCCGCTTTCATTCCTCCAGCAAGTTCGCTGAGCTCAACGTTTTCAAGCGCAGTAAGGTTTGGCATAAGGTTATAAAATTGAAAAATAAAGCCAACAACTTCTCTTCTATATTTCGCAAACATTTTTTCACTTAGCTTTGTTATGTCAACACCTGCAATGTTAATTTCTCCATCGCTAACAGTATCCATGCCGCCAATAAGGTTTAAAAGTGTAGATTTTCCACTTCCACTAGCCCCTAAAATGACCACAAATTGACCGCTGAAAAGCTGAAGCGAAACATCATTAAGGGCTTTTATTTCGTTATCTTTTCCATAAAACTTAGAAACATGATGCACCGTGAGTGCACCAACATATTTTTCATCAAAAATAAGCTGTTCTTTCTTCATAATTTCACCTAACATTATTATATATAATATTAACAATATTGTAAAACAATTATAAGTTACAAAAAAGTTAAATGTCAATTTAGCAAGAAATCACACTAAGCAAAAAAGAGCAAAATTTAATTTGCTCTTTTTAATTAAATATAATTAAAATTTTAAATTAACTATTTTTTGTGTAAACATAATATTCGCCTTCTGATGTTTTTGTGTAAGATGATGTGTTATTTAAAAAATGATCATTAATAGTTGAACTATCAACAACGGATTTTAAGACTTTAAATTTTAATACTGTACTGCCGTCAAACCCGCCTCCATATGGTGAAAAATAACCATTTTCATAAATTGTTTTACTTTCAATTATAACCTCTTTAATTCCTGTACAACTTGAAAAAGCAAATGGTCCACCACCAAAATCTGTTACATTACTTGGAATTGTGACTGATGTCAAACCATTACATTCTCCAAATGACCAACCAGAAATTATTTCAAGCGAATTTGGAAAGTTTAGCTCTGTTATTCCAGAGCATCCATAAAATGCTCTATAGCCTATACTCTCTATTCCTTCTGAAATTGTTAACTTTTTTATCCAAGTGCAATTTTCAAAAATTCCTTCTCCAGTAGCATAATAACTACTTGCACCTTTTATTTTTAAAATATCTCTACCTTGATAACTTGATGGAATTATAAGTTCTTCTGTTTGATCTCCTTTATATCCGACAATTTCATATCCACCTGATATTTCTGATAAAACAAAGTTACTTGAAACATAGTATTGTTTTTCAGTGTAAATATAATATTCACCATCTGCGATTTTTACGAAATTTGATGTATTATTTAAAAAATGATTATTAATAGTTGAACTATCAACAACAGTTTTCAAAACTTTATATTTAAATATTGTACAGCCATCAAATCCACTTCCTTTTGAAAAATAATAACCATCTTCATAAATTGCTTTACTTTCAATTATAACCTCTCTAATTCCTGTGCAATTTGAAAAAGCAAATGGTCCACTACCAAAATATGTTACATTGATTGGAATTGTAACTGATATTAAACTATTACATTCTCCAAATGAAAAACCATAAATTGAGTCAAGTGAATTTGGAAGGTTTAGCTCTGTTATTCCAGAGCATCCATAAAATGCTCTATAGCCTATACTCTCTATTCCTTCTGAAATTGTTAACTTTTTTATCCAAGTGCAATTTTCAAAAATTCCTTCTCCAGTAGCACCATAATTTCTTGCACTTCCTATTTTAATAATTTTCTTGCCATTATATGTTGATGGAATTATAAGCTCTTCAGTTTGCTCTCCTTTATATCCGACAATTTCATATCCGCCAGATATTTCTGATAAAACAAAGTCTCCAACATAGTTTTGTTTATCAATGTAAAGATTATAATCACCTTCACTTACTTTATAATATCTAGTACCATCATTCAAATAAGTATTAGAACCATCATCTATTGATTTTGGAACTTTATAAGTATTAACTCCGTTTCTATCAAAAATACCCATACCACGTTCAAAATAACTATGTTTATAAACACCAGTTCCATTTATTATAACTTCATTAATTTTACAAGTTGAAAAAGCAAATGGTCCACCACCAAGATGATTTACATTTGCTGGAAGATCAACAGTGGCTAAGCTATTACATTCTCCAAATGACCAAGCATATATTGATTTAAGTGAACTAGGAAAACTTATAGAAGTTAAGGCTGAACAACCATAAAATGCTCTATAACCTATATTCTCTATTCCTTCTGAAATTATTACTTTTTTTATCCAAGTGCAATTTTCAAAAATTCCTTCTCCAACATCATTATAATCACTTGTACCCATTATTTTAATAACCTTTTTGCCCTTATATGTTGATGGTATGGTGATTTCCGTTTCTTGTGTTTCAGCATCAAAGCCTGAAATTTGACAGCCCCCTTCACAATCTGTGAATCTTAAATAATAATATGCATAGTTAGTATTAAACTCTATATCTACATTTCCTGTTACTATATACTCTGCTCCATTGTTTATTTCTTTTCCATTTACCTTAAATGATTCTAATGTAAAATCTTCATACAAAGTATATGTTATTGTTATCTTATCTCCATAATGCAATTTTGTTAAGTTTGTAAGCATTTCTCCTGCTGCATTTCTTACAACTACATCTTCTGGAATTGTTATGCTATAGTCTATTCTTTCTCCCTGTTCCCATATTTTGCTTGAGTTGCTATTTAAAACCAAGCTTACATCTCCATAAGCTGTGAAAGAACCGCCATCCCTAATTGTGGTTGCATTTACAAATAAGCTATTAACTATTGTTTCTTTTTCATAATAAATATAACCATATTCTTCTTTAGTGTTTTCAGTATATCTGCTTATGCTCTCAGTATAAGTGAATGTTAGTTCATCGCCCCAGTAAATTGTGCTATTGCTAGATAGCAGTTCTTCTCCACACTTTACTGTTACTCCACTTGGGATGCTTCCTAACACATATGCGTTTCTGCTTTCTGTATATTCTATTGTAAGGTCGCCCTTAACAACCCATACTCCGCTGGCATATTCTGCTCCATTTACTGCAAAGGTCTCTTTATGGTGTCCTTCGCTCTCTGTGTATGAGATTGTTAGTTGGTCGCCATAATATATGGCTTCGTTACTACTTAGTGTGTGTCCATTTCTGGTTACTGTTACTTGATATGGTATCTCTCCGATTGAGTATTCACTTGCAGCTTCATTGTATGTTATGCTTAGGTCTCCGTTGCCATCTAGCTCATACTCATAGTATACAACTCCGTTCTCTTCATGGCGATAGGCTTCTGTTAAGATGTCTTGCTGTTCTCCGTTTCCGACCTTAACCTTAAACTCTGTTATATCTCTTCCTAGCTTTT
>CAOJFR010000023.1 GCA_948434855.1 uncultured Clostridia bacterium | reverse complement strand
TGTAACTTCAGCTTTAGAGTTTTCAATTTCATAATATCCCGCCAAACCATTGTTGCTGCCAGAGTTTGTTCCAACATTATTGCCATTATTAACAACAACAGACAAGTCATTTTTCTTAAACCAGTGTGCATAAATAGTAAACTCTCTTGTTTTAATTGCAAAATATTCAAGCTCAGTCTTTCCCTCAATCTCGCTATCTGCAATGCTGCTAATGTTCACAAGTTTAATATCAAGTTTTGTGCGAGTATCATAATCGCCTGAAACATAATAAGCATTAAATCCCTCTTCACTATCGTCAAAATAAATTATATAATTTTGATAATAGAATGATGAAGCGTTAAAAGTAAATAAAGAGTTTAAACCATTTGCAAGCTGAACTCTAGAGTCAACTTCAATAAATGGCTGAACATATTGCTTAATGCCATCTTGGTTGTAATAATACATATAAAATTTAGTATCAATTCTTTCGGTCGCAAGATAATAACGCTTTCCGTCAATAGTCACAAATCCAAAGTTAGTGCTTTCGTTAGAAGAATAAGTAAATGAGTCAAAATAGTTTTTCCCACCAGCATTGCGAACAACATTAGCATTCATAATGCTGCTAAAGTCAATATCCGAAAGCTTATCTTTGCTAGCATTGTCATAGCCATAAGCAGAATGATAAAGCGTATTAAAGAAATCCTCATCAAAAACCTGCATATCCATTTCATTAACAAAATACGATTCACCCTCTGCATCAAATTCAAGATTACCATCCTTGTCAAAAATAGAATGTAAAGTGTTGCTAACAAACAAGCTGTCCATATCATCAGGGTTAAATAGCCAACCAATCAAATAATATCCAGCAGAAGTTGCAAATAGTTTGTCAAATGAATAAGAAACTGGTTCACCGCCATTCTTGCTGTTAATAACAAACCTAGCTTCTGAAAGTTTGGTATCGTAAACAATTTCAAATGAAATGTTTGCAACAATATCAACAAATTCATTCTTGTTTTTCATTGCAAAGCCTTGCCTAATGCCGGAATATTCTGAATAAACCGAGCCATAAAGAGCAAGTGCAAATTCCGAGTCAGCCCTATAGAGGTTTTCAAGTCCTTCTTTAGAAATATTCAAAGAAACATTAACATTATATGTTTGAGCAGTCCATCCTGCAAACATATAAACATAGTGGCTGCTTTCAGAATCGCCAAGCTTTTCTTTGCTATCAGCCAAAAGGTCCTCTCTTGCCCCAAGCTCAGCAAACAAAAGACTAGTAATATCATTATCAAGCAAATACTTACCTGCTCTGCTGAAAACATATTCCAAAATAGAACCAGATGTTCCAGCAATCTGAGGGTCAAAAGACCAGCCAATAAAGTCATATCCCAAACGAACTGGCAAAAACTTGTTAAGTCTAGAAATCAAAGTTTGATCATCAAAATAAACTTTTTCAAACACATAGTTTGCCCCCAAAGAAACAGATGAAGAGCCAATGCCAGTTAATGAGTTTGTTGGAGACGAATGATCTCTAAAGTCCACAACCACATCATAATAGTTAGTTTCCCAATAAGCAAAAATAGTAATATCTCTTGTGTTTCCAGTTTTAACAGGGTCCTTTGAAGTATCAAAATATCTAAGGTCAGGATTATCTCTAGAACCATATCTAGATTTAACATAGTTGTTCAAATAATCTTCAGCAACATAAACATTAAAATTGTTAATTTGCTTGTTAACATCATTATAACTATAAAAATAGTCATATTTATTGCTTAAATTATTATAAGCACCCAGCTCATTTTTATAGATAAAAGTAGCAACCACTTTTCCATTATAAACAGAATGGCTGTTATTAATGGTCTGTGTAACGTCAATATCATCAGTTTTTGTTGTAAATTTAGCAAAGTTAACCTGTGATAAAGCTGGCAAACTTTCAGCCCATGCTCCAGCCACAAATTTATCAGTTTTTGCAACAGCAAGAGTGCCAAAGTCCTTGTTATTAAGGGTTTCTTTATAGTTTTCAAGTTGTTCAGCAAACCATCCAAGCCAAGTATAGCCATATCTATCAATAATATAGTCTTTCAAACTTTGCACATAAGTAGCAGCGTTATCATGAGAATATCCATTTTCAGCATCAACCAAAACATACCAATCGTTAGTATCATAAGTAACAAACAAGTGATATTTTTGGTTAGCAGATTCTCCAGCCTTATAAAGAAGTTCTCCAATACCAACAACACCATTATTAACAACGCTTGTATCAAATGCATAAAGGTTATGTTTAAAGAAAGAAACTGTAGAGCCATTTTTATTCACGCTGTCATTCTTCAAAAATGCGTTTGCATCATTAAGGTTCAAAATAACGTTATAAGTATTAGCCTTCCAAATTCCATAAAGGTCAATTTCATATCTATAATCAGCATTGTTGTTCTTGCCATAGCTATCCATAAAAGTTTCAGCATAAGCCGACCAGAAGTTATAGCTCTGAATCTGACTTGAACGATCCTTGCTCTTAAAGCCAGTATCAGTAATAAAGTAACCCCCAGCAACATAAAAGTCAGAACTTCTCATTGCAGCTGAATTAAGTGCTTTAAGCCTTAAAATATTGTCTTTTATAAAATAATCAGAAATATTAACCCACTTGCTAGAAGAATTCCAAACATTAGGTGCAGTTCCATCGCCATGAGTAAATCTTTCATGCAAATTGCCATCATCATCAAAATACTCTTTAGAACCCCAGCCAACAAATGTATAGCCTTCCATTGAAAGATAAGCATCCAAATTTGCTAAGCTATCATAAAATAGCGAAATAGAGTTTTTGTTTTGTGCAAGAGAATTTACTGATGACACGCTTGCCCCAACATTAGAATCAAGATTAATTTCAATTTCTCTTGCTCTGGCAAAGAAGTTAACTTTAACATTTCCAGCCAAAATTCCAAGAGAAGCAATCTTGTCTTCATAAGAAGCATTTTCAGAATTATTATAAAGATAAATATCAAAATAGCCATCAGCAGCATTATAGTTAACGCTATAAGTAATATAGGTTCCGTTAATAGTAAACACTCCGCTGCTTTGAGCATACTTAACCATGTCCAAATAAACCCAGTTGTTTACTTCTCCGCCATTAGAAGCAGTTGTTGAAAAGTTAAAGTCAATATACTCAAGGAAATACCCAGGAATCTCATAATATTTAATATGAAGTCCATAGCCGTTAATATTTGAAATTAACATTCCCGCAGGCATATTCTGCCAATTTTTGCTCTGGTTATTATAAAAATAGTCAATATTAGAAAGTGTAGTATCATTAAACCACGAGCCAGTTTTAGTATTATTGTTGTCAAGCTGATAATAAATGTCGCCTTTTCTAACAATATTACCAAAAATTTCTGTATTAATTTTATTAACGCTATTTATGCTAGAATTTTCCAATTCACTAGCCTGATATCCACCATTTTCCCTGTTACCCGAAATAAGGTTGTTGTTAAACAAATATGAATTTGAAGAGAATGAATAATTATTCTTTTGAACCTTCAAATAAAGTGTAAATTTATTAACTTGAATATGTGAATTTGATTCAAAGTTCTCATTAATAAATAGTTTATTAATTGCATCTGTCTCAAGATAAATAATCTTATCAAGATTGCCCACAACCGATAAGCTGTGCTCAGAAACATTATTGCTTCCAATCAAAGTCACAGTCTGAGATTGACCATAAAGCTTAGCGCCTTCAAAATAATAAGAATAGTTCTCTGCACTAGCATAAAGAGCCAAGCCGTTGGCAAATTCGCTAGCCATGCCAAAGAAAATAAGTCTATAAAATCCTGAGTTAGTAATTTGTTTATATTTAATATAAAGTCCAAGGTCAGAAAGATCAGAAAGTTCAGCCCAATTTCCGCCGCTATTTTTCAAAATAGACAAAAGTGAATTATTAAGGCTAAAAACCTTACCATTTTCATCCTTAATAACATTATTAAGTCCAAGCATATTACCGCTGTCTTCAATTTCAAATTCAAAATAAGAAATGGTTTCAATATCAATGCTCACATCATCATAAGCACCACCAACAAGCAAATACAGTGTTTCAAACTCAGCATTTTTGCCTTGCCAGTTAACATCTTTTGCATTGCCAAAATAAATACCCCAGTTAGCGTTAGCACTAATGCCACTTTTCTTATAAGAGACAAGCTCGTTATATTGTCCCGCATAAGTAATATGGTTTCTGCGTTCAGACCCTGAACCATGGTCAAACTGAATTACTCCATCAGAGGTATACTCAATATCAAAGTCATTTTTATTTAGGCTAAAGTTAATAATCTCTTCATCCCCAATTCTAACAACAAGTGAATTAATCAAATAGCCTTGTTGTGGAGTAAATTTAAAGATATAAGAATCGCTTGGAGCAATATTATTAACAAATAAACTGTCATTAATAAAGTTTGCATCTGTCCAGCTATCACCATTAGAAATAAAGCTAGATTCAACGCCAAATGTAGGGTTGCCATCAAAAGAGTCAGCATTCAAAGCTTGAGAAATTGATAATTGGTTATCAAAATCAGAAAACTCAAAACTAATATCATTTCCATCAAGTCTTCCCTCAGAAATCAAGAAATACATAACATGATTATCAACTGGGTTATAGGCAAGAATCAAGTCAAACTTGCAATTACCAAACTCAAGTTCAAATCCACAAATCTTAGAATAGTTTGTTCCAAAATAATTAATAGCACTTGAGCTGCCATCATAAGACTTTTGACTATAAGCTTTCAATTCTTCCCCTAAATTGCTATATTCAAAACTTAGTGCACCATAATTATTTTTATCCAAAACCTTGCTTAATGTCCTGCTTGGCTGAGAGAAATAAAAATTCTTAGATGCAGATAAAGAGTCATTTCTAAATTCAATTTTGCTCAAATAGCTGCTAAGTTCATAAAAAGAATATTCATCTGCAGTTGAAAGGAAGCCGCTATTCTTTTCAGAAGTGAAAACCTTAGATTGTTCTGGAGAAATAGCAATAATTTGAGTGTTTTGATAGTTAACTTCAAAATCCTCCGCCCTATAATACAAATATTTACCATTATAATAAACTTTTTTGCCATCAATGGTATAATCGTTCTTTCCTTCAGAAAGTGTAAGTGTATAAGGTTTTCCATTAAGCCAAATCTTATCACCAGAAACAGGCAAAGCATAATATTTAGAATAACCATCATTAGCACTAATGCTTCCAAAATTAATTTCATTTTGTTCAGAAACATTGTCATTATTTTCATAATTAGACCTTGCATTGCCCTTAATGATAAAGCCATAGGTTCCAAAATAATCAACAGTAGAATTAGAAATTATTGAAGAACTAATTTCATTTACACCCTTCTTCTTTCTAGAGGTATAATCAATGTTTTTAATAGTAACAACAACTTCGCAAACCTTTCCATCCTTATCAACTGTTCCGCTAATATAAATCTTGTTTTTGCCATTATCCTTGCTGTCAGCAAAATAATAACCATCAGCAGATTTTCTTGCTGTATCAGAGGTTATGTCATTCAGTGAACCATCCTCAGCCCAGTCAAAATTAAACACAACATCTTTTGTCACATAATTGTTAACATTATAATCAGCAATTTTACATGGGAAATGCTGCAAAGTAATAGAGTCCATTAAATATTGTGGATAAGGAACACTAATAGTCATTTTAAGTTCATATCTGTCTCTGTCAGCCCAAATAAAGTTAAACATATCAGTATTAATGCCAAGTTGACCATTAGAATATTCTTTAGAAAAACTTTTTTCATCATTAATTGTGTCATTCTCATCTATATAAACGTTCTCAATTTTAACGTTATAAATATTGTCTTTATGGCTTGTGTTAATATCATTTTCGCCATCAACAGCCGAACCACCATTTTCATCCCAAGCATAATCTAGCCAAAAATCCCTCTCAACCATATATGCATAAAGTTTAAACCTAGCCTCACCAATATTATCAATAGAACCTAACAAACCTTCAGTATCTTTAAGTTTTGTGTTATCTTCAGGGTCATTAAGTCTATGAATACCACCTTCTTTATCCTTATAATACCATCCATAAACAAAATAGTTCGCAGGATCTAAGAAAATATTTTCATTTAATCTTATATCCCCATCAACATAAAATTGCATCAAAGTTTTGGCATCATTAATAAGATTGCTGTCAACAAAAACCTGATTAACTAAAATTGTCTGGAAGTTTTCAGGATAAGCAAAAGCTGTTTCACTAGTTGTCCAATAAATTTTACTACCTTCATTTCCACCATTGTTTGGATTTCTGATAATATATTTAGCCTCATTATCATTAATAACATAACCTTCAAAATTATTATTAGACTTATAGGTTATGCCACCAGTTTCCTGATTATAAATAGCAATTTGGTTAGTATTGTTCTGATTACCATCATTATCTGCAAAAACATATTGAACCTTATATCCATCAGGAATCTCTTCCCAATTTGCCTTAAAGTTAATTGTAGAGCCCACACTATGCATCAAACTTCTAAAATATGTAACATAACTATCTGTAGTATGCTTAGAAGCCTTATTAACAGCATAAGAAGAACCAGAACTTCCAAAATAAAGTTTTCCAGTAAAATTATCATTATTATAAGTTCCCTTATAGTCTTCATTGATAAAGAATTTACCATTATTAAGCTTAAGGAAAAATGCATCATTATAGTTATTTATTCCATAATTTTTTGCTTCAGAATCATCAATAATTTCACCCTTAAGTTCATCAGGATCAGAACTAAAATAGTGATGGTGGTTAGAACACATACCAGTAATTGTCCAACCCTTAAAAATATAACCTTTTCTAACAGGAATTGGAACATAGAAAAGTGAGTTATAATCAACAATGGTAGGCAAAGTCTTCACATACTCAGGATTATCATAACCCAAATCATATTTCATTTTATTAGTTGCAGAAGAAAACAAAGCATACCAAACTTCATTAATATTAGAATTAGCATCCCTAGAAATAACTCCAAGCTCAGTTGCACACTGAATATTATAAGAGTTAACGCCATCAAAATAACCTAAATAACTAGACCCAGGCAATTTAGTTTCAGGCTTAGTAGTGTTACAAGCAATAAATGAAGTACTAGAACTAGAATAACCCTGATACCACCATTTATAAATTGTTTGAACAGTTGTCCAGTTACTTGGATTTGTTGAAGGATAATTAGTAGAATCCTCTTGCAAATAGGTCTTTAAGTTTACTTCATATTTATAATATTCACTACTTGCGTTATCAACCACATAGCTATCAATAATTCCAGCAATCTTTGAATCTACAGGAATTCTAATTTCAACAAAACCATACTTGGTGTTATATGTATAGTGATATATTGGAGATTTAATGTTATTATCGCTTCTAGTTGTTTGAATATCATAGCTTACCGAATTTCCATTGGTTAAATTAACAACCAAAACATTAGAACCAAAAGCTTTAAAGGTAACATTTAGGCTAGTAAAATACTTTCCTCTATAAGGGCTTCTTTTGTCAGGGTCACTTTCATCATAAGTTCCATTAAATAAGCCATTATCACCATCAATTCTAAGAGTAATATAATTTTTATTTTCACTAATAGAAAAGCTATAATTTTCAATTTCATTTTGTTCATCAAACACAAAAGTATTTTTGCTTTCAATCACAATAGAAGAAGTTTTGCTTTCATCATAAACATCCAAAATCGCACCAATATTTTTAGAATAAAAATCAACATCCTGAATTTTATCAAGAATTATTCCCCCGCTAAAGCTATAAAGGTTGTGTGTATCAGAAACCTCATCATAAACAAAATACCCTTCAAAGCCATTTTTCAAAAGGTTAAAATAATTTTCACTGTCATCAATATTAAGCTTAGCAAAAGTCTTTTGTCTAATATTAAAAATGCAATATTCTTCCAAAATAGAGTGAGTGCCATCATCATTAACAACTTCAGTGGTGTACACACCAAAAGCAAAATCATTATTTAGTGAAATTGCTTTAAAGTTAAATTCAAAAGGGTCAACCAAAACATTGCCATTAAAGTCCATAAGACCATAAAGCCCACCATTAGCCCTAATAATAAACACAGAATTTTTCACATCAGAAGAATAAAGCTCATAGCCATTTTCTTCCATGCTATTAACAAACTCATGTCTAGTCACAACGGTCATATTTCTTCTTGTTGCAATAAGTCTGTTTTGTGTAAGAAAGCCCCCTTCACCAGTAAACAAAATTCTGTCTTGCTCCTTGCAAGTAAATTCCAAAATAGTGTTTAAATTTCTATCATAATATGTGCAAAGATAGTTATCCGTAAGGTTGTGATTATCATTAACTTTTTGTCTATAAACAACAAAACTTTCAGTCAAATTGCTCAAAGCTTGGCTTGGCACATCAATTTTAGAATAGTCGCCCAAAGACAAATTTTTAGAAATAAAGCCACCATTTTCAAAAGTCAAAAATTTATAGCTATAGTTAAAATAAAATCCATCAACTCTAACATCAGACCAAGAAACATCCTCGTCCTTAACATAGTTTCTCTTTTCCAAAATAATTGCATTTTTCCCAGCATAAATAGTTCTGTAAACCAAGCTATTCACATCAGTCTCAAAAAACTCAGCAAGATCAATAACGGTCTTAGATGTTTTTCCATCATCAAAAGACAACACATTCACACCCTTGCTATTTTCAGCAACAATATTAAATTCCTCTTTTGCAACAAGGTTAACAAAAGTTTCAACTTCAGAAATAACAGAGTCTTCGCTATTTTTCTCCTGCAAAGATAGTGGAGTCTTTTTAAGAGCAAATGCGTGAATGTTAAAAACATCAGTAAAGATGCTAGTATCAGTATTAATCAAGCCAAAATCATAATAAGCAAAATAAACATCGTTTAAAAAAACATAATCCTTGTTAATAAAGCAATCAAACTTAGATTCCACATTCATAATTTCAACAACGTTGTCAAAATTACCAAAATAGATAACCGAAAACCCATAAAACCCTAAATCTAAAGATTTTGTAATAACAGCATAGTTAGTGCTGTTTGTCTTAACATAAAACTCACCCGAAAGTCCTGCAGTTAGTTCTTTATATTCATAAGAACCATTAGATTTTTTCCTATAAAGCACCAAATGCTCATTATTGCTGCCATCGGCATAAACAAAATAATTAGACTTAAACTCAATAATATTGTTAGAAGAAACTGAAGCATTAAAATTAGTCAAAATTCCGTTATCATAAATTTGATAGGTAGTCTTATTTTTAAGCACAGCTTTATTAATTTCATCAGCAAGCTTTCCCTGAGCATAAGTATAGCCATAAGGAGATGACGGATTTTGTGGATTATCATCTGGTTTTTTAAGACCAAAAACACAGCCCAAAACAATTGCAATCACACATAAAATTGCAACAGATGAAATAATAATTGCCTTAACAGATTTTTTTAGTTTTTTCATAGTGTAAACCCCATCAAATAGTATCTTCTGCTAAATAAAAATAACATCGTAAATAATATATTCTTAGTATACCAAAATACATAGTTTTTTACAAATAAAAACATAGTTTTTTATATATTTTAATTAATATTTTTAAGCCCAAAATTTTCCCATAAACCTTTATCAAAATTTAGAGCAAAAAATATTAAAAATTAAATAAAAAATTGGTTTTAAAATAAAAACCAAATAAAGCATAATAATAGTTTTTATATAAAAACTTAAAATAATGCAGAATTTTGCCATAAAAAAAGTTATTAACAATCATTTTAGTGTTAATAACATAACGTTTAATAATTAAAAAAGCTGAAAAACACAGCACTAAAAAAGTTTTTAACAAAGTTATCAACATTTGGCATAGTTATTAACAAAAAACTTAATTTAGAACAAAAATAACAAAATTTATTGCACCAAGAATTGGATAAATAATAGAAACATAAAGTTTAAAAGGAATAATAGAAATAATCATTGCAAAGCAAACTGCCAAAACCGTTGCAATAAAGTTAGACTTTTTAAAAAATGTAATTAAATTATTCTTCACACCAATAAGACAAGTCACAAGCGTGCTAACAAGACAGCTTAAAAGTCCAAACGCAAAAATCTTACTAAAAATCCGCCCCTTTCCCATAAAAAAGGTCAAAAATGGCATAGAGCTTTGCGAGAGTTTTATGTTGGCATTTAAAAACAAAACAAAAATGACCAAAATTGCAGTAAGCTGTGTGGCAAAAATAAGCGAGAAAATCTTAGCCCTTTTCTTTGTAAATGAAATTCCACTTCCCTCAACAAGCGGTTGAAATTGAACAATGTTCATAAACACATAAAGACAAGCAAAAAATATACTAAGCAGCATCATTCCAAATATGTCAACAAATCCAGCAGAACCATTTGTGGCTTTAGTGCCAAAAATTGTTTTCAAAACAAAACTTTCATCACACATAAAACAAGTCATTATAAAGCCAACAAAAACAAGCACCAAAACATCAATTTTCTCAAGTCCCTTAACCCCAAAAAGTGTCACAAAAAAACTTGCAAAAAATGTTATTATCAATAAAATAAAATAGTTATCAAAATATAAGTTTAAAAGCAAATTTTTAAGTCCAGAAAACATGGCTCCAGAAATAAACAAAACATTCAAAAAAACAATAATATTTCTAATAATAATTTTATATTTAAATGTATTTTTATCATTATTTATTGCATAATTTTGCATTTTAACATAATTTTTATAATGTCCTTGTTCTATATTTTCACCCATAAGCATTGCTGCTTTTCTATTAATTGTTGCAAAGCAAATAATTTTATAAGTAAGCAAAAAACAAAGCATAAAAAACACAAAAATACCAGCAAAAGAATAAGGCGAAAATCTAACAAAAAACTCATAAATTTCTGCACCAGAAACAAAGCCCACCCCAACAAAAGAGCACAGCATAACAAGCATTAAACCAGCATATTTTTTAGCAGAAAATAAAGCAAAGTTTCTCATAAATTTAAAAATAAAATCTCCTGCTAAAGTTTATTAAAAAAAACAAAATTTTATAACTTTCTTAAAAAAAAGATGGCTTAAACCATCTTATTTTTGATATATTAATCTTCCACAATTTTCGCATTCAATAATGCCAAGGTCATTAGATTTCATTTGACCAAGCTTAGATGCTGAAATTTCCATTCTGCAACCTCCGCATCTGTTGTTAGCCACTTCAACAAAAACAGGAAATAAATTACCTTCTCTTTTTTGCTTATAAGCCATATAAGCTTTAGTCTCAAGTTCTTTTTCAAGCTTAGCAAGTTCTGCTTTAACAGCGGCAATTTTTGGCTCTCTATCATTTTTTAATGCACCATAGGCTGCCTTAAATTTATCAAATCTTTCCCTATCTGTCTTAGATTTTTTAATAATGTCTTCATATTCTTTGCTAATTTGTTGAACTGAAGTATAGATATTTTGAATATCTTTCTCCAAACTTGCACCAATTGCAGCAAAATCCTTATACGTTTTTTCATACATCTCCATCTTAGATTCATCTGCATTTTGCATTTCTGCTTCAAGCTTATCAAGTTTTTTTGCATAATCCTCATATTTTGCCGTAGCCTTAGCATAAGAATCATTAATTTTTCTTGCTGCATCTTCAAGCATAACAAGTCTAGCATGCTGATTTTTCAAAGTCTGTTGAATTTCAGCCGCCTTTTCACGATCCTTAGATTTTGCAAGTTCATTTTCCAAATTAATCAGTTCTTGCTCAGTTTTTTGGTATTCTAAAATTTTACCTAACATAACTCTCTCCTATTTAATAATTTATTCACAAGTTTTTTAAGCTTATATTTTTGTTTAAGAACTTTATCTTTAAAAATCCTCTTTTTAGGAATATCATTTAAAAAGCTCAAATATTCCATAGTTTCATATAAAAAAGCAACAAAATCAGGTTCTGAAACTTGGTTATCCCTCCCAAGCCAAACATTAAATATGCTCAGTTTATTTCTCTGTTTTTTAGATAGATTAATAACAATTATTGGATAAAACCTATCCTCATCATAAATAATAAAATCTTTAAGCATAAAAATTTTATTTTTAATAATATACTCTCTAAGTTCATTAACATTTTGTGCTGGTTGAAGCACAAACACATCGCATTTTCTTTCAAAATCAGAGTTAATATTCTGACAATTTAGCATTTTAATAATTTCATAGCCACCAATCCCTGCAATAACTGAAACATCAGCATGGTCAATCGGAGCAAGTCCATCACCCAAAACGCAGTTTATGTGTGAAAGTTTGCGAAATTCAATAAGTTTTTCAAGTTTATTTAAGCTTTTTGCACTAATATCAGTTGCAACAACTTCTTTAACAAAGCTTTTCTTAGAAAGTTTTTCTGCAATATAACCATGGTCGGTTGCAATATCCGCAACAACAATTTGCCTGTCATAAAACTCATTTTTTGCAAGTTCCACAGCACTGCAAATTTTATCAATACGTTTAAAAGTCTTCATTATTTATCATCTCTGCTTGTGTCAGTGCCCTCAACATAGTCTTTAAGTTTTTTACTTCTAGAAGGCTGTCTAAGCTTTTTAAGCGCTTTTGCTTCAATCTGACGAATACGCTCTCTTGTAACACTAAATTCTCTGCCAACATCTTCAAGGGTTCTGGTGTGTCCATCTTCAATTCCATAGCGAAGCATAATAACCTTTTGTTCTCTTGGAGTAAGTGTTGCCAAAACTTCCATAAGTTGCTCTTTAAGCATCATAAGAGCAGCAGAATCTGCAGGAGAAACTGCATTTTCGTCTTGAATAAATGTTCCAAGAGTAGAATCTTCCTCTTCACCAACCGGAGTATCCAAAGAAACAGTGTCCTGAGAAATCTTTTGAATTTCAATTACTTTTTCAACTGGAACTCCCATTTTTTGAGCAATTTCCTCAACAGTTGGTTCTCTTCCAAATTCTTGAAACAAATCACGAGTAACTTTTTTTTGCTTGTTAATTGTTTCAAACATATGAACAGGAATTCTGATTGTTCTAGCCTGATCTGCAATAGCACGAGTTATGCTTTGTCTAATCCACCATGTTGAATAGGTTGAAAATTTAAAGCCTTTTGTATAGTCAAACTTTTCAACGGCCTTCATCAAACCAAAATTTCCTTCCTGAATAAGATCAAGAAAAAGCATTCCCCTTCCAACATATTTTTTTGCGATTGAAACAACAAGTCTTAGGTTTGATTCAGAAAGTTGTCTTTTTGCATCTTCATCACCCTCAGACATTCTTTTTGCAAGTTCAATTTCTTGTTCTTGTGTCAAAAGTGGAACCTTGCCAATGTCTTTAAGATACATTTTAACTGGGTCATCAACATAAACCTGTGACATAAGCTTTTCCATTTCTTCAGTATCGCCAGCAATTTCAACATCTTCATTCACTTTAATGCCTGAATCTGCAATTCTTTTAAGCACTTCTTCAATTTCATCAGGATTTAGGTTTGCAAACTTTTCAGTAACCGTATCCATTGAAATTTCACCTTTTTTCTTGCCAAGTTCAATAATTTTTTCAACTTCTAAGTCAATCTTTTCTTTTCTGTTCATAAATTCTCCACCTTTTTGCTTGTTAATTTATTATTAATATCTCTCATTTTGTCTTCAATTTCTTTTTTCCTAAGTGTATCAACTTCAAAAGAATGCTCATCCATAAGCTCTTTAAGCTGCATTTTTAGATTGTTGCTATAAACAATCCACAAACAATCGTCATAATATTTTTTTTCATTTTTTTCATCTTCAGCAGACCTTGCCCCCTGATTAATTATGTCCGCAATAACTGAAACATCATCACCAGAATAGTCATTTAACACTTTTTGAACAAGATTTCCTGAGCCATATTTTTCTTTTGCCGAAACTATAACATTATAAATTTCTCTGCGAACTCCAGAAAACAAATATGTTATATCAGTCTTAAAAAACGCATACGGCTTTTCATGAATCATTGCAAACAATATATATTTTTCTGCCTTAATAACCACATTGTCTGGTTCTTCTTGTTCTTCAGAAGATACCTTGGCTTGAATTGAAGCAATTTTCATCATACGTGATTTAATTTCAGAACCAACTTCTTTTCCTGCAAGTTTATTATCTAATTCTCGTCTAATAAAATCAACATTTGTGTTTGCAATATCTCCAACCATTGGAATATATAATTCTCTTTCAACACTATCTGAAATTGTCGCCAAAATATTTATTGCTTCATTTAAATATTTAACTCTACCATCAACACTTGAAAGCTCATATTTAGACTTTGTAAACTTAAGCTTAAACTCCACAAGTGGAAGTGCTTCATCCAAAAGCTTTTGATAGCCCTCTTTTCCATAAGTTTTAATAACATCATCTGGGTCAAATTTGTCCGGAAGTTGAACAACCATAACATCAAGCCCATTATCTTTCAATATATCAAGCCCACGAAGTGTTGCGTTTTGCCCTGCTGAGTCACCATCATAACAAATATAAACTTTATCAGCAAACCTTTTAATTAATTTTGCCTGAGCCTGTGTGAGTGCAGTTCCCATGCTTGCAACAGTCATTGTGAAGCCCGCCTTATGAAGCGACACAGTATCCATATAACCCTCAACCACAATAACATATGGAATTGGACCATGTTGCCTTTGCTTTTTTAAATAATTTATTGCATATAGCGTGTTTCTCTTATTAAAAAGCTCTGTTTCAGCTGTGTTTAAATATTTTGCAAATTCTGGCTTATTTTCTAAAATTCTGCCACCAAAAGCAACAACATCGCCATAAATATCTATTATTGGAAATATCAGTCTATCTGCCTGAGGGTCATAAAGCTTGCTTTCTTTCTTTTTCACAACCCCTGTTGCCAACATCTCATCATCAGAATATCCAAGTGACCTTAAATGATCTATCAAAGCATAAAAACCATCAGCATAGCCAACCCCAAATCTTGTTGCAAGCGAAGAATCTATTTGTCTCTTTTTCATATATTCATTTGCAACTCTTGCATAAGGTTTTGCCAAATTTTCATGATAATGCCTTGCAGTATCTTTCATTAAGCTTAAAAGCCTATCTTTTCGCTTTTTTGCCTTTGCAATGTTAATTCCATTTGAACTATCTAAATTACTCGGAATTTCCATATTTGCCCATCCTGCCAGCGTTTTTACCGCTTCCATATATGATAGAGACTCAATTTTCATAACAAAATGAACAACCGTTCCACCAACATGACAGCCAAAACAATAAAAGAAATTATCTATATCATTAACACAAAGCGATGGCGTTTTTTCACCATGAAATGGGCATCTGCACCAATAATATCTGCCACGCCTTTCAACAGGAACATATTTGGAAACAACAGAAACAATATCATTGCGCTGAATTACTTCTTTTATAAAATCATCAAATGTTTCTCTTTCCATGATATCCTCCTATGAATAATTTTTTTATAAATTGCATACAATAATATATTTCGCAATTTATTATAAAAATCCTTTAAAAAATAAAAAGAATATTAAAAAATATTCTTTTATATAAATTTTAAGTTTTTGAAACCATTATTTATTTTCGTTAATTGCCTTATGCCATGACCTAATATGATTATTTTATAACACTTTTATAACAAAAATATAACAAGTTTATAACATTTTTATGACAACTTTATAACATCTTTATAACAAGTTTATAACAACTTTATGACAAGCTTATAACATTTTTATAACAAAAATATAACAAGTTATGATATATTTAATTTTCAAGGCTAATATTTTTTAATGATTTAAAACTATTTTATTTTTTTGAATAAACAAAAAAACACAACAAAACTCACCTATATTTCAAGGTGAATTTTGCTGTGCAATTTTTATCTTTTGGCATATTAATTTAGGTGCGTGTATACCTAATGTTGTTATGCTCTTGGATATTTAATGTTTGCTTGTGCTGCAGCGAGTCTTGCGATTGGAACTCTGTATGGTGAGCATGAAACATATGTGAGTCCAACTTTGTGACAGAACTCTATTGTTGATGGATCACCACCATGCTCTCCGCAGATGCCAAGTTTCATTTCTGGACGTGTTTTTCTGCCAAGTGTTGCAGCCATTTCAACAAGTTTGCCAACACCAATTTGGTCTAATTTTGCAAATGGGTCAAACTCATAAATTTTATTTTCATAGTATGAATGTAAGAATTTGCCAGCATCATCTCTTGAGAAACCAAATGTCATTTGAGTAAGGTCATTTGTTCCGAATGAGAAGAACTCTGCTTCTGTTGCAATTTCATCAGCTGTAAGTGCTGCTCTTGGAATTTCAATCATTGTTCCAACTTCATATGGAGCCTCTGCTTTGGTTAAGCCATTTTCAGCTAAAACTGCTTCTGCAGTTGCTACAACAACGTCTTTAACAAACTTAAGTTCTTTAACTTCTCCAACAAGTGGAATCATGATTTCAGCAACTGTATTCCAATCTGGATGATTTTTCTTTGTATTGATTGCAGCTTGCATAACTGCTCTTGTTTGCATTTCTGCAATTTCTGGATATGTAACTGCAAGACGGCAGCCTCTGTGACCCATCATTGGGTTGAACTCTTTAAGAGATTCAATTATGTTTTTAATTTGCTCAACTGTTTTGCCTTGAGATTTTGCAAGAAGTGCAATATCTTCTTCTGCTGTTGGAACAAACTCATGAAGTGGTGGATCAAGGAATCTGATTGTTACATCTCTTCCTTCCATTGCTTCATATAGACCTTCAAAGTCTGATTGTTGCATTGGAAGAAGTTTTGCAAGTGCTGCTTTTCTTTGCTCTACTGTATCTGAGCAAATCATTTCACGAATTACTGGGATTCTGTCTTCTTTGAAGAACATGTGCTCTGTTCTGCAAAGACCAATACCATCAGCACCAAATGCAAATGCTTGTTTAGCATCCTTTGGAGTATCTGCATTTGTTCTTACTTTTAGTGCCTTATATTTATCTGCCCAGCCCATTATTCTGCCAAAGTAGCCAGAGTTTACGTCTGCTGGAACAGTTTTGATTTCTTCTGCATAAATTTTTCCTGTTGAACCATCTAAGCTCATCCAGTCGCCTTCTTTGAAGGTTTTGCCGTTGATTGTGATAACTTTCTTTTCTTCATCAATAGCAACTTCGTTGCCGTTTCCGCAACCTGATACGCAGCAAGTTCCCATTCCACGAGCAACAACTGCTGCGTGAGATGTCATACCACCACGAACTGTTAAAATACCTTGTGCATATTGCATACCAACG
This sequence comes from uncultured Clostridia bacterium, assembly GCA_948434855.1. Taxonomy (GTDB): domain Bacteria; phylum Bacillota; class Clostridia; order Christensenellales; family UBA1242; genus RGIG1681. The sequence goes on along the minus strand of CAOJFR010000023.1, from coordinate 3,302 downwards.
ATATCTTCTGGAGATGTTTCAAGACGAACAAGAACAACTCTCTTTTCGCCCTTATTTTTTACCCAATCAACAACATCTTCTGCTTCAAATACAACTTTTCCGGTTGCAGCACCTGGAGATGCGTTTAAACCAATTGCAATTTCTTTTGCTTGTTTTAATGCAGCTGCATCAAATTGTGGGTGCAAAAGTTGATCAAGAGATTTTGGATCAATCATTGAAACTGCTTGTTTTTCATCAATCATGCCTTCATCAACTAGGTCGCAAGCAATTCTAAGAGCGGCAGCTGCTGTTCTTTTACCATTTCTGGTTTGAAGCATATATAGCTTGCCTTCTTGAACTGTAAATTCCATATCTTGCATATCATGGAAATGATTTTCAAGTTTTGTTGCAGTTTCTAGAAGTTGTTCATAAACTGCTGGGTTGTGCTCTTTGAGTGATGTTTCAACTTTTTCTGGAGTTCTTACACCAGCAACAACGTCTTCACCTTGAGCGTTCATTAAATATTCACCCATGAGTCCTGGTTCACCAGTTGCTGGGTTTCTTGAGAATGCAACACCAGTTCCTGATGTTTCTCCCATGTTTCCAAATACCATGGTTTGAACGTTTACGGCTGTTCCCCATGAATATGGAATATCGTTCATTTGTCTGTATACATTTGCTCTTGGGTTGTCCCATGATCTAAATACAGCTTTGATAGCGCCCATAAGTTGCTCTTTTGCATCTTGTGGGAAATCTGAACCAATGGTTGCCTTGTATGTTGCTTTGAAGTCTGCAACAAGCTCTTTAAGATCTTCAACTGTGAGGTCTACGTCATTTTTGATTCCTCTCTTTTCTTTAAGAGCGTCAATTTTTGCTTCAAATTCTTTCTTTGAAACTTCCATAACAACGTCACTATACATTTGAATGAATCTTCTATATGAGTCATAAGCAAATCTTGGGTTGTTGGTCTTTTTTGCAAAACCTTCAACTGAAATATCATTTAGACCAAGGTTTAAGATTGTGTCCATCATTCCAGGCATTGATGCTCTTGCACCAGATCTTACTGAAACTAGTAATGGCTCTACTGGATCACCAAACTTTTTGCCATTGTCTTCTTCAAGCCAAGCAATGTGCTCTTCAATTTGTTTTTGAATTTCATCACTAATTTGTCTACCATCTTCATAATACTTTGTGCAAGCTTCGGTAGATACTGTGAAACCGTTAGGAACTGGGAATCCAAGTCTTGCCATTTCTGCAAGGTTTGCACCCTTTCCGCCTAAGATTTCACGCATGTCTTTGTTGCCTTCGGCAAACTTATAAACATATTTTTGCATAAAAAATCTCCTTGTGAAATATGCGGTGGTTTCTCCACCAGCTAAAACGATTATAGCAAAGCAATTTCTTTTATGCAATTAAAAATAACAACTTTTTTAAAGTTTGAGCAAACTTATTTATTTTTGGTCAACTTAACTATTTTTGTCATCAGCATAAAAAAAGCAGGCTCTCACCTGCTTTTTATTTTATATTAAGTTTTGTCTTTTAAATTTTATGACTATTCGCCCCTTTCGCTTTTGCCAGAAGAAAGCATTGCAACCTCGCCTCTTTTGGAAACCACAAACTCGCCTTCACATTTTTCACACTTTAAATATATGCTTCCATTTTTAAGTTCTATTGGTTCTGCATAAAAATATAATGGCTCTTTTGTTAAATTATATTTTTCCTTTTTATATTGATAAAGCTGTTGGGCATGTTTGTTGTCTGCATAAAACCTTGGTGCAAAAGTTTTTGTTTCTTTATTATAAAATTTTTCAATAAGCTTATATCTTAGGCTGCAACAAGGACAAGCCACTCCATTTTCAATAATATTTTTATTAAACTGCATAAGTTTTTCTCCCTTTAATTATTGAATAAATTATAGCAGAATTTGTCAGATTAGTCAATATGCAGGCAGTTATAAAAATTTTTTTATGCTTTCAATCTCTTCATCGGTATGAAGCCTGAAATCTTTAATAAGCAAACTTATTACTGAAACAAGGTCGTTTCTTGACAAAAATTTAAGATTGTTAAGATTTTCAATTTCTGTTCCATCTATATTTTTTAAAATTGCATACTCACCTTTTGTAAGCTCTAAGTATTCATTTTTATTGGCACACTTTCCGCAAATTAAGCCATTGTAATCATAAGAGAATGCAATTAAACTTTCATTTAAATTTTCATGGCAACACGCACAAGAACCTATGACAATTTCAAAACCTAAATATTTAAGCGAGTTTAACATGAACTTTATAAACACATACATTGCACTGAGCCCATCATAGCACACAGCCTTAAGCGCTTTAACCAAAAACAAAAACAGCTCTGGCTCTGGAGAGTTTTCCTTTACCGTTTTATAGCAAACCTCTAGGCACGCCAAAGTGAAAATGTATGTATCAAAATCATTGGTTATATTAAAAAACTGGTCTATGCTTGTGGCATTTATGCAGGTGTAAAAGTCACCACTTTTAATTAGCATAAACTCACAAAGTGCAAATGGTTGAACAGCAAAAGTTAGCTTGGCTCCAGACTTTTTTACGCCACGAACCCTTGCAGAAACTAGCCCCAAATCAGCAGAAAAGATAGTAACAATTTTGTCACTATCTTTAAAATCTTTTGTCCTTATAACTATTCCTTTTGTTTTAATTTCTTCCATTGTTTACTTAATTTTTGCTAAAATACAGCATTTTTGACGCAAATTTCACTAAATTTTATGAGATTTTGCGTTTTTTATTAAAATTCTCTCTCGCAGCCATCTGACTTTTCATGCTCTTTTTCTTGAGAAAGTTCATTAAAACCATTCATCATATTATGATATCTTATATCGCCTGTCATCTGAAAAATTTTCTCACAAATTTGTTTGCCTTGTTCATATTTGTTTTTGTTCATAAAATCTCCTTATGGATAAATCATTTCCAAAAAGCTTTATTTTTATTCAGGCTATTTTAAATTTATAAATCTTTTTTTGAAAAGCCAAAATCTGCAAGCGCAATGTTATCATCTTTCCAATCTATTTTTACTTTAACAAATAAATCTAACATGACTTTTGCACCAGCAAGTTTTTCTATATCTGCCCTTGCAGAAGTTCCAATTTTTTTTAGCATTGCCCCATTAGAACCAATAATTATTGATTTGTGCCTTGAATTGTCTGTGACAATGTTTGCGTCAATTTTAAGAGTTTTCTTTGATTCATCAAAATTTGTGATTTCTATTGCAAGCCCATGTGGGATTTCTTCTTGCAAGAATAGTAACGCTTTTTCTATTATTATTTCTGAACACATAAACCTAAA